>JALHQM010000015.1:12173-16493 GCA_022841965.1 Hyphomicrobium sp. | reverse complement strand
AATCGTCCCGGTTTGCCGCAAATTGGTAAATCGCTCATCGCTGGCGAGCGCGGCCAATCGCTCCGCCTGCATGGCCGCCAATGCCACGATGCGCTCCAACACGGGCTCATTCAACCAGATGTCGAGATTGGCCGATGCCGCCGCGCACGCAAGGGGGTTCGCCGTGTAGCTCGACGAATGAAAGAACGTTTTCGTCCGATCAGTCGAATAATGCGCATCGAAGATCGCTCCTGTTGCAATCGTCGCCGCCAATGGAACGACACCGCCCGTCAGCCCCTTCGCCAGACACAAAATATCGGGCGCTACACACGCCTGCTCACAAGCGAAGGCGCTCCCCGTCCGCCCGAACCCCGTCATCACTTCATCTGCGATGAACAGCGCCCCGCGTGCTCCTGCGATCTCATGCAGCCGCCGCAGTATGGGCGCCGGATACATCAGCATCCCGCCCGCACCGAGAACCAGCGGCTCCACAATCAGCGCCGCCGTTGGTTCTTCATCAAGCAGTTGTTCGAGCGCCGCAAACGTCGCCTCCTCACGCCCCGCCTGCGGAAACCGCAGCCGCGCAACGTCGAACAGCATCGGTTCATACGGCGCGTTGAACACACCCCGCGCTCCCGCCGACATCGTTCCCACCGTGTCGCCGTGATAGGCGTGTTCAAACGCAATGATGCGGGTGCGCGGCTCCCCGATATGCCGCCAGTATCCGAGCGCCATTTTCAACGCCACTTCCACCGCCGTCGACCCGCTGTCCGAAAAGAAGACATGCGCCAGTTCGGTTCCGCCAAGGCTGCGTGTCACCAGCTGCAGCAGCTTGTCCGCCGTCTCCTCCGCCGGCGCGTGCGTAAACCCGGCAAAAATCACCTGGTCCAGCTGATCCGCCTGCCGCTGAAGAGCCTCCACGATTGGCTGATGCCGATGCCCGTGCGTCACAACCCACCACGACGAAATGCCATCGAAGATCCGCCGCCCGTCCTCCGCCGTCAAATACGCCCCCACCGCCGACGAAATTTTGATCGGCAGCGGCGCGACCGCATGTTGCGTGAATGGATGCCAGACGGTCGACCGGCTCACCGGAAATCCTCCTCGCGAAAATGCGTCGTGAACGCATCGCGCAGCGTATGCGCATTGAGCTGCGGCAGATGCGGCAGCCGTCCAAGCACCCGCACTTCACCCATCTCGCCAATGGTGCGGATGTTATCGGAGTTGTCTTCACCCACAAACGCCACGCCGTGGATCGGGATCTCCTGCATCCGCAGCGCCGCGATGGACAACAGCGTATGATTGATCGTCCCCAGCATCGTTCGCGCTACGATGATCACCGGCAAGTCCCACGTGCGGTAAAGATCGATCTGCAAGAACTCCCGCGTAATCGGCACCATCAGTCCGCCCGCGCCCTCGATCACAAGAGCACCCGGCGTGTCCGGCACCACCAGCGTCGAAGGTTGAATGACAATCCCATCCAACTCCGCCGACCGGTGCGGCGACAACGGCGCCATCAGGCGGTAGCGCTCTGGCAGAATGTGATCCGCTGGCAGACCCGACAGCCGCATCACCGTTTCCTTATCGCCCTCGGGCGCAAACCCGCTCTGGATCGGCTTCCAGTAGTGCCCGCGCAACGACCCAGCTAAGCCCGCCGCAAAAACGGTCTTGCCCACGTTCGTATCCGTTCCACTCACAACGAAGCGTCGCGTCATACTGGATGTCTCTCTATAGCCTCAGCAATGGCCTCAACGAGCGATGTCGTATCCGCCGCGCTGGCATTCAAGGTGAGCGACACGCGCAGCCGCGCCGTCCCATCCGGAACCGTGGGCGGCCGCACCGCACGAACATCGAAGCCCCTCTCCTGTAACGCACGTGCAATCGCCACCGCCCGCGCATCGCTCTTGAGGAGAATGGGTTGGATGTGCGTCCCCGTCGGCGCAATCCCGCAACCCGCGTGCAACGCCCGTCCAAACAGCGCAATCCGTTCCATCAGCATATCGCGCCGTTCCGGTGCATCAGCAGACAATCGTAGAGCCGCCCGCACGCCAGCCGCCATCAGCGGTGATGGCGCGGTCGCATAAATGAACGGTCGCGCCCGGTTGACGAGAAAATCCCGCAGCGTCTTCGGCCCCAGCACCAGCGCCCCCATGACGCCGAGCGCCTTCCCGCATGTGTGCAGCGACACCACATGCGGCTGCCCCTCGAGTGCCGAGGCAAGCCCCCGACCATGCGGCCCTAGAACCCCCGTCGCATGCGCTTCATCAACGATCAGCATCGCGTCGGTCTCCCGCGCCAGCGCATCGAAGTCCGCAAGTGGCGCGGTATCGCCCTCCATGGAATAGAGGCTCTCAATGGCGATCCATACCCGTCCTGTTCCGCCATTTGCCCGCCACGCCGCAATCCGCTCCGCGAACGCCGCCACGTCATTGTGCGCCGCGCTCGCGCTCCCGGCCTTGCTCATGCGCATCCCATCATGCGCGCTGGCGTGAATGAGATCGTCATAGACGATCAGGTCGCCCCGTTGCGGCAGCGTTGCAAAAATCGCGGTATTCGCCGCAAACCCGCCACCCATGTACAGCGCAGTCTCCGCACCGAAGAACAGCGCGGCGTCCTCCTCCAGCGCTTCATGCTCTGGATCATTGCCACGCAACAGCCGCGACCCGCCGGCCCCGACAGGAACGCCACGCGCGAGCGCAGCGGCAATCGCGTCCGCCAAGTCCGGCGAGGCGCCAAGCCCTAGATAATCGTTGGACGAAAAATCGATGCCACGCCGCGGCGTGAGCGTCCGCAGACGTCCCCGCGCCGCCAGCGCCTTCAGTGCGCGTTCGTGGTCGTCGTGCATACCGGCCGCTCAGGGCTCGGAACGGCGCCCGAGGTCTCGCTTGGCTCAAGGTCCATCGGCTTCAAACCGAGCTTGGCGAACAGAACCACGTCCTTGTCCTCGCCTGGATTGTCCGCCGTCAGCAGCACATCGCCGCAAAAGATAGAGTTCGCTCCGGCAAAGAAGCACATCGCCTGCATTTCGTCGCTCATCTCGGTGCGGCCCGCCGACAACCGCACCATCGACTTCGGCATCATGATCCGCGCCGTGGCGATGACCCGCACAAAGGCGATCGGATCGATCTTTTTGATATCTTCCAGAGGCGTCCCAGGGATCGCGATCAGCATATTGATCGGCACACTTTCGGGATGTTCCGAAAGGTTCGCCAGCGTCACGAGCATATCGACGCGATCCGCCGTCTCTTCGCCCATGCCCATGATGCCACCCGAGCACACTTTCATGCCCGCTGACCGAACCCGCTCCAGCGTATCGAGCCGGTCGGCATAGGTCCGCGTCTTGATGATCTCGGGATAGAACCGCTCAGACGTGTCGACGTTATGATTGTAATAGTCGAGACCCGCGTCGCGCAGCTTGACGATCTGTGTGTCGCTGAGCATGCCAAGCGTCATGCACGTTTCCATGCCCATCGCCTTCACGCCCTCGATCATGGCGAGGATTGATCCCATGTCGCGGTCCTTGGGCTCCCGCCATGCCGCACCCATGCAATAGCGCGTCGCCCCGGTCTCCTTCGCCTTGCGCGCTTCCGCAAGCACCCGCTCCACTTCCATGAGCTTGGACGCCTTGAGCCCGGACTCGTGATGCGCCGACTGGCTGCAGTACCCGCAATCTTCCGCACACCCACCGGTCTTGATGGACAGCAGCCGGCTCATCTGCACGCGGTTGGCATCGAAGTGCTGCCGATGCACCGTCTGCGCACGAAACAGCAGATCCATCAGGGGCATGTCGTGAATGGCCAACGCCTCCGCCCGGATCCAGTCGTAACGGACTTGCGCAGGATCGCGGGGAAACCCCGTCTCGGGCTTGGCGTGCAGTGTCATGGACGTCGGCTCTCCAGATTGCGGTCCCGCGCCGGGCGGCCCACCGTGCCCTCCCCAACCGTGCCATCGTTGTACCCGGCTTCGCCCGCCGGGCAAGGCCCCAGCCGAAGGATGGACAACTCGTCCCAACCCATAGGATCATGGGCGGGGCATGGGTTTGGTCAAAGATCGTCACTGAGCCGCCGGGAAGGCAGAGATGCGACCGAAAGCTGCAGCAGGAACGATTGCAGCGGTTTTGGCATGGACCAGCAGCACTAAACGCCGATCTTGCCGCCACCCTGGCGCGTTATCGCAACGATACTCGGCCGCGGCGGCATCCCATCCTTGAAATCGGGCCATCGCGTCGTTGGATTTTCGGCCGTCGCCGGCACCTTCTCATCGTCGCTTTCGCCCGGATGCTGAACAGCGACGAAGAGCGTTTCCATATCCGGCGTGAAGCAAGGCCCGCAAAGCTCTGCC
>JALHQM010000015.1:7316-12073 GCA_022841965.1 Hyphomicrobium sp. | reverse complement strand
TGCCCGCGCTGACGAACTTATAGACATAATCAAACCGCTGATCGTCGCCCTGATAAACGACAAATCGCCCGTCTCCATTGACGATATTCCCCGCCCCCTCGTGCTTAAACCGCCCGAGCGCCGTTCGCTTCTTGGGCACCGACGCGGGATCGAACGGATCGATCTCCACCACCCATCCGAAGCGGTGGCTCTCGTTCGCCTCACGCGCCAAATCAAACCGAGCATCGATCCGGTGCCAGGGATAGTAGTCTGCCGGCACGCCATACCGATCATGAGCCTCAGCGAGTGGAGACGCCGCCGCCGCAACCTTCCCCGAAAAGTAAAAGTTGAAATTCTCCTCACACGTCAGCCACGTGCCCCAGGGCGTCACCCCACCCGCGCAATTGTTGAGCATACCAAGCACACGCGTCCCCGAGGGATCAGCGCTTGTCTTCATCAGGTCGTGACCCGCCGCCGGTCCCGTAATCTCCATCGGCGTCGACGCCGTGATCCGCCGGGCATATGTCGAGCCCGAAACAATGCGCCATTTCCCATCAACACGTTCGATCTCGATCACGCTGCCGCCATGCGCCGCCATGGAGGCACGGATTTGCTCATCGGAAAGCCCATCGACTTTACCTTTGCGCGTCCATCCAATAAGCCCGAAGTACATGAGCTCGTCGGTCGTATACTCGTGATTGACCACGAGCAGACCGCGATCGGTGCGGCCGTCGATGGGCAAGAAGCCGATAAAATCGTTGTTGTACCCAAACTGCGCTTCTTGCGCGGCGCCCGATGGCTGCGCGGGATCGAATGCGGGGGCCCCCTTGAGCACGGCATCGCCCCATCGGATGAGAACATCCGCATCATACCCGGCAGCGACGTGATGCGTCGCGTCGGACCCGGCAGCGACCTCTGCGAAGTCAAACCGCGCCTTGACCGCATCCGCCGCATCCGCCGTCCGGGGCGCGACGGCAATAGCCAAAGGCGCGACCGTGCTCGTCATCACTGATACCGCCAACGCGCCACGCACGAAATCGCGCCGCGAAAGCCGCGTGGCGATCACGTCGCCAATGGTCTCGTTCGCTGAACGATTGGCGGGGGTATCCTCGCCGATATCGAAAGGCGCGTTCGGCAGGTCCTGAGGAGCTGTCATCTTGAATCTGTGTCCGGGGCGCGGCCAATCCGCAGTCAAGCCAGCAGCTTAAAAGCAGCCCTTGTCGTCTGTGTGAAGGTCAAGGCGCGGTCTTCAATTCCGCTCTTCCGGCAACACCGGCAGCGCGAACACTGGAATGCCTTCCTCGTCGAGTTCGGCGACTTCATCCGACGTAGCCTCGCCGTAGATTCCCCGCTCGGGGCTTTCCGCATAGTGGATGCGCCGGGCCTCTTCGGCGAAATCTGGGCCCACATACTCGGCTTTCTTCTCGATCTCCGCCCGGATTTTACGCACGATCTCGGCAATCGACGGCGGCACATACGCATGCGTTGTCGCGTCCGGTCCCGGCGTCGGCCGATTCTGAACCGGCTCCGTCCGGCTCGACCGCGTGGCCACAGCTGGCGCCATCAGCGCCTTCTGCACCTCGTGCGTCCCGCAGGACGGGCACACAACCAAGTCGTTCGCGCTCTGCACATCGAAAGCAGCGCTGTTCTGGAACCAACCTTCGAATTCGTGACCCAATTTGCAGATCAGACTGTACTTGATCATGGTCCGCTTCGACTCTCCACCGTGAAAGGGCGGTCGTGTCCTAGAGAAGGTACGCGCGCGCGGGCATCCTCGATTGCTTGTAAGTCTATATCGGCGAAGATGACCCCAGGCTGAACGCCGCCCTCCGCCAGAATTTGTCCCCACGGCGAGATGATCAGGCTGTGGCCGTAAGTGTCCCGCCCATGCTCGTGCCGGCCTCCCTGGGCGGCGGCGAAAACAAAGCACTGGCTCTCGATCGCCCGGGCCCGCAGCAGCGTGTGCCAATGCGCTTCCCCCGTCACTTTGGTAAACGCTGCCGGCACCGTCAAAAACTTCGCCCCCGACTTGGCCAGCGCCCGGAACAACTGCGGGAAACGCAGGTCGTAGCAGATAGCGAGCCCCAGGCCGCCCCACGGCAGCGCAGCCACGACGGCCCGGTCGCCCGGCCGGTAATTCTTGCTCTCGCGGTAGCTTTCTCCACCCGGTAGATCGACATCGAACATATGGATCTTGTCGTATGTGGCAGCGATCGCACCTTCCGGCGACAGCACATAGGCGCGGTTGGCAATCTTGTCCGGCGCCACTTTCACCGGCATCGACCCGATGTGCAGCCAAATCTTCAGTTCGGCCGCCAAGTCACGAAACGTCTGCAGCGCCCGGTTCCCCTCTTCCGGCTCCACCGCCGCAAAGAGCTTTGCCGTCTCCAACTCCATCAGCGTCGTGACCTCTGGCGTCTGCACATACTGCGCGCCGCCCGCCGCTGCCTCGCGAATAAGCGCCACGGCATCGGCCACATTGCGATCGACAACTCGGCCCGAGCAAAGCTGCACGAGAGCGGCGCGAAAGGTGCGCCCAGAATCGAGAATAGAAACGGGAATAGACGCGGGATCAGACATGAAGACCTTGGCTATGTTCTTGGAAGGTGCCGGCCGCCGAACACGGCGTTTCGAAGGTTAGGCAGCAAGCAGCCCGTCCAGTTTGCCGCTGCGCTCCAACGCATGCAGCTCGTCGCACCCCCCCACATGCCTGTCGCCAATCCAGATCTGCGGCACGGTCGAGCGTCCGGCCTTCGCCGCCATTTCCGACCGCAGCGGCGCGCTGCCAGTGACGTCGATCTCCTGATAGGCCGCGCCCTTGGTGCGCAGAAGTTCCTTCGCCAAATGGCAGTAAGGGCAATTTGATGCCGTGTAGATGACGACCTGTTTCATCCCGAGCGCGATCCTTCAGCAGTCGCTTTCGAAGGGCATAATAGGCTGTTGCGGGTCAATCTTCCAAGTCCAGGGATGCCGCAGCGGCCTCGTTTGCCACCGGTTTTATCGGTCAACGGCGCTTAGTCCGTTTGCCCCTCCCCCGTCGCCAGCGCCAAGGCCAGCACATCCACTGTCTCCGCTCCCGCCCGGCGCAGAGCCCGCGTCGCCGCTGCCACGGTCGCCCCCGTGGTGATCACATCGTCCACCAAGACAATTCGCCGCCCGTCAATCCGGTCCCTCCGCACCTCCCGCACCGCGAAAGCCCCCCGCACATTCTCCTCGCGCTCTCTCCGGCTCAGCCCCACCTGCGACGCAGTCGCGCGCACCCTGATCAGCGACAACGCATCCATGGCGATCCCGGTTCGCGCCGAAATCTCACCGCTAAGCCGCGCCGCCTGATTAAACCGCCGCCGCAACAGCCGCGAGCGGCTGAGCGGCACAGGCACGATGAGATCGGCTTCCGCCAGCAACGCCTTGCCCGTTTCGGTCAGCCATCCGCCAAGCAGCACCACCAGATCATCGCGATCATGGAATTTGAGATCGTGAATGAGTCGCCGCATCAGGCCGGAGTAATGCGCCACGGCGCGTGCCCGGTCATAGACCGGCGGATCGGCCATGGCCGCCGCTGAGAGCGAAACATCACCCGTGGCGAACGGCAACGGCAGTCCGAGCCGGTCGCACATCGGCGGCCGGATAAAGTCCACTTGCGTCCAGCATGCAGCGCACAGCGTGTTGTGTGCCGTCATCGGCTCACGGCAGCTGAGACAAACCGGCGGCAGAATGAGATCGGACAAACCGGACCACGTCCGCCGCAAACGGGCTCGGAAGCGCAAGCGGCCGGATGCGGCAATGGTATCGGCGGCTTTAAGGTCACGGGTCGTCATGCCATATGGTAGTCCGAACGGCGCGCCGAGGCGAGAGGCGAAGGATCCCGAATTGGCATGAGCAGCCCGCACGACATCTTTGATCGCGATCTGCTGCGTCTCCGCCGCCAGCGCGCCGCGCCACGCATGGCTGCCCACGCATTCCTCCTCGATCGGTTCCAGGACGACGTTGAAGAGCGCCTTGCCCTCATCCAACGCACATTTTCATCCGCCCTTGTCCTCGGTGCCAACGGCGGGTCGGTGGGCGCGCTTCTGCGCCGGCGCGGTCTCACGTCAGTCATCGAGGTGGAGACGGCAGCAGCCCTCTTGCCCGCCAATTCACAGTTGGCCGTCCTCGCCGACGAGGAGGCGATCCCCTTCGCTGATGCAAGCTTCGATCTGATCATCGCGCCGCTCACCCTTCACGCTGTCAATGACCTGCCCGGCGCCCTCCTCCAGATCCGCCGCTGCTTGAAGCCCGACGGCCTGTTTATCGGCGGCCTGTTCGGTGGCGCCACGCTCCAGGAACTGCGCCGCGCCTGGCTCGAGGCCGAAGCCGAAATCGCAGGTGGCGCCTCCCCCCGCGTCGCCCCCTTCGCCGACGTCCGCGATCTGGGTGGTCTTCTCCAGCGCGCCGGCTTCGCCCTCCCCGTCGTCGACGCCGAAGTCATGCGCGTCCGCTATGCCTCCGCACTCGGTCTCATGCAGGAACTCCGCGCCATGGGCGCCAGCAACGTCCTGACAGATCGCCGTCGCGTTCCTGTCAGCCGCGCGCTCCTGGTACGCGTCAGCGAAATCTACGCCAAACGCTTCGCCGATCCCGACGGCCGCGTCGCGGCGACGTTCGAAATGCTCGTGATGACCGCCTGGGCCCCGCACGAAAGCCAGCAGAAGCCCCTGCAACCCGGTTCCGCCAAAAGCCGCCTCGCCGATGCGCTCGGCACCACCGAACGTAAACTTCCACGCTCTCCGGGTGATCGC
>JALHQM010000015.1:0-7216 GCA_022841965.1 Hyphomicrobium sp. | reverse complement strand
GTATTTCAACATCGAGCGCTGGCTCGTCGTCGGCGGCTCCTGGGGCTCGACGCTCGGCCTCGCTTACGCTGAAGCCCATCCCGAGCGCGTGGCCGGTCTCGTCCTTCGCGCCATCTTTCTCGGCACGGATGAAGAAATCCAATGGGCCTTCATCGATGGCCCGAAGCGGTTCCGCCCCGAACTCTACAAAGCGTTCGTCCACGAACTCCCTGTCTCGGAGCGCGCCGACCCGCTTCGCGCCTATGTCACTCGCTTGCTCGACCCCGATCCAGCAATCCACGCCCCTGCTGCTCACGTGTGGAACGCCTATGAGCGCGCGCTGTCTGAACTGGTCCCCGCGTCGCCCACCTTGCCGGATCGCAACGCCGCCCGAGGCAGCCGCACGCCCCCGACGCCCATTCTCGAAGCCCATTACATCGCGCACAATTTCTTCCTCCGACCGGGCCAGATCGTCGATGAAGCCTGGCGCCTGCGCGGTATCCCGGGCGTTCTCGTGCAAGGCCGCTACGACCTCCTCTGCCCGCCCGCTGCCGCCGAAGCCGTCGCCTACGCCTGGGGGTCGCAATGCCAGTTGCGTTATGTCGAACGCGCCGGTCATGCCATGACCGAGACGGGCGTCTACGACGCCCTTCGCGAAGGTATCGATACCCTCGCCCGCCAGACGTTCTCCCGCTGATCCCTATCGCTTCGCCAGCGGATGATGTTCGAACACGATCTTCTTCAAGCGCTCTTCCAGAACGTGCGTGTAGATCTCGGTCGTGGAAATATCCGCGTGCCCGAGCAACTGCTGCACCGTGCGCAAGTCCGCTCCGCGGTCGAGCAGATGGCTCGCAAAGGCATGCCGCAAAACGTGCGGCGACACCCGCTCCGCATCGAGCCCGGCCGCAACGGCGCACGCTTTCAATTCCTGCGCAAACCCCTGCCGTGTCACGTGCCCCTCGATGCCGCGCGACGGAAAAAGCCACGTGTTTGCCAGCATCGGCGCCAGCCGGTCGGCGGGGTTGGACCCAAGCGACAGATACCGGTCCAGCGCCGCCCGCGCCGACCCATTGAGAGGCACCAGCCGTTCCCGCCCGCCCTTGCCCTTGATCGTCAAAACGCGCGGATCACCTGCAAGCACAGCCCGCGGCAGCGACACCAATTCGGAAACGCGCATTCCTGTGGCGTAAAGCAATTCGAGTAGTGCTTGAAACCGCACCGCCCGCGCCAGCTCGCGTCCCGTTTTGCCCGGGATCACGCCCGCCGCCGCCTCCATCAACCGGTCCACCTCGGCCACCGACAATGTCTTCGGCAACGGCCGCCCCATCTTCGGCGCTTTCGCACCTGCCGCCGGGTTGTCGGCAACAATTCCATCGGCTTCGAGAAACTTGAAAACCTGACGTACCGCTGAAAGCCTCCGCGCTCGCGACGACGCTGACAACCCCTCGCGTCCCAGATGCTCGAGATACGCTGCCACATCCTCCCGCCGCGCCTCGCGCACCCGCACGTCACGCCCATCGAGAAATAGCGCGAAATCCTGCAAATCTCGGCGATAGGCGTCCAGCGTGTTCGTCGAAGCACCGCGCTCCGACGCCAGCATGTCCAGATAGTTGCTAATCAGCTGGTGGTTGTCAGCCGTCATGGCATCAGCCCGCCGCTCGCGGCCAGCCCATGAACAGCGCTTCCAAGGCCATCCGGCGCGCATCCCCCTCAAGCCCCGCGCGCAACAACGCCCGAATGCCATCGCCCAGCGAAATGATGTGCGCGCCCTCCGCCCCGTTCGGCCCCAAGGCCTGCATCGTGAGAAGCACCGTGTGTCCAAATTCCTTCTTCTTCGCCGCGTCCGCCAGCGCGCTGAGCACGCCCGTCTCCGGGAGAAAGCCCGTATTCGGTTGCGGTGTCCGGCTCGCAAGGTCCCAAAGCGGGATCGGAACCTGAATCTGCAAGGCATCCAGCACGGTTGCCAGCCGGTGTAATTGTTCCGGCGTAAACCGCCCGCGCTGCGCCAACTCCTCCAACGCCGCCAGATGCCGCGACCGCCCCTCAGCGAGCCCCGGATCCGCAAGGTCCGCCAGCGCCAGCCAATGCACAAACGCCGGTGCGCCGGCACCTGGCGCATCGAGCGTTGCGCCGAAGTCCGCCCACGCCCGCGCGCCGCCAAAATTTCCCGACGCCAGCGCCGCCTCGATCGCCGTCTCAGTAAACCAACCAATTTCTGGCACGCGCTGGATCGACGCCGCCGACGGCGCAATCATCTGCAACGCTGGCCAGTAGAGACCCGCGCGTTTGGCCTCATCCAAAAACGACCGAATGAGCCGCGCCTTCTTCAACGGCGTCACCTCATCTTCGGCCGCCTGAAACAGCGCCGCATGCTTAACCGCATCCGCCGCCGGCCCGTCCGCACCCGCATCCCCGCCGCCGAAGCCGCGATACGCCGTCGCAAGCTCGATGGGAGACAAGGTGTTGAACCGCGCCGCCCGCTCGGCCGCAGCCAACCGCGTCGCCGGATCGGTCGCCGGATCGCGCGAAATGATGGCCAGAACCCCAGGCCCCGCCGTCTCGACCAGTGCCCGTGCATCCACGGGCCCGCTCAGCTCCAAAATCCGCCAATCAACCGGACCGACGGTCTGGCCCTTGGCCCATTGCGGCGTCGCGCCAGTTACAAAAGCGTCGATCCCTGCCAGCCCGGCGCTCTCCGCAACACCCTCGTCGCGCGCCAGCGCCACTTGCAGTTGCGCCGACTCTTTTTGCCCCCCCGCTGCCGCGCAGTAAGCGCGCACCAAGATCGACTGTCCTTTGAGCACGGGGGGCAACGTCCCCTGCGCTGCGTTCATCGCCTTCACGTCGCGGCAGCCGTCGTCGCGATTGCCGCGGGCAATCGCCGTCCGGGCCGCAAGAACAGCAAGCACAGGATCCGATGCGGCTCCAGCATCCCTGGCCAGCACCGCCGCCGCCTCGTCAATCAGTCCCGACCGGTCCAACGCCTCTGCGCGCACGGCTGTGAAACGCGCGGTGCTTCCGCCCCCCTGCGGTGCCGGCACGTCCGACGTAATGAGCCGCCGGAAAAGCCCGTGCAGTGCCGGCGAGCGCGGTGGAATTTCGAGCGTCGCAATCGCCTTTTCAATCGTCTCCAACGTCATGCCCTGCCAAAGTTCGTATGGCAGGCCGGTCCCATCCTGCGCCATCACGGGCGCGAGTTCATCACGCATGACGATACGCGACCCCTCGTCAACGCCGGGCTGTGGCGCCGGGACAATGCGTGCAGGCCGTTGCGCCTGTGAAGGCCGCTGCGCGCCGTTTGTCCCCTCACCCGGCGGACGATCCGGCGACTGGGCAACCGGCGGCGGCGCCAATCCCGGTGTCTGCGAAGGAGCGCCAACTGGTGGACCCGGCGCTGGTTCCGCCTCGATCGGCGCTAACGTTTCCCGCTCGATCGCGCCTGTCGACCCACCCGCAGCGGGCGGCAATTCGTTGGCCTGGAGAATGTCGTCGCCAACTGGGGCCGCTGGCGGCTTTTTCTTGGCCCCGGGCCGCGTCGTTTCCGGCTCTGCGAAGGGGCTCGGTATCCCCCCGGCAATGACCGGTGGCACGGCAACCCATGCCGAGAGGCCGAACATCACCAGCACGTGGATTAAAAATCGCATGGGCCCGGCCGGCTCACTCTTTGCGGATTTTGACACCGGGCACGACTTTGACGTCTTCCTGTTGCTGCGGCTCATAGTATGTCGCCAGAACCCACATCCCCGCCGTAAACAGTCCGGCAAGCGCACCCACGATGAACAGGAACCGGAAAAGGCTCGGCATTTTGGCTATTCCGTTCTCATGGAGATCTGTGCGTTCATGGTGGCGCCAATATGTTCAAGGCGGCGCCGAACGGTAAACAAATCACCGTCCCGGCCGCAACCCTGTGCCGTTCCCGATGTGACATTTGAATTCCCGGGCCCAATAAGCAATACACGGGAGGCGGAAGCACGTGCAGGCCATTCGCCCGAAATGTTTGCATGATTCGGCGCAGAGGCGCCCCTTGGGACACCATGGACCAGCAGAAGGACACAAACGGCATTGAAGCGTTGCGCGCCCTCTTAGGCGAGCGGTCGATCGTTCTGGTCGGTCTCATGGGCTGTGGAAAATCCTCCGTCGGCCGCCGGCTGGCGTCTCGCCTCGGCATCGGCTTCGTCGATGCGGACGAGGAGATTGAGCGCGTCGCAGCGAAATCCATTGTTGAGATTTTCACGGACCATGGCGAGGCCTACTTCCGTGATGGTGAGCGCCGCGTCATAGCCCGGCTCTTGTCGAACGGACCGCAGGTCCTGGCCACCGGCGGCGGCGCGTTTATCAACCCCGAAACGCGCGCCAAAATCCCAGAGCGCGGCGTCTCGATCTGGCTGCGCGCCGAACTCCCAGTCCTCATGCGCCGCGTCTCCAAGCGCGATACCCGCCCGCTGCTGAAAAGCGGCGACCCGGAAGCGACCATGCGCGACCTGATGGAGAAGCGCTACCCCATCTACGCCGAAGCCGACATCACGGTCGAAAGTCGCGACGTTCCCCACGACGTCATTGTCAACGAAATCATCGCGGCGCTCAAAGTCAAACTTGCGACCGTACCGGCCGCTTGAGACAACCAACGGAACAACAAATCCGATGCCCACGCTCGCTCACTCCATGACCGGCCTCACACGTGCGGAGAAAACCGTGCCCGTGTCGCTCGGCGACCGCAGTTACGATGTGCTGATTGGCCCTGGCTTGTTGCAGGAGACAGGACGCCTCATCGCCACCCGCATCGGCAAAGGCAAATGCGGTATCGTCACCGATGAAAACGTCGCCAAACATCATCTCGCAACACTTGAAGCCTCACTCAAAGCTGAGAACCGCCACGCCGGCTCGATCATCCTGCCCGCAGGCGAGCAGACCAAGTGCTTCGCGCAATTGACCAAGCTCAGCGAATGGTTGCTCGAAATGGGTCTCGAACGCGGCGACTTCGTCGTGGCATTCGGCGGCGGCGTCATCGGCGACCTCGCGGGCTTCGCTGCCGGCATTCTCCGTCGCGGGGTCCGCTTCGTGCAGATTCCGACGTCACTCCTCGCGCAGGTCGATAGCTCTGTTGGCGGCAAAACCGGGATTAATACGCCGCAAGGTAAAAACCTGATCGGCGTCTTCCACCAGCCGAGCCTCGTCGTCGCCGACACCGACGTTCTGGCCACCTTGCCCGAGCGCGAAATGCGCGCCGGCTACGCCGAAGTCGTCAAATACGGCCTCCTCGGCGATGCACCGTTCTTCGAATGGCTGGAGAGCCAGTGGCAAGGCGTCTTTGGCAATTCCGGCCCCGATCTGACCCGCGCCATTGAAACGAGTGTGAAGGCAAAGGCCGACATTGTCGCCCGCGACGAATTCGAAACCGGCGACCGCGCGCTTCTCAACCTTGGGCACACCTTCGGCCACGCACTCGAAGCCTGGACCGGCTATTCCAGCCGCCTCCTCCATGGCGAAGGCGTCGCCATCGGCATGGCCCAGGCCTTCCGTTTTTCCGAAAGCGAAGGCCTCTGCCCGCCCGGCACCGCTGCCCGCGTTGCAACACACCTCGCAGCCGTCGGCTTGCCAACCACGCTTGCCGGCATCCCCGGCGGCAAGCCGGAGACCGATACGCTCCTCCGCCTCATGGGCCAGGACAAAAAAGTCCGCGACGGCAAGCTGACGTTCATCCTCGTGCGCGACATTGGCCAAGCCTACGTCGCCCGTGATGTCGATCCGGCCAAAATCCGCGCCTTCCTCGACCACGAAATTGCAGGCTGACCCGAGCTGAAGCCTGCGCCAGCCCATGCGGCGCGCCAGCATCCGCCTGTGTGGTACGCTGAAGCGCAAATCCATGCATATTTTACTGTCGAATCCCCCACCGGACCGCCTTGGAGTGATTGAACCCGCCCATGTCCCCAGAAATTGCCATCACCCTCGCTATCGTCGTCGTGCTCCTTTTGATGTCGGCCTTCTTCTCCGGTTCCGAAACCGCGCTGACAGCCGCCTCTCGCGCCCGCATGCACGCACTTGAATCCGAAGGCAACGAAAGTGCCAAGCGCGTCAACAAACTCCTCGAACGCCCCGAGCGCCTGATCTCCACCATCCTGCTCGGCAATAATCTGGTGAACATCATGGCCTCCGCCGTGACCACCAGCCTCCTGATCAATCACTTTGGCGAAGTCGGCGTGTTCTACGCCACGATCCTCATGACGGTCATCGTTGTCGTTTTCTCCGAAGTTCTCCCCAAGACCTACGCCATCGCATACCCCGACCGCATCGCGCTGCTCGTTGCCCCCACGATGCGCATACTTATTCTCGTCCTCCGCCCAGCGGTCTTCCTGATTGAATCGCTCGTCTCCCTCATCTTGAAGCTCACCCCCTCCAAAGTCGATGATGCAGCCAACATTCTTGCTGCCCATGATGAGATCCGCGGCACCATCGATCTTCAAGCCAAGGAAGGCACGGTCCTCAAGCACGATGCTGACATGCTCGGCGGCATTCTCGATCTACGCGATCTCCAAATCGCCGACATCATGATCCATCGCACCAAAATGGAAACGCTCGACGCCGAGAGTGAGCCCCAGGACATCATCGACGAAATCCTAAAGTCTCAATATACGCGCATGCCTCTGTGGCGCGACGAGCCTGAAAACATCGTCGCAGTCCTCCACACCAAAGACCTCCTCACCGCACTCGGTCGCGTCGGCTGGGATGTCGCCAAACTCGACATCACAAGTTTCGCCCAGGAGCCCTGGTTCGTGCCCGACACCACGAGCCTCAAAACCCAGCTCAACCAGTTCCTGAAAAAGAAGGCCCAGATGGCCCTCGTCGTCGACGAATACGGCGAAGTGCAAGGCCTCATCACGCTCGAAGATATCTTGGAAGAAATCGTCGGCCAAATCGCCGATGAACACGACACCCACGAAATGTCGATCCGCCCCCAGGCGGACGGAACCGTCAATGTCGATGGCACGGTAGCGATCCGCGACTTGAACCGCCACGAAGATTGGGACCTGCCGGAAGAGGAAGCGACCACGATCGCCGGCCTCGTCATCCACGAAGCCCAGACCATCCCCGAGCCGGGTCAGGTCTTCATCTTCCACGGCTACCGGTTCGAAGTGTTGCGCAAGACCCGCAACAAAATCGCAGCGCTCCGCATCAAGCGTCTCACCGCCGCCGAGGAAGACGACAGCGGATAACCTAGCTCTGGACGAATGCCAGGAGC
>JALHQM010000014.1:10401-56607 GCA_022841965.1 Hyphomicrobium sp. | reverse complement strand
TGCCGTTCAGCATTTCTACTTTGATGGTGGAGCCGGGGATCAAGCGGCGCAGCAGATCTTCCATGCCGGCGGTTTCACGCTCGACGAAGACTTCCAAGGTCGCGAACTGGTCGCCGTTTTCATCAAAGATGAAGGCGTTCGATTCGCCGATGCGACGCGAGATAAGGAAAATACGGTTGGAGCTTTGCACCACAGCGTCAACAACCTGTGGGTTCGACACCATCACGTCGCGGGCTGGGCGCGGCAGTTCGACCATGACCGATTTGCCGATGCCGAGATTGACCAAGCGGCGCTTTCCGGCATCGGCCTCGGTCAACTTAATGACTGACTGGTGCCGGCCGTCGGGACCGTTGCTGGATTGTGCCTGTGCCGCGCCATTGCGGGCATCGGGGCCGGCGAACGTCTGGCTTGGAGCCGCTACGGCGAGGACCATCGCAAGGGCCAATGCGAGGCGACTGATCACTTGATTAGACATTTTATTTTTGCCTTCCGACGATCTGCAAATTCAAGTTGATCAGTTCACGCCCATGGCGCGCGATCTGACGCCGTAACGCAGCATTTGAACGGAATTTCCGTCTTTCGGTTTGTTGAGACCATTCCCTTCACCGGGTTTGCCCGACGCATCGAGATCAGCGATTGATCGCAGAGAAAGGCTGATTTCGCCCATTGAGGTGGCGAGCATGAGCATCTCGGCTTGGCGCGGAATGAGCTCGAGGGTGGCGGTGTTGGCCGCGCCTTCGGCTGCTTTCTTGCCTTCCTTGGTCTCGATCTGTTGCCCAAGGGCGAGCACGCGCACGTTGGTAAAGAGCGTGTCGCTGACGAACTCGTCGTTATTCGATTTGCCGCGCATACGGCGGATCAAGATGACGTCGACATGGTCATTGGGAAGGATGAGGCGGCCAACCGCCGTCTCTTCCTTGATCTTTGTCGAAACGGCGCGCATCCCGGCGGGAAGGATGGCGGCAAGCACGCCGCCTTGTCCGGCTTTCACCAGCTTGTTCGGCGTAATGGGTTCGCCGGCCATGATCGGTGCGCGGGCGATTGCCCCGGAGAGCTGCCGCATCGCTTCTCTATTCGACTTATCGGTGATGAAGCCCTTCGATGCATCGGCTGGCCATTCCTGCCAACGGAAGCTGCCTTCGTTGGTGACTTGGCCAAGACCGATATCGGCGCCCGCCACGAGCACCTGGACCGAGTTTATCTTGACCTCGACCCGCTTTTCCTCGTTCGGCTGTTTGAGCACCCCCTTGACCATCACGAAGGCAACCAGCGCCGAAACGCCTGCAATGGAGATGCCGATCAACTGTGCTCGTTTCATAGTGCAACTGGGTCCCTATGCGCCGGAAAGACCCCTCTTCCCGACGTCGGACCTAGTTTTGCGTGACATTCGTCAATGCGAGGTTAATCAGCGTCGTAAATCGGCGCGAATGCCCAAGCCGTCGTTGCAACATATTGATAATATTAATTATTTTTTATCCGTCTTCAAACGGTCAGACGATCAATGCCCGGAAGATTTCAGTTTTGGGGAAGATGATCAAGCCGCCGGCGCAAATCGCCAAGCCGTAAGGGATGCCGCCGCCGGACTTGTGCAGGCGAAGTGCCCATTCAGGGACGGGCAGAGCGGCGACAGGAAAACTCCGGAAGGCCAGGATGACGATCGCCAGAAAGCCACCGCAGATCGCCACCAGTCCGAGAAACGGTACAAGTTGGCCCATGCCGATCCACAGCGTTGTTGATGCCAGCAACTTGGCATCGCCGCCGCCGAGTAGATTGAATGAGAACAGGGCAAAGCACAGCGCGAGCACGATGGCGAAGCCTGCCATATGCATGAGAGCGGTGGCCATCGGGAGGCCAGCCAGGAAGGCCGCAAGGGGGAATGTCGCGATCAACGCAACGGAGATGCGGTTCGGAATCGTCATCGTGAAGATGTCCGAGACCGCAGCGTAAAGCATCGCTGCCGGAAATAGCAGCAGAAGGGGGTAATCGAGCACGCAACTCTCCACTCGCACACAACGCGACGGGGTCGAAGGTGCCTGATTTAGGTTAATGGGGCGTAAACGACGAACGGGATCGCGGCGCTTTTGGTCAGCGGAAATGCTTGGAGAGCTTCAGGCCCTGAGCTTGGTAGTTGGAACCCAAGTCGCGGCCGTAGAGCATTTCGGGTACCTCGACCATGCGCTCGTAGACGAGGCGGCCGATGATCTGGCCGTCTTCCAAGATGAAGGGAACTTTGTGAGAGCGGACTTCCAGCACCACGCGAGACCCATGGCCCCCGGCGGGGGCATGGCCGAAGCCGGGGTCCATGAAACCCGCATAATGCACGCGGAATTCGCCGACGAGCGGGTTGAAGGGCATCATCTCGGCGGCATGAGTCGGTGGGATGTGGACAGCTTCCTTGGAGGCCAGGATGTAGAACTGATCGGGATCGAGGATGAGGCGGCGGGAGCCGCGCGAATCGATTTCTTCCCAATAGTCGGCGATGGCGCAGGATTTGGGCGCATCGACATCGACGACGCCGGTGTGGCGTTTGGCGCGATACCCAACGAGGCCAGACAAGCCGCCGACGAGATCGACGGAGAGCGCGATTCCGTCGGCGATATCAGAGGTGCCGCCGGAAACCAGCATGTGTTCCTTGTGCAGGCGGGCTAAGGCTTTGTCGTCTTCGCGGGGATTGCCAACGCGGAAGCGGAGCTGGCTCAGCTTGGACCCCGTCCGGGCGAGGATGGGAAACGTCTGCGGGCAAATTTCGGCGTAAAGCGGCCCCTTGTAGCCGGAGGGGATCTGGTCAAAGGCAGTGACGCCGTCGGCAATGACGCGAGTGAAGACGTCGAGGCGGCCGGTGGAACTTTTCGGGTTGGCGGAGGCGGAGATGGTGTCGGGGAGCCCGAGGCTTTCGAGAAGGGGGACGATGTAGACGCAGCCGGTCTCGAGCACGGCGCCTTTGGTGAGATCGATGGTGTGCAGCTTGATGTCCGCGAGCTTGTCGGTGACCTTTGAACCCGGACCGGGCAGGAAGCTGGCGCGCACGCGATAGGCCTCGCGACCGAGGCGGAGGTCGACGCTGGCGGGCTGGAGCTGGCCGCTCGCCAACGGTTCGGCCAGCTTCAATGCGCCGCCGGAGATCAACGCGCGGATCGCTTGGGCCGGCAGGATGCCGTCGGTGACCGCGATCCCCAAGGGTCGTGACCGCGCTGGTTTTGCCTTTGGGGCCGTCTTCTTAGCCATGGACCTTCAACCTCTCTCTTGGAGGGCTCTAAAGCATGGTTTGCTTGACGCCAAGGGGAGGGGGCGGTATTCCCGCCCCGATCGTCGTGGTGATTTGGCCGGCCGGCTTGCAGCCACGTAAAACAACTCGCTAAATGGCCGCGCGCACCCGGATTTCCCGGCGCACGGCTCCTTAGCAATAAGGTGCGTGCCGCAGGGGACCGGGTTTTTCTTTGTGCAGCGTGGCGACGCTGCACGGGTTTTTTGTTGTGCAGCGTACGTGTCAACACTTGGAGCCGACGAACATGACCGCAGCCAAGACAGATGCTGAGATTGCCGCGGAGTGGGCAACGGAGACGCAGCTCGTCCATGGGGGGACGCTCCGGTCTCAGTTCGGGGAAACGTCGGAGGCGATCTTCCTGACGCAGGGGTTCGTCTATACCTGCGCGGAACAGGCAGAGGCGCGGTTCAAGAACGAGGATCCGGGCTACCAGTATTCGCGGTTTGCGAATCCGACCGTGTCGATGCTGGAAGAGCGGTTGCGGCTTCTGGAAGGTGCGGAGGTCTGCCGTGTGATGGCGACCGGCATGGCAGCGGTGAATGCCGCGCTGATGTCGTATCTCAAGACAGGCGATCATGTGGTCGCGGCGCGGGCGATGTTCGGGTCGTGCCGGTACATTGTTGAAACGCTGTGTCCGCGCTTTGGCATCACGCCGACGCTGATCGATGGGCGCGACATCAATGAATGGCGCAAGGCCGTGCGGCCGAACACGAAGGCCTTCTTTTTCGAGACCCCGGCCAACCCGACGCTGGATCTCGTCGACATTGCCGCGGTGTCGAAGCTTGCCAAGGAGATTGGCGCGCTGGTGATGGTCGATAACGTCTTTGCGACGCCGATGTTACAAAGGCCTTTGCATCACGGTGCCGACGTTGTGATTTATTCGGCGACGAAGCACATCGACGGGCAAGGGCGGTGCCTGGGCGGGGCGGTGTTGTGTTCGGAGAAGTTTCTGACTGATCATCTGCAGGATTACTTCCGGCAGACGGGGCCGTCTCTATCCCCGTTCAATGCTTGGGTGATGCTGAAGAGCCTGGAAACGATGCCCCTGCGCATCGCGGCGCAGTGTGCGAACGCGGCGAAGGTGGCCGATTATTTGGCGGCGCAGCCGGGGGTAGATCGCGTCATTTACTGCGGTCGCAAGGATCACCCGCAGGCGGATATCGTGGCCAAGCAGATGACGGGTGGCGGGCAGATGATCGCGCTCGAAGTGGCGGGCGGGAAAGACGCGGCGTTCCGGTTCCAAAATGCGCTGCGGTTGATCAAGATTTCCAATAATCTGGGCGACGCCAAGAGCCTCATCACGCATCCGCCGACGACGACGCATTATCGTATTGGGCCGGCAGCGCGGGCGGAGCTCGGCATCGGTGACGGGATGCTCCGGTTGTCGGTTGGACTGGAACATGCCAACGATCTGATTGCCGACGTGGAGCGGGGGCTGGCGGCGGCGCGGATGGCCTGAGGCACCTGTTGACCCACCAAGAACACGGCATAAACTCTGCTGCGCCAGGATAGAGGACGACGAAACCGTGAGCCGCGATTTTCTTTACGAAGCGATAACCCACGGTGTCCGAGTGCGCGTTCGGCCGGAGTATCAGTCCGACCAATCATCGCCGGACGAGGGTTACTACTTCTGGAGCTACACGATCGATATCCAGAACGATGGCACAGTGCCCGTGCAGCTAAAGACGCGATTCTGGCGGATTACCGACGGCACGGGCCGGACGGAAGAGGTGCGTGGACCGGGCGTTGTGGGTCAGACGCCATTGATCGAACCGGGGCAGTCGTTCACGTATAGCTCCGGGTGTCCCCTGCCGACGCCTTCGGGCATCATGGTTGGCAGCTATCAGATGGCGGGTGACGGCGGCGTGCTGTTTGATGTGGCCGTTCCAGCGTTTTCGCTCGACAGCCCGTTTACCGTCAAAAGTGTGAACTGACATGCAGCGCTCCGGCGCCTTAGTTGCCGACATTCTCGAACGCCTCGTGGGGTTTGACACCACGAGCCACAAGACGAACATTCCGCTGATCCTCTACGTGGAGGATTTTTTGCGCGGGCACGGCGTGGCGGCGTATCTGGTGCCAACGGAAGACGGGCAGAAGGCATCTCTGTTTGCGACCATCGGGCCGGAGGATGTACCCGGCGTCGCGCTGTCGGGGCATACGGATGTGGTGCCGGTCGATGGACAAGCATGGGACAGCGATCCGTTTGCTTTGACATTGCGCGATGGGCGTTACTACGGGCGCGGCACCGCCGATATGAAGGGATTTCTGGCGTGCGTGCTGGCTGCCGTGCCGCGTTTCAAAGCGGCGAAGTTGAAAATGCCGGTCCATATTGCATTCTCGTATGATGAGGAGGTGGGCTGCACGGGCGTGCGTCCGATGATTGCGGCGATGGGGACGACGCTGCCACTGCCGCGAGTCGTCATTGTGGGCGAGCCGACGGACATGCGCGTTGTTGATGCGCACAAGGGCCCGGTACGGTGGCAGGTCGACATTGCAGGCCGTGCGGCGCATTCGAGCATGGCGCATCTGGGCGTCAATGCGATCACGGCGGCGGGGCAAATTATCAGCGAACTCGCGCTCATCGAGGCGGAGCTTGCGGCGCGGACACCTGATCGCCGCTTCGAACCGCCGTATCCGACGTTGCAGGTGACAACCATTGAGGGCGGGACGGCGTCGAACATCGTGCCGGTTTCGTGCCGGTTCGGGTTTGAGATCCGGTCAATGCCGGGGCTCGATATCGGGGCCATCGAAGACCGCTTGCATACCTTTATCGCAACGGCCTGTCTGCCGGGGATGCAGGCGCTGGCGCCGGAGGCCGGGATCACGCTGACGCGCACCAACTCTGTGCCGCCGTTCGGGACGCCGGCAGGCTCTGAGGCCGTGGCGCTCGCCCTGGCGTTGGCGGGGCAGAACGAGACGTTTGCGGTGTCCTACGCGACGGAGGCTGGGTTGTTTCAGGATGCAGGGGCGCCGTCTGTGGTGTGCGGGCCGGGCAACATTGCGCAGGCGCACACGGCGAATGAGTGGATTGCCGTGTCCGAACTCGAAAAATGCTCACAATTCATAGACAAGCTGGCTGACTGGTGCGCCGCGTGACGCACAGCTTGCCTTTGCAGGCGCACGCGGGCACTTAGAGCCGGTGTGCGTCAGGTTGGGGGGAACTCGTGCCGCGTCTTTCACTCGAGGATGAGATCGGGCGTGATCTGCGAGCCATGCGAGCGCTTGCCAATGCTCCGGTTGCCAGCAGCGACGATATCGTGCGAATCGTGTCGCGGATCTATCATGATGTGCATGAGCGCGATCTAAGCCGGTTTTCGCGGGCAGACTTGAAGGCGCTGGCGCCGCTCGCGATGAGCGAGTTGTTCCTCGTGCGCAGCGCCATCCGCAACCGAATTGGCGACTGGCATGCGCAGGGCCTCATGACGCGCGACGCGCAGCATGGAGTGCGCGATGTGTTGCGTGTTCTCAGGTATGCTTCCGACATGGCGGGGGAAGTCCACTGGGATTACGCCGTGGCCGCCGACGACGATCCGGGACTGCGCGCTTTCAGCGAAAGATCCTTCAACAGCTTTGCGCATCCGGCGTTCGATACTGGGCAGCCGTTCGCGTTCCGGTCGGGTGATGTGCTTCTGGTACGGGGCACGAAACACAACAGTGCGGCGATTGCGCGGATTGGCGACGTGGACAGCCAGTTCAGCCATACGGCGATCGTTTATATCGATGCTCATGGTCGAGGCTGGGTGGTGGAAGCGCTGATCGAAGAGGGCGCGGTGATCAAGCCGTTGAAGGCGGTTCTCGATCACGGGCTCGCGCGGGCGATGTTGTTCCGGCATCGGGACGAGGCGTTGGCGGCGCGGGCGGCGCAGTTGATCTATGATTTTGTGAAGCGGGCGCAGGATGCGGGCAAGCCGATCCTCTACGACTTTTCGATGGAGTTGGGGCCTTCAAATAGGCTGTTTTGCTCGAAGCTCGTGCGGATCGCGTATGAGGATGCGAGCGAGGGCAAGCTGCGGCTGCCGGCTTTCCCGACCCGGTTTCATGCTTCGAATGTGGCGTTTTACAAGCGCATCGGCGTGACGGCGGCGGAATCATTCGCGCCCGGCGATCTGGAAATCGAGCCAGCTTTCGATCTGGTCGCTGAATGGCAGGACTATCGCAATACGGCGCAGGTCCGGCATCAGGACATGATCATGTCCAAGCTGTTCGAGTGGATGGAGGTGCACGGATACCGCTTTCGCGAGGACTGGAGCATCCGGCTGATCGCATGGCTCGGGCGGTTCTCGACGAAGTTGTCGCGGCGGGTGCAGGATCTGGTGGCAAACCTGTTTGCACGCATTCCGCCTCATATGCCGAAGCGGACGATTGCAACGATCGTGATGCTGCAAAAGACGGCGCAGCCGCTCTTGGAAGAGATCCAGCATCTGGAGCGCGTCCGGGTGGCGACGGAGGGCCGTCCGCTGCATCCGCGCGAGGTGCTCGACTATCTGGAAGAGGTGCGCCGCAAAGGGCGCGGGCAGGTCGGCTATCTCATGGCGCCGCGGAAATGGCGGCGTGCGGTGGCCAAAAGCGGCTAAGCTATCAGGTTCCACAAAACGTGGCGTGGACGACCTCTTCGGGTTTGGGCGGTTGTTTCAGATCGTCAATGCCGGGGCGATCATCAAAGGGCTTCGACAGTTCATCGACGAGGCGGTGGAAGGGGGCAAAGTCGCCGCCTGAAACGGCAGCTTTGATGACGGCTTCTATTTGATGGTTGCGCGGAATGATGACGGGGTTCACAGCGCGCATGGCGGTCGCGATGTCGCGCGGTGTACGCGGGTCGCTTGCACGGCGATCTCGCCACCGTTGGAGCCAGGCGTCGAGCGCGTCGCTGCCGGTGAAGAGGGCGCGGAGCTTGGCATCGTGGGCTGGATCCTCGGCAGTATCGGACAGTGCGCGGAATGTAAGCGTGTAGTCAGCAGCACCATTGGCCATCACCGTCAGAAAATCCTGGATGAGTGCCGTATCGTCGGCTGCTTGGCGTGCGATGCCAATTTTGGCGGCGTAGCCCGCAGTGATTGCGGCCTGGAACTGGGGTGGGTAGGCGTCGATGCGCTCTTGTGCCGTGGCGATGGCCTCTTCCTGCGTGTCGCCGAGGATCGGTAACAACGTTTCGGCGAAACGGACCATATTCCAATTGGCGATCACGGGCTGGCTGGCGAAAGCATAACGGCCTCCCCGATCGATGGACGAGAACACCGTTGATGGGTGGTAGGTGTCCATGAAGGCGCAGGGGCCGAAGTCAATGGTCTCACCGGCGATAGAGCAGTTGTCGGTATTCATGACGCCATGAATGAAGCCGACGTGCATCCACTTTGCGATCAGTTCGCCCTGGCGCGCGATGACGGCGGAGAGCAGTTCGCGATATTTGTCCGGCCGGTCGTTGAGGTGGGGATAGTGGCGGGCGATGGTGTAGTCGGCCAGCGTGCGAATTGCGTCGGTGTCTTTGCGGGCGGCGAAAAACTGGAACGTGCCGACACGGATGTGGCTTGACGCGACGCGGGCCAGAATAGCGCCGGGGAGCGGTTCCTCTCGGAGGACCCAACCGCCCGTCGTGACGGCGGCGAGCGCGCGGGTGGTGGGAATGCCGAGGGCGGCCATGGCTTCGCTGACGATGTATTCGCGCAGCACAGGGCCCAACGCGGCGCGGCCATCGCCCATGCGGGAATAGGGTGTACGGCCGGCGCCTTTCAGGTGAATGTCGCGGCGGATGCCTTTGGTATCGACGACCTCGCCGATGAGAATGGCGCGGCCGTCGCCCAACTGGGGGACGAAGTTGCCGAACTGGTGACCAGCGTAGGCCATGGCGATGGGATCGCTGCCTTCTGCAATGCGGTTGCCGGCGAGGATGGCGACGCCTTCGGGGGTGGCAAGCGCTTGCGGATCAATGCCGAGTTCGCGGGCGAGGGGTTCGTTGATGCGGATGAGTTTGGGTGCGGCCACGGCTGTGGGCTGCACGCGGGCGAAAAAGCGCTCCGGCAGGCGGGCGTAGGAGTTGTCGAACGGGATCGGCGGGGCGAGATTTGCGTCCATCGTGTTCATATGGACGGGGGGAGGCAAAACTTCCAGCCCGATCAGTTCAAGCACCACGCAGCGATGTGGGCGGCGGGGATGTAGAGCGAGGCGAAGCCCAGCACGGCGATGATCAGGCCGGCGGCGATTTGGATGGCGCGACTGGCTTCGATGCCACGCAGCGAAGCAAGGCCGAGACCGGCAACAAGAACGCCCGGAAGTGTGCCAAGGCCAAAGCCGGCCATGACCGAGAGGCCGCCCCAGGGCGAGGCCGTGAGGGTTGCGGTGAAGAGGGCCGCATAAACCATAGGGCAGGGATTGAGGCCCCAGATGACACCCAGGCCGAGAGGCGCTGCGGCGGTGCCCTGAAGTGGGCGCGTCGCGGTCGCGACAGTGTTGGACAGGCGGGTCATTGCGCTATCGAGAAACGCGAAGCGGGGCATCATGCCGGCCATGGACAGACCGGTCCACATGAGGACAGAGGCGCCGATATATTGCAGCACCTGATAATTCATGGTCGTCTCGGGCTTGATGATGGCCGAGCCGATGAGGGATGCCGCGACGCCGAGAGCGGCATAGACCGCGATGCGGCCCAGGTTCAGGAGGATGGCGTGGCCGGCGCGGCCCCATCCGGTCGCCGGTCCGAGCGAGAGCAGCGCACTGCACGAGATCGCGCCGCACATGGCGCTGCAATGAAGGGTGCTTGCCAAGCCCAACACCAAGCCGCCCAGAAATGTGATTTCGGTGCCGTCCATACGCCGTTCTATTCGGGTTTCTTGTTGCCGCCTTGGGGGCCGGGAGGCTGATCATCGATGGCACGCCAACCGGCGCCTTCAAGGTCTTCGAATTGACCGTTCTTCAGCGCCCACAGGAAGGCGGCGAGACCGAGAAGGCCGAGGAACAGAGCGGCGGGAATGAGCCAGGCGAGCGATGTCATGGTCGATCCTCATCCGTGCTCGCCGCGACAGGAGCGAGCTTCAATTTCATCGAGCGCAGACGGAGCGCATTGCCGGTGACCAGGATCGACGACGTGGACATCGCGATCGCGGCCAGCAAGGGGGTAACATAGCCCATGACGGCCATGGGCACGAAGGCGATGTTGTAGAGCATGGCAATGGCGAAGTTTTCCAGCGCCATACGGTGGGCGCGGCGGGCCACTTTAAGGGCTTCGACCACGGGGCCGAGTTTTTCGCCTTGGAAGACGGCATCGGCCGCGTTCTGAGCAATGTCGGCGGCGGCGGAGGGCGACATGGAGGCGTGGCCGGCGGCCAAAGCGGGCGCATCATTGAGACCGTCGCCGACCATCAGCGCCACGCGGCCTTCGTTTTTGAGCGCCGTCAGGCGGGCCAGTTTTTCGTCGGGACGGACGCCGCCTTTGTAGGCCGATACGCCGAGCGCGAGGGCGGCGTCGGCGACGGCGTCGGGGCGATCACCGGACAGGATTTCGAGCTGATAGCCTGCGGCCTGGAGCGCCGCGATGGTGGCGGGGGCGTCGGAGCGCAGGCGGTCTTCGAAGCGGAAGCCGACGGGCGCGCGGCCGGGGCGGGCATACCAGAGGGACGCGGCCTGGCGCGGATCGATGACTGTGACGCCGGTGAAGAGGGCTGAGCCGAGGCGCTCCTCGCCTTCAGGCGTCATGCTGGAGAGGCCGGAGCCAGGGATTTCCGTCACACCCAATTGCGGTTCAAAGTCGATGCCGCGAGCGCGGGCGGCACGGACCATGGCTTGCGCGTAGGGGTGGCGGCTCATGATGGCAAGGCCGGCGGCGCGGGCGAGAACGTCGGCGTCGATTGGCTGGTCGAGAGCGAGAGAGGGTTCGCCGAGGCTCAGTGTTCCGGTCTTGTCGAAAACGATGGTGTCGACTTCGGAAAGGCGCTCCAGGCCGTCGGCGGCTTTGACGAGGACGCCTTGGCCGAAGAGGCGGCTGATGGCTGCGACCTGGACGGCTGGAACGGCGAGTGCCAGCGCGCATGGGCAGGTAATGATGAGGACGGCGATGGCATTGGTGAGCGCGATTTCCCAGCCGTGGCCAGCGACCAGCCAGCCGATCAGCGTGCCAAGTCCGAGCAAATGGACGGCGGGGGCGTAAAGGCGGGCAGCGCGGTCAGCGAGGCGGACGTAACGGCCGCGCGTTTGCTCGCCGGCCAGCATGAGGCGGGAAAGCTCGGCGAGGAGTGTGTTGTCTTCGGTGGCCGTTGTCGCGACGCGCAGTGGGGCGGCGGTGTTCAAGGTGCCAGCGTGGACGCGGTCACCGCGGGAGACCGGCTTGGGCAGGGTTTCGCCGCTGATCAGACTTTCGTCGATTTCACTCAGGCCGTCGCTGACGATGCCATCGGCGGCGATGCGTTCGCCGGTGGCGACGATCATCGTCATGCCGGGCTGGAGGTTGAGCGAGGGGATCTGGCGGACGGTGCCGTCGGGATCGAGGATGGTGGCGGTGAGTGCCTTCAGGCTCATGAGGTTTTCAGCCGCGCTGCGGGTGCGGGCGCGCATTTGTTCGTCGAGCAAGCGGCCGATGAGAAGAAAGAAGACGAGCATTGTCGCGGCGTCGAAGTAGACGTGGTCGGTGCCGCGCATGGTTTGCACGAAGCTCATGGCGGTGGCGAGCGTGATGCCGAGCGAGATCGGCACGTCCATGTTGAGGCGGCGGGCGCTCAAGGCTGCGTAGGCCGACTTGAAGAAGGGTTGGCCGGAATAAGCGATGGCGGGAAGCGCGATGAGGGCTGAGATCCAATGGAAGAGCGCTTTCATGTGCTCATCCATGTCGGAGGCGTGGCCCGACCAGACGGAGACGGAGAGCAACATGATGTTGGCGGCGGCGAAGCCTGCGACGCCGACGCGGGGCATGAGTTCGCTGACGCGCGCGGCGTGGACTTCGTCGCGGCCTTCAATGAGCGGGGCGGCGGAGAAGCCGGCGTTTTTTATGGCGGCAATGACGAGTTCGGGGGACGTGACTTCGGGATCGAAGGTGACAGTCACGCGGCGGGCGCTCAAGTTGGCGCGGGCATTGAAGATGCCTGGCGTATCGGCGAGCGCGGCCTCGATGGTGCGCAGGCAGCCCCCGCACATGATCTCGGGCGCGGTGAAGACTTGCGTCTCGCGCACGGGTTCGGGGGCCGTGAGGTCTACGGCCGGTGTGGGAATGGCGTCCGGCTTCAGGGCGCCTTCCATAGCCGCACCTTGGACTGATAGACCACCGCGCCGGAGCCGGTTAGCGCCTCGCGTGCTTCCATCGTGGCAACCCAGTTGCCGGGCGCGATATCGCCGACGGTGGCCATGTATTCACCGGAGCCGGTCTGCGTGAGTGTTAGTGTGCGGTCTTCGGTGTTGGTGGCGGGGCGGCCGAAGAGCGCCGAGATCTGAAGACCTTCGACACCCTTTTGATCTCTGTCGCGAATAATGACGCGCAGCTCGCCCTTGTCGAGGCGGGCGTCTTTCGTCCAACCGAGAGCTTCCTGGGCGCGCTCTTCGGCGATGCGCTCATTGTAGGTGAGCCCCTTGCGGTACGCGTTTTGCGTTTCCAGGCCGCCAAATGTCGAGACGGCTTTGTAAACGAGGTAGGAATCGGTCGCGATGATGACGCCGAAAAAGCCGAGCATCAGGAAGAGTACGTGGCGACCGGTGATTTCCTTGACCATGCGCTTTGCGGGTTTCGGGCTGCCGTTTGTGTTGGTGGTGGTCATGGCTGATGTCATGTTCGAGGTCATGGGCCAGGGCTCCGGAAACTTGTATCACGGGTTGCTGAAACGGCGCCATCGACCTCGGTGACCGTGATGTTGAGCGGCGTGGATTCTGAGGGCAGTGCTTTTGCCTTGTCACGTGGAAGGGCTGCAAAGATCTTCAATGCCTTTAAATTCGATGGAGCCACGTCGATGGGTGCTGAGGCGTCGTCGTGACCGACAATTGTCGTCTTCAGTCCGTCGATACCGGTCAGTTCGACTTTGAAACGGCGCGGCGTTTGGTTCTTGTTGACGATCTTGACGGTGTAGCCGTTGCGAATGCCGCCGTCGGATAGCTTGACGAAGAGTGGGTTGCGGTCGGGCAATACGCTGACGTCGAGGTCGGAGCGGCTCAGCATCGCCCAGGCCATCAAACCGGCCGTGATCGCAATGATTACTGAATAGAGGACTGTTCGCGGGCGGATCATGCGCAGACCGTCGCGAGGCCCTGCCGTCCGGTTCTCCACGTTGCGTTCGGTCGTGTAGGCGATCAAGCCGCGGGGACGGCCGACTTTGTCCATGATGTCGTTGCAGGCGTCGATGCACAGCGCGCACTGGATGCATTCGAGCTGTGCACCGTTGCGGATGTCGATGCCCATGGGGCAGACCGCGACGCAGGCCTTGCAATCGATACAGTCGCCGCGACCGTCCCACGAGTCACCCTTCTTGTGGGGCGCGCGAGGTTCGCCGCGAACGTCACGGTAGGCGATCCAGAGACTGTCGTGGTCGAGCATGGCGCCCTGGATGCGCGGCCAGGGGCACATATAGATGCAGACCTGCTCGCGGGCGATGCCGCCGAGCAGATAGGTCGTGAACGTGAAAATGGCGAGGAAGGCGTAGGCGACGGTTGAAGCTTCGCCCGTGAGCAGTTCCATGGCGAGTGTCGGGGCGTCGCGGAAATAGAAGACAAGCGCACCGCCGGTGAACAGACCGATGAGCAGCCAGGAGATGTGTGTGGCTGTTTTTTTCCAGATTTTTTCGAAGTTCCAGGGTTGCTGGTCAAGGCGCATGTGGGCGTTGCGGTCACCTTGCCAGAAGCGCTCGACGGCGATCATCAGATCGGTCCAGACGGTCTGCGGACAGGCGTAGCCGCACCAGACGCGGCCCGCGATGGAGGTGACGAGGAAGAGAGCCAGCGCGGAAATGATCAGGAGGCCGGTGACGTAGTAGAATTCCTGCGCCCAGATTTCGATGGGTCCGAACAGCAGGCGTTGATTGGCAAAATCGATTAGGAAGAGTTGGTTTGGAAGACCTTCGCCACGGTCGAAGCGGAGCCAAGGCAAAAGATAGTAGATGCCCAGAGACACCAGCATCACGATCCACTTGGCGTTGCGGAAGTTGCCCTTCGCAAGCTTTGAGTAGATCTTTTGCTGCGCGGCCCAACTGCCTTTCGTGGCATCGTCGTGGGACGTGGCCGCCTTCTTGGCCTTCGGCTGGCGAACGGCCTCGACATCATGCCTTGCTACGCCGGGCGCGGCTTCGACGAGAAAGTCTTCGGGTTTAAACTGACCAGGTTTGTCCATGGTGGTCATATTCGAAGACTTCCTCGCCTTTTCAGTGCGTCAGGTTACCAAAGCCATCGTGGCTATTTGCCGCCGCCCAGGGAATGCACGTAGACGGCCAGCATTTTCACCGTGACCGGATCGAGACGGGGAGCCCACGCGGGCATGGCACCGCCACGGCCTGTCACAATGCTCTGGGTCACGGCTTCTTGAGAATTGCCATAAAGCCAAATCGCGTCCGAGAGATTTGGTGCGCCCATCTCTAGGTTGCCCTTGGCATCTTCGCCGTGGCAGGCCGCGCACTGTTCCGCGTATGTCGCTTTGCCACGTTCGGCGGCAACCGTGTCGACCTGTTCGGCGCCCGAAATCGAGCGGACATAGTTGGCGACATCGGAGATGGCTGCCGGTTCCAGGACGCCGTCGAGGCCGAAACGCGGCATCGCCGAGTTGCGGGCCTCATCGGCGCCGTTGCGGATGCCGTGAGCGATCGTGCCCTCGATCTGTTCGAGCGTGCCGCCCCAAATCCAATCGTCATCGTTCAGGTTGGGGTAGCCGACGGCGCCTTGAGCACCGCGACCGTGACAGCCGGAGCAGTTGTCGCCAAAAGCTGCCGCTCCGCCGGCAAGGGCGAATTGGAGGAGGTCTTCCTTGCCTTTGACTTCAGTGATCGGCGTGTTGGCAATCGCCTGACGGTAGGTGTCTTGTGCGGCCTTCGCGGCGTTGATTTCGGCGGTGACGGCCGCGCGCTGGCTATAGCCAAAGTAGCCTTGTGTATAGCCGGTAAGGGTCGGCCAAGCCGGATAGACCATCCAGTAACCGAATGCCCAGACACAGCAGGCGTAAAAGACGTAAAGCCACCACTTCGGCAGCGGCTTGTTCAATTCGCAGAGATCGCCATCCCAGACGTGTCCGGTGGTCTCTACGCCCGTGACTTCGTCGATTTTTTTATGCCCAGCCATGATTATTTCACCGCTTTATCGTTGTCGGATTCGAGCGGCAGACGTGCCGCTCGTTCGAACTTGGCCTTGTTCGCGGGCCGGAAGGTGTAGAACCCAATTCCGATGATCAGGCTCACAAATATCACCAACGCGGCGAGCTGCGACCAGACCTGTGCATCCTGATAGGTCATGACAATTTCTCCTCAGCGCAGGTTGGGACCGCTGGCGTCGAACTTCGTAAAGTCGACCAGCGTGCCGAGCATCTGGAGGTAGGCGATCAGCGCATCGAGTTCGGTCGGCTTGACACCTTCACCGGGCGATTGACCGTCGAACTTGCGCACCTGCGCCTTGGGGTAGCGGGCGAGCAATTCCTTGGCGGCCGGCGTATCGGGCGCGATCTGCGCTTCGATGTCGGCGGCTGCCTTGGCGATCATCTCATCCGTGTAGGGGACGCCGATGAACTGAAGCGTTTTCAGCTTGTCCTGGATGTTGGTGTAGTCGAGCGGTGTGGTCTCAAGCCAAGAGTAGGCTGGCATGATCGAGGCCGGAACCACCGACTTGGGCGCACGCATGTGATCGGTGTGCCAAGCGTCCGAGTACTTGCCGCCGATGCGCGCGAGATCCGGTCCGGTGCGCTTCGACGACCACTGGAAGGGATGGTCGTACATACTCTCGGCTGCCAGCGAGTAGTGACCGTAGCGCTCCACCTCGTCGCGGAGCGAGCGGATCATCTGGCTGTGGCAGTTGTAGCATCCCTCGCGGACGTAGATGTCCCGGCCCGCCTGCTCCAGAGGAGAGTAGGGCCGCATACCCTCCACCTTTTCAATGGTGGAGGAAAGCATGAAGAGGGGTGCAATCTGAACGATGCCGCCGATCGACACGACGATCAGGATGCCGATCAGAAGGATGAGCGAGTTTTTTTCGAAAATACCATGGTTCATGGATCGATATCCTTCTTACTCGGCTGGCACTGCGACGACGCCGCTGCGAAGCTCGGGAGCGGCTGCGACGCGCGGTTGATCCTTCAGATCGACCGGTTGATCGCCGCGCACCGTGCGCCAGACGTTGTAGGCCATGACGAACCCGCCGATGACGAACAGGAGGCCGCCGACGGCACGAATGATGTAGGGCCAGTGGAGCGCTTCCACCGTCTCGATGAACGAGTACTTGAGGAAGCCAAGGTTGTCGTAGGCGCGCCACATGAGGCCCTGGGTGATCCCGGCAACCCACATCGAGGTGATGTAGAGAACGATGCCGATGGTCGAGAGCCAGAAGTGCCACTCCACGAGTTTGATCGAGTAGAGACCTTCACGCTTCCACAACCATGGAACAAGGCAGTAGATGGCGCCGAAAGACACCATGCCAACCCAGCCCAGCGCGCCGGAATGAACGTGGCCGATGGTCCAGTCGGTGTAATGGGAGAGCGAGTTGACGGCCTTGATGGACATCAGCGGGCCCTCGAAGGTCGACATGCCGTAGAAGGCGATCGACACGACAAGCAGACGCACGACGGGGTCGGTGCGGAGGCGGTCCCAGGCGCCCGAGAGCGTCATCAGGCCGTTGATCATGCCGCCCCACGACGGCATCCAGAGCATGATGGAGAAGGTCATGCCCAGCGTCTGCGCCCAATCGGGCAGCGCTGTGTAGTGCAGATGGTGCGGACCGGCCCAGATGTAGAGGAAGATCAGGGACCAGAAATGCACAATCGACAGGCGGTAGGAGTAGACCGGCCGTTCGACGCGTTTGGGCACGAAGTAATACATGATGCCGAGGAAGCCGGCCGTGAGGAAGAAGCCGACGGCATTGTGGCCGTACCACCATTGCGTCATCGCCGCCTGAACACCCGCCATCACCGGATAGCTGTGTGTGCCGAGGACGGAGACGGGCACGGACAGGCCGTTGATGAGGTGGAGCATGGCCACCGTGACGATGAAAGCGAGGTAGAACCAGTTGGCTACATAGATGTGGGGTTCTTCGCGCTTCCAAAGCGTGCCGAGGAAGACGAGCAGGTACGTGACCCAGACGATCGTCAGGAAGAGGTCAACGTGCCATTCGGGCTCGGCGTATTCCTTGCCCTGTGTGGCGCCGAGGACGTAGCCCGTGGCAGCCAGAACGATGAACAGTTGATAGCCCCAGATCACGAACCATGGCGCCCAGCGGCCCGGCATGCGGGCGCGCGAGGTGCGCTGGACGACATAGAAGGAGGTGGCGAGGAGCACGTTTCCGCCGAACGCGAAAATGACCGCCGAGGTATGCAACGGGCGGAGGCGTCCGAAAGAGGTCCAGGGGAGATCAAAATTCAAAGCCGGGAAGGCCAATTGCCAGGCGATGAAATCGCCGGCTGCAAAGCCGATCACGCCCCAGAAAACGGCCGCCAGCGTGGCTACCCTAATCGGGCCGTCTAGGTAGCCGGAGCGGTCGTCGCTTTGGTGCGTGAAGATGTAGATAAGGGCCACCACACTCGCCGCGGCAAGGAGAGCCCCATGTAGGTTCATCACGAGGTCGAGACCGTAGACCGCAAGGATGATGCCTATTGCTGCGAATAGAGCCGCGCTTCCCATCGCGAGCGCGTTACTGAGAGCCGGCTTAACGGCCGCTGATGCTGACACGGGTTCCCCTCCTTCGATGCTCAAGCCGCGCGAGCCCTCTTACTTTCGGGGCGGACGGCTAGATTTAGTTTATTCTCGCAGTTGTGTTCCTTCAGCGTTGACTTGGATCAATGACGCCGTGCCAAACACCGGTTGAGATCGCCGCACCGGGATCGCCGGTTAACGCCAGTTGCAACCGCGCGGGGTCCATATGTCCTTGTCAAACGATCAAACACCGCGGGTGGACCGTAGAAACTTTCCGGGTCCGACGTGCCAGACACCCGATCCAATCGGGCTTATTGCCGAAGAACATGCCCTGCAGCGCGAACTTTGCGACCTTCTCGAAGCCATTGCGGACGGTTTACCGCACCGTTTCGACACCGGCCTCGCAGTCATCGCCGTGTCGATTTTAGAGGGCAGTGTTCCAAGGCATATGCGACTTGAGGAGGAGGCGCTGTTCCCTGTGTTGCGCAACCGAGTCGCCTTAGAGGATCCGCTGCATGCGGCACTGGCATGCTTGGAGGAGGAGCACGAGCGCGACGGGGCTTCGCTGGTCGAATTGACCGATGGGCTGAAGACGGCAGCGCAGCAAGGCTCTGTTCAGAATGCCGACATGCTGGGCTATATGCTGCGTGGCTACTTCGACAGTCAACGCCGGCATATCGCGTGGGAGGACCGGGTTGTTCTGCCGGTCGCCCGACAGGTGCTGACGCAGGGCGACCTTACCTCCCTGCAAGCGTGGATCATGGCGAGCGATCATCCGCGCTGCTCGCAGCACTCCGTTGTCGCAATCCGCAATGCGCGAACGGAGCGGTCGGTTTGCGACCGCTGCCCGAGCGCCAAATCCGCCGACAACATCGTGCCCTTCAACGTCAAGTTCTGAGTGAGCCTTCCGCATGACCCCTGAACTTGTCCGCCGGATGTCGGCCCCTGTTCCCCGCTACACGAGCTATCCGACCGCGCCGCATTTCTCGACCCAGGTGGGTGCGACGGCGTTCCGCAAAGGCTTGCGTGGACTGTCGCCGTCGCAAGCACTGTCACTATATGTGCATATCCCGTTCTGCGCCCAGATGTGCTGGTACTGCGGCTGTAATACCAAGGCGACGCGGAATAGAGAGACCATCGAAACCTATTTCCAGCACCTCCAGGCCGAGATCCTGATGGTGGCATCACTGGTGCCGGGCGATAAGCCGCTGGCCCATATCCACTTTGGTGGGGGATCGCCCAATAGTCTTTCCGCCGATCAAATCCGGCGCTTGGGGGAGACGTTGCACGCCTCATTCGGGATCGGACTGGAAACGGAATTCGCGGTCGAGATCGACCCGCGTTGGCTGGACGACGACCAGATGTCGGCGTTTGCGGAGGTGGGGGTCAACCGTGCATCGGTTGGAGTGCAGGATTTTAATCCTCAGGTGCAATCGGCAATCAATCGCATGCAGTCGGTGGAGACGACCGAACGGGCTGTGAGAGGCATGCGGGCGGCGGGGGTCAGCGGCGTCAATATCGACCTTGTCTATGGCTTGCCGCATCAAACGGAAGAGAGCGTCGCCAACACGATCGAAGAAGTTATCCGGCTGTCGCCGGACCGGATCGCGCTGTTTGGCTACGCGCATTTGCCGTCGCGGGCCAAGCACCAGACGTTGATCGACGAGACGACGCTGCCCGACACTATGGCACGGTACCGGCAGTCGCGGCGCGCGGAGATCTTGCTGACAAAGGCTGGCTACGTGACGGTGGGTTTGGATCATTTCGCCAAGCCGGGCGACTCGCTGGCATCGGGCGAGATTAAGCGAAACTTCCAAGGATATACGACAGATCAGGGCGAAGTGCTGATCGGTGTCGGCGCGTCGTCGATTTCGAAGCTGCCGACGGGGTATTATCAGAACGCAGTGGCGCGGGCCGACTACGAGCGGCGGGTGACGGAGACGGGTTTGGCGACGGTCAAGGGCATTCTTCTATCGGATGACGATCGAATGCGGGCGGGCGTGATCGAGCGATTGATGTGCGCGTTCGACTTCTCGAAGACTTCGTTGCAGTCCACCTTCGGCGCGCTGGCTCAACCCCTGATCGATACGGCAGACGAACTCGTCTCGGCGGACGCGGAAGGTCTTGTGGAGCGGACGGCGGACGGGTTCCGCGTGACGGAACAAGGGCAGCCGTTCGTGCGCGCCATCGCGTCGTGCTTTGACGCCTATCTTGGCAAGGGTCATTCGACGTTTTCGGCTGGCGTGTGATCGCCGGAGCCGGCCGTGGGGCATGCAAAGAGGCCGGTCTTTCGACCGGCCTTTTGATTTATTAAAACATTGCCGGGTGGACCTTGTCGGGCGGCGCGTGGCCGTCAAGAAAGGCTTTGACGTTGATGATGACCTTTTCGCCCATTTCGATGCGGCCTTCGATGGTGGCCGAACTCATGTGCGGTAGGGCGACGACACGGTCGGAGGCCAAGAGCTTTGGATTGATCGACGGTTCGTGCTCGAACACGTCGAGACCGGCACCGGCGATTGAACCGGCTTCGATCATTCGGGCCAGTTCGTTTTCGTCGATCACCTCGCCGCGGGCCGTGTTGACAATGTAAGATGTGGGCTTCAGCAGCTTCAGGCGGCGAGCGGAGAGCAAGTGATAGGTCGCCGGGGTATGGGGGCAGTTGACCGAGACGATATCCATGCGGATCAGCATCTGGTCGAGGCTTTCCCAGTAGGTGGCTTCCAGTTCCTGCTCAAGGTCGGCGGAGACGCGCTTGCGATTGTGATAATGGATCTGAAGGCCGAAAGCTTTAGCGCGCTGTGCGACGGCGGTGCCGATGCGGCCCATGCCGATAATGCCGAGGCGCTTGCCGTAGATGCGGTGGCCGAGCATCCAGGTGGGCGACCAGCCGGGCCAGCTTGATTTGGCATCCTTCAGATAGGCGGCGCCTTCGGCGACGCGGCGCGGCACGGCGAGGATCAGCGCCATGGTCATGTCGGCGGTGTCTTCGGTGAGGACACCCGGTGTGTTCGTGACTGTGATCGCACGGTTGCGGGCGGTGTCGAGGTCGATGTTATCGACGCCGGTGCCGAAGTTGGCGATGAGGCGCAGCTGGGGGCCCGCTTGGGAGATGATGCCGCGATCGATGCGGTCCGTGACGGTGGGCACAATGACGTCGGCGATTCGAGCGGCTTCGACCAGATCGGCGTGGGACATCGGCTTGTCATCCACGTTCAGGCGCGCGTCGAACAGTTCGCGCATGCGGGTCTCGACGATGTCGGGAAGCTTGCGCGTGACGATGACAATCGGCTTCTTGGTGCTTGCGGGCATGAAATGATCCGTGGTCAGGGCAGGTCGGAGGGTCCGCCGCCGTGGCTACCCGGCGCCACATTTCGGGCCGGATCCAGAGCGCTGGTCACTCATCGTTTCCCGTGTCTAACAGATGGATGGCAGGAAAACAAAGCGTTGACCGCCTTGTGCCTGCCACGCTGGTGTGGTCAAGAGCGGCTAGGGTGGAAATGGGGGAAACGGCCGTGCAGCGGAAGATCGGCAGGGGGCTAGTTCGCTCATACGCTGTCGTGGCGATCGCTGCCTTTTCGAGCACACTGGCTCAGGCACAGGAGACCGCCGCGACGGAACAGGGAAAAGGCTCGGTCAGCGGTTTGCCCATCCCCCGGTTCGTCAGTCTGAAATCGGATGAGGTCAACTTGCGCACGGGACCGGGGAAGGATTATCCGACGCAATGGGTGTTCCGGCGGGCCGGGCTGCCGGTCGAAGTCATCAAGGAATTCGATACGTGGCGGCAGGTGCGCGATGCTGACGGCGTCACGGGCTGGGTCAGTCAGGCGCTGCTCTCTGGGCGGCGGACGGCACAGGTGCTGCCGTGGGAGGTCAAGCAGAGCGCGGCCGTGCCGAAGCTGGAATTGAAGGCCGACGACAGCGAGCGGGCGCCGGCAACGGCGTTGGTTGAAGCCGGTGTCATCGCCAATTTGCAAAGCTGCGACAGCCGCTGGTGTTTCGTTACGGTGGAGACATACAAGGGCTACGTCGAGCAGAGCAAACTCTGGGGAATCTACCCAAGCGAGATTCTCAAATAGCGCCAAAAGGATTTGAGAACGCGTGGCGCGCCATTGCCGCGATTGTGGTGGCGGATGCTTACTTCCGCTTGTCGGGAACGAGCCGGACGACGACATCGATGTGCGAGATGCGCATGCCATCGGGTGGCTGGGGGAGGCCATCGACGCGAATATTCTCGCCGTGGATGTCGATCAATTCACCACGATCTTCGATGAAGAAATGATTGTGGTTGGACACGTTGGTGTCGAAGTAGGCCTTCGACCCGTCGATGGCGAGTTCGCGCAACAGTCCGGCGTCTGTGAACTGATGCAACGTGTTGTAGACAGTGGCTAGAGATACCTGCTCGCCGACATCAAGCACTTCGCTGTGAAGCATTTCAGCTGAAACGTGACGGTCACCCTTGCCGAACAGCAATTCGGCCAGCAGAACACGTTGCCGGGTTGGCCTCAAACCGGCGGTCCGGAGGCGTTCGACAGTCGGCGTGGCGGTGAATTCGGCTTCGTTTTCCACAGATCTTCTGCACCGGGTTGGATTGATCGTATCGTGTGCACGGCCAAAGTGGCCAAAGTCTGGAAGCAGCACACACTCTGTGCGCGCCGTCCAAACCCACTATTTTCCGACAAGTATAGGGGTGTCGCCTGACGTTCGCAACTGGACGCGGCATCGGGTCCGGCAGACCCTGTCCGCTTGACCTTACGCGCGTTTTCCCGTTTGAACGGCGGAGAAGAGTTAAAAGATGGACCTCTATGAGCGGTCAACGCTCGTAACGGGTTCCCCAGGGGGCAAGGGCGACATGGCCGAACGGCAGCAAAGCTATACGTTTGACGATTTGCTGGCCTGCGGCCGCGGCGAACTCTTTGGGGAAGGCAACGCTCAGTTGCCTCTGCCACCAATGCTCATGTTCGACAGCATTTCGCACATCAGCGAAACGGGCGGCGCCCATGGCAAGGGGCAGATCGTGGCTGAACTCAAAGTTGCAGGGAACGATCGGCTCAATTGGTTCTTTGACTGCCACTTCCAGGGTGATCCGGTGATGCCGGGATGCCTGGGGCTCGATGCTCTATGGCAGCTTACCGGTTTTTATTTGGGTTGGCTTGGGTTGACGGGCCAGGGCCGCGCGGCGGGCGTGGGCGATGTTAAGTTCACCAAGGAAATCACGCCGCAAATCAAGCACGTACAGTACGTCGTGACCGTGAAACGGGTGATCGCGCGCAAACTCAAGCTGGCGGAAGCCGATGGTGAGGTGATCGCGGACGGCGAAGTGATCTATCAGGCCAAGGATTTGCGCGTTCTTTTGAAATCGACCGAAAGCTAGCCGTTGCCAATCGGTACCTTCCTGCGCCACAAGCGCAGACTGACTTAGCAAGTGAACTACACAGGGGCTTAGAGCGCATGCGGCGCGTGGTCGTCACAGGGATGGGTATCGTCTCCTCGATCGGGAACAACACCCAGGAGGTCGTGGCGAACCTGCGCGAGGCCAAATCCGGCATCTCGCGGGCGGAAAAATACGCAGAGCTTGGATTTAAGTGCCAAGTTCATGGCGCGCCCAAGCTGGAGTGGGACGGCTTGGTTCCGCGCAAGCCGAAGCGGTTCATGAATCCCGGTGTGGCTTGGAATTACATCGCGATGGATCAGGCGATCCGCGATGCGGGGCTGGAAGCCGGCGACGTCGTCAACGAACGGACGGGCATTATTGTAGGCTCGGGCGGGCCGTCGACGCGCGCCATCGTGGACGCGGCCGAGACCACGCTCAAATCGGGCGGGCCGAAGAAAATCGGTCCGTTCGAGGTGCCCAAGGCCATGTGCTCGGGTCCTTCTGCGGCGCTGGCGACGTCGTTTCAAATCAAAGGCGTCAATTATTCAATTTCATCGGCATGCGCGACGAGCGCGCACTGCATCGGTAACGCGGCTGAACTGATCCAGTGGGGCAAGCAGGACATTATTTTTGCCGGCGGTTGCGAGGAACTCGACTGGACGCTATCGAACCTGTTCGATGCCATGGGCGCGATGTCGACGCGATTTAACGACACGCCGGAAAAGGCATCGCGCGCCTACGATAAAAATCGCGATGGGTTCGTTATCGCCGGCGGTGCGGGCGTCGTGGTTTTGGAAGAACTCGAGCACGCGCTGGCGCGCGGGGCTAAGATCTATGGCGAAATCGCCGGGTACGGGGCGACGTCGGATGGGTTCGACATGGTGGCGCCTTCGGGAGAAGGCGCGGCGCGCTGTATGAGGCTCGCGATGCAGGGCCTCGATGGCAAGGGGTTGCCCGCGATCGACTACATCAATCCACACGGCACGGGGACGCCGGTCGGCGACGAGCGCGAGATCGCGGCAATCCGCGAGGTGTTCGGCACCAAAATCCCGCCCATCTCTGCGACGAAGTCGCTGTCGGGCCACTCGCTGGGTGCGATCGGCGTCCAGGAAGCAATCTTTTCATTGCTGATGATGAACAACGGATTTGTGTGCGAAAGCGCCAATATCGATGAGATCGATCCGGCCTTCGCGGACGTGCCTATTGTGCGCAAACGCATCGACAACATTGCGCTTAACTGTGTGATGTCGAACAGCTTCGGATTTGGCGGAACAAATGCAACTCTCGTGTTCCGCCGGCATGATGGTTAATGACACGACCGTCTGACGGCTCAGCGGACCGGATGGCTTATCCGTCCAAGGTCCGGCTGCAGGGTCGTCAAAAATGAAACTATACAAGCAGGGCGCCGGCTGGTTCGAGATCCGTGGCCGTTCGCCTGGCGCTAAAACGAGGCCTCCGATGTCCGAATTCGACCTTGCCAAGCCGCAGCCTCTGATGGCCGGAAAGCGCGGCCTGATCATGGGCGTTGCCAACGATCGCTCGATCGCGTGGGGCATCGCGCGCATCCTTGCCGGGCAGGGTGCCGAATTGGCATTCACCTATCAGGGTGGCGCGTTCGGCCGACGGGCCGCTCCGCTGGCGGAAAGCCTCGGTGCGAAGATCATCGAAGAATGCAACGTGCTCGAACTGGATAGCGTTGATCGCGTGTTCGACCGCATCCGGACCGAGTGGGGCGGGCTCGACTTTGTCGTGCATGCGCTCGCCTTCTCCGATCCGCGCGAGTTGTCGGGGCGCTATGCCGATACGACACGGGAAAACTTCACCAACACGATGGTGATCTCGTGCTTCTCGTTCACGGAGATCGCCAAGCGTGCGGCTGACCTGATGCCGAACGGCGGATCGATGATCACGCTGTCTTACGGGGGCGCGACGCGGTGGGTGCCGTCTTACAATGTGATGGGTGTTGCCAAGGCGGCGTTGGAAGCGTCCGTGCGCTATCTGGCGGCCGACCTCGGTCCGCAGGGCATTCGTGTCAACGCGCTGTCGGCGGGGCCTATGCGCACGCTTTCGGGCGCTGGAGTGGGCGATGCGCGCGCGATCTTTAATTTCCAGAAAGAGAATTCACCGCTGCGCCGGACGCCGTCGCTCGACGACGTTGGCGGGTCGGCGCTGTATCTGCTCTCGCATATGTCGGGCGCGGTGACGGGCGAGGTGCATTTTGTGGACTGCGGTTACAATACCGTTTCGATGCCGACGATCGAGATTTTGAAGGCCGTGGAGCAAGAGAGTTCGGCTGCCGCCAAGGGCCGCACGCCCGGGGAAGCGGCGGAGTAATCGCAGTGTATTTGGCGGCGCTGCCTTGACGGCAGCCCGCGGTCCGGCGCATTGATCCGGCCCATGATTGGGGTGTTCGATTCCGGGCTTGGTGGGTTGACCGTGCTGAGGGCGCTCGTGGAGCGGTTTCCGGCGGCGTCCTTCACCTATTATGGCGACCACAAGAACGTGCCGTATGGCAACCGCTCGTCGGCGGAGATCGTCGACTTGACGCGGGCGGCGACGGAGGCGCTGTTTGAGCGCGGGGCGCGGCTGGTTCTGCTCGGATGCAATACGGCAACTGCGGTTGCGGCGCGGCAGCTGCAGCAGACGTGGCTGCCAGGGACCGCGTGGCGGGCGAAGGGCTGCAATGTTATCGGCATCGTTGCGCCAACTGTGGAGGCGGCGACGCAGACGCCGTGGTCGGTGACGACGCCGCAATATCCGCAGAAGAATCTGACCGATACAATTGCCGTGTTCGGGACCACGCGGACGGTGATGGCGGGCGTTTATCCGGAGGAGATCCGTAAGCGGACGCCGAAGGTGACGGTGGTGCAGCAGATCTGTTCGGAGTTGGCGGGGGCGATTGAGACCGAGGCGGGCGAGGACGACCTCGACCGGTTGGTGGCGGAGGGTATTGCGGGCGTCATGGCGCAGACCAACGGGATGCCGCCGCATCGCGCGATTCTAGGCTGCACGCATTTTCCACTGGTGGAACATCTTTTCCGGCGGCACCTGCCCTCAGCGACGCGCATTCTTTCACAGCCGGAGATCGTAGCGGACAGTCTGGACGATTATCTGCACCGGCATCCCCGATATGTGGATGGCAATACTGGAACGCTGGAGTTGCTGACGACGGCGGCGGATGCCGCCGTCATCAGCAAGCGGGCGCGGGTGTTTTGGCCGGATGTGCCGGCTTTCCAGAGCGCGTAGATATTACCAAGTGAGCTGTAGACCGACGCGGCCGCCGACGTTGCCGTCGCCCAACCCCACGCCGACACCGCCGCCAATGCTGAGCTTTTCGCCATTGCCAAACGTGTTGTTCGACAGCACGCCCATGATCGACGTGCCGATGGCGTTTTCACCGCCGTAGGTGCCCCAACTCACGCGGATGCCGAGGCTCTCGCCGGTGGCGAGTACCGGATCGGCAAGGGACAGTGCGACGGCGACGCCTTCCATGGCTTTGTCGGCGCGCTCTGTGGCGCGGGAGATCCGACTGTCGAAGGTGCCGACCTTGTCGGAGAGTTCTCCCATCGTTCCTTCGAGGCCGGTCATGCGATCAGAAAGCGTGACCGTGCGCGTTTCGAGGCTGCCGATACGGACGGAATGGTTGGAAATATTGGTCGTGTTGGTGTTGGTCTGCGTGGTCAGGTTGGTGATGTTCGTTGTGTTCGTCGTCGTCTGGCCTTCGACGTTCGTCACGCGGTTTTCGACCGACGTCGCGCGGCCTTTGAGAGCGGTGATGTCGGTCTCGTTGACGGTCGTGCGGTTCTCCACGTTGGTGGTCCGATTTGAGAGATTGGTGATGTTCGTCGTGTTGGTGGTTGTTTGACCTTCGACGTTTGTCAGTCTTGGCTCGACCGTCGTTCGCCACCCCTCGAGCGAAGAGATGCGGCCACCATGATCGGTGACGGTCGATTGCAGGGTCGAGATCGCGGTGTCATGGCCGTCGACGCGCGTGGTCAGCGTGCCGATGCCGGTCGTGTTGGTGTTGACTTGGTTTTGTAGCGCGCCGCTGTCTCCGCTGAGATTTCCATTTGCGTCAGTGGTGACGACCTGCAGTGGGCCGGATTGGGTGGCGCGGCTGGCTGCCGTGCCGATGCCTGCTGCGGTGTAGGTGTTCGTGGCGCTACCGATCGCGATCTGGTTGTCGCGCGACGTGGAGATATTCGCGCCGATGGCTGTGCTGTTGCTATGAGCTGCGTTCGCGCCGCGACCCAAGGCGGTGGAGCCTGGGCCGGTGGCGGAGGAGAATTCGCCGATGGCGGTGGTGTTGGCGCCGCTGGCGACGGCGTTTTTGCCGAAGGCGGCGCTATCGGCGCCGGTGGCTTGGGCGTCGGTGCCGACAGCGGTGGAGCCGGACGCAACGGCACCGGAGCCGATGGCAACTGCACCGGCGGATGTGGCGCTGGCTCCTTGGCCAACCGCGAGAGCGCGGGATTGGCTCGCCGTTGCCCCTTGACCGAGCGCGGTGGAGGATGCGCCGCTCGCGGTTGCTGCGCGTCCAAAGGCGGACGCTCCTGTCCCGGATGCGGATGCGTTCTGACCATAGGCCGACGTGTCGGCTGCTGTGGCTCGCGCGCTCGAACCGGTGGCGGTGGCGTTCGCGGTTGTGGCCCGGGCGTCGACGCCGAGAGCGGTGGAGAAGTCGCCGGAGGCTTGGGAGACCGCGCCGACGCTGGTTGCGCTTTGAGCAGCGGCGCGGGAGGCGCGGCCGATGGCCGTTGTATTGTCGCCGGCTGCTTCGGATTGACTGCCGATGGACGAGGCATTGACACCGGTGGCCTGCGCACTGGACCCCACCGCCGTCGAGTTTATGGAGCGGGCATCGGAGGACGCGCCGATGGCGGTGGAATTGTTGCCGCTCGCTTCAGCGGCGCTGCCGATGGCGGCAGAGTTGTTGCCAGCGCCAATGGCGACCGCGCCGATCGAGACGGCGTTCTCGCCTTCCGCGCGGGCATAGGAGCCAGCGGCGAGCGAGTTGTCGCCCAGCGCACGGGCGAAATATCCGCCGGCGCTTGAATAGGACCCGGAGGCTTCCGTCAGGACGCCAAACGCCGTGGCGCCCTGGCCGGAGGCGGCGGCATCTTGGCCGCAGGCGATGGCGTAGGAGCCGGCGGTGGCGTTGCCGGCGCTGCCGCCGTACTGTTGGCAAATGAACTGGGCCGCGGCGGGCGAAGGACTGACCGCTTCTGCGGCCGCGTAGGCCAACGCACTGGCGGATAGCATGAGGACGCTGCGCCAGCGGCGGGCCGGCGATTGGGCATGGGAAGGCCATGTCACCGGATGACCGGCGACCGTCAGGGACAGGATACGCAAAACACAAACTCCTGGGGAACCGCCGGGGGGATACCGGCTTGTCGAAGACTCACGTAGAAATTGCCGACAGTTCGAAATGTATACTTAAAGTTGTAAAAATGCGGTTAATGGAATTTTAAGTTGGGCTGCACACGCAGCTCCCAACGCGCCCCACCCTTCGCGGGGGACGGGTTGATACCGGCCGAAGATCTCAGTGTGGGATTATCGGGGCGGGATCAGCGGGCGACCCAGATGTCAGCTTGATCGTCGTAGAACTCACGCGTGCCGGATGGACGCCGGGTATCACCGCCGAGCGCAGTGGGCTTGGCTTCCCACGATGGAGCGGTTGCGGTCTGCTGCGGCTCGACGATGCTGTTCATGACCTTGACCACCGTGCCTTCACTGACAAGTGCTGCCAGATGCACGACGTGTTCGTTCATCATGCGGAAGCAGCCTGAGGACGCGGCGTAGCCGATGGTCTTTGGATCGTTGGTGCCATGAATGCGATAGAGCGTGTTGCCAAGGAACAGGGCTTTTACGCCGAGCGGATTTTTGATGCCGCCATACATTTTCTCGGGCAGTCGCGGATCGCGCTGCCGCATTTCGGCGGGCGGATGCCAATCGGGCCAATCGGCAACGCGGCTGATCGTTTCGGTGCCGGTCCAGGTGAAGCCGTCGCGGCCGACCGAGATCGGATATTCATAAACTTCGTCATTGTTCAGGACGAAATAGAGCCGGCGTTTTGCATTGTCGATGAGGATCGTGCCCGGGTTTTCATTCGAAGCAAATGGGATGATGGGCGGCGCGCGGCCAGCGATGACCGGTCTCCCGCCACCTTCCATGATGGCAGGGAAGGGTTGGCCTGAGCCTGAATTGAACCCGAAGGATGAGCCGCCATAGGGATTGGAGTTGGGCGCTGCCTGCGGTGTGCGATAGGCGGGGCGGTCATAGCTTGCCGCGCTGTCATTGTCCCAGCCGCCGAAGACACTCAGAGATTGGGCGCTGGCAGGACTGAATGGCATCGCAACGGCGATGGCCATAGCGGCAAGAGTGGGGGGCTCGATACGCATGACGGTTTCCATTTGCACATGCTGCAGCGGCCCCCCGCCAATCGCAGCACATCGTTTCGATTTTTACGGCTACTCGTTTTGGCCAGACAGACGGTCAAGTTCGTCGAGCTGAAGGAGAATGAGACCACCGTGCTCGGCGCGATCAACCACGCCGCGCTCCTTCAGATCGGCGAGGGCTGCCGCGAGATCTTCGACGTCGAGACCCAGGAAGCCGGCGACTTCGCCCGTTTTCAAGAACTCGGCAATCTCGGCCGGGTTCCGGCCTTCTTGACGATTCATGTGATGCATCGCGGATAGAAAAGCGGCGACCCGTTGCACAGTGGGGTCGGCGGGAGCGGGCACGAGCTCACGGCGGCGGGCGGCGAATTCCCGTTCGGTGAGCAGGGCTTGACGATCGCGGGATGCGGGCGAGCCTTCGCACAGTGCGGACGCGGCCGAGAGCGGGAATTCCGTGAGGCTGCAGGGAACGACGGCCATGGCGCTGTCGATATGGCGCTCGAGGAAGCCCAATCCCATCACTGTGCCGGGAAAGATCATTTCGACAACGTTCGGAGGGCCATCGGCGCGGCGCGACGTGACGCACAAAATGCCGGAGTCGAGCCGATACAGGGCGTCCTTGCGGCCGCCTTCGCGGTAGAGGTATTCGCCGCGATCGAGAAACCGCTCTGGTCCGGCGATGGGCTCTGCCGGCAGCAAGCTGCGGGCGAGCGGAACGACAAAGGGTTCGCAAATCTCAGAAAATTCAATGGCCGGACGTTCGGCGGACGCTAAATCCATCATGACGCAACTCACATAAATCACGCGACCTCAACCACGCGATAATGTGGCAGATTAGCACCTTTAACGTATTAACTAAAGAGCAATATTATTTTTGTGATTGACAGGAGGTGAATTACCACTTTTTGCACTGCCGCATTTTTGGTTTTTGTGGCGATCCTAGCGAGCGCTTCAGCGCATTTGCCGTGAACGGACTATTCTCAAGGACCGTATTGAAGGGCGGCGGGCCAGATCAGTTCTGGGCGAGGTAGTAGCGGTTCACCCAACCGCGCGTTGAGCGGAACTGGATTTCGCACCAGAGCCCAATACACCCTCCAACCATGCGAACACTCGACGCGCTCGGAGGAATGTTACCGACGACAGCGTGCTCTTCGGATGGGCCATTGCGGACGTTCAAAACATCGTTGTCAGCAACGCCGTAGACTCGGAATGACATCGCGGCTGGCTGTGCGCCGCGTCCCGGTTGGGCGACGCTGTCCGAATTCGTGGGAGCGGATTTGGCGGACGTCGCGCTCGGCTTGGCAGCAACGGCGGCGGTGACGATTTCTTTTGCTGGCGGTGCGGATTTCGCCGGTTGGGTTTTGGCCTTAGGTTTCGATGCGGGGGCAGCTTCCGCGGAGGCGATTGCGAATTGAGATTGCAAGGCGCGCGCTAATCCCATTCCGACGAAGAAAAGGCTTCGATCTGCCGGTGCTTCCGGGGGCAGGCCCAATTGTTCGGCGGCGGATTGCGGACGGGTTGCTAAGCGCGGGCCTGCTTTCAAGGCCGGCTGCTTCACTTGTGGCTTTGGCGCGGCGGCAATCGTCGCGGCAGCGAAGGGCCGCCGGACCGCATCTTTTATGGCAGGCGTAGCCGTCTTGGGCGCCTCGGCCACCACAACGGGACGCTCGACAATCGTGGCGGTGCCCTTTTTGCCGTCGTCGCGGCGCCAGAACACGCGCTCGTCTTTCATGTGAATGGTCAGGCACTGCTCCTCGGCGTCAAACCACCGGAACCACTTGGTGCAGAGCCGGTCGTCTTTGACCCACCAGCGGCCACGGTCCTTGGCGGCACCGAGAACGGACGCCAGACTGCCGGCGTTGCCGCTCATCAGGCCATCATCGGTAAATTGGACTGGGATGGTGGTGCCGAGTGGGGTGTCGAGTTCAATGCGGGAGCCTGTGAATGTGTCCACAATCTCACTGGCGCCAAGCTTCATCGGCTCGGCCACAGCGGAGGCGGGCACGAGAAGCAGACCAGAAATGACGAGGCGACGCAGCAAAGAGACACCATGCATATGCGGACGGCCAAATGGAGCCGATGAGGATCGATCCCACACAACTGTGGCAGAAGCTCGAATGTCGGCTATTCCGGTTGCCGGAGCGTTACGAAATTGAACTTTTCGCCACACTATCTTAGGCATCAGGTGAGCTTAACGAAGGCTTAAGGATGGCGCATCCATGTGCGCAGAGATGATGTTCTAAAATAGAGAAAGGCGCCGCGTAGCAGCGGCGCCTTTGCGCGTTCTGGTCGACGTGGTGATCGGATCAGCCGTGCGTGCGCAGGCGCATGGGATCGTAAAACGGCATGCGCACGACGGTTGAGGAATAGGTTTTGCCGTCTTCTTCGATTTCGAGCGCAGTGCCGAGTGCCGTGTAGGCCTTGTCGATCTGCGCCATGGCCAGCGACTTCATAAGATACCGGCTGAAGACGGTTGACGTGACCACGCCGACGTCGCGACCGCCAATTTTCACTTTGGCGCCAGGGGTGATGGCGGCGGAGTGCCAGACTTCGAGGCCGGTGATGACGGAGCGCTCCTTACCCTTTGAGGCGGCGAGAGCTGATTTTCCGATGAAGTCAGGCTTGGAGAGATCAACCGTCCAGTCCGCCTTGACCTCCCAGGGGGTGGTGTCGGTGTGGGGCATGTCAAAGGGGAAGAAGAGGAGGCCGCCTTCGACGCGGACGGTATCAAGGCAGGTCCAGGAGACGGGCATGACGCCGTGGGGCTTGCCGGCTTCGAGGATGGCATCCCAGATGAAGACCGCGTCGCCGCGGGTGCAGAAGACTTCATAGCCGCGCTCGCCGGAATAGCCGCCGCGGGCCATTTGGATCGCCTTGCCAAAGAGCGTCGTCGGCGCGTGCTTGAAGTAGCCGAGCGTGTCGAGGTTGAGCGGCGTATGCGGCTGGAGAACTTCTGCAGAAAGCGGGCCTTGCAGGGAGAGGACGTGGGTGTCGTCGGGCTCGATGGTGACGTCGTATTTCGGAGCCAAGGCCTTCAGTGTCGCTGCCGTTGTGCCGCTGCCGTGGGAGAGGCGATAGACGTTGGGTTCGAGCACATAGACGAGCACGTCGTCGATGAGGCCGCCGTTCTCGTTGACGATGTTTGAGATGTGGCTATCACCTGGCGCGGCCTTCGCGATGTCCGTTGTCAGCATATAGTTCAGGAGATCCGTGGCGCCGGGACCTTTGACGAGCACGAGATTAAGGGCTGTGACTTCGATGAGCCCGGCCTTGGTGCGGGTGACGGCGGTTTCGATGTCGGGGTCGGTCGCGTAGTTTTGCGAAATCGCCATGTCGTTCCATGCGGTCGACATGTCGGAGCCGAGGGCAATGTGGCGATCGTAAAGCGCGGTGACACGCGGAAAGGCCGGCATTTTTTGTAACTCCCTGTGTTCAACTTTGAGGGTTTCAGGATCGGACCCGCGTTTTTTCCGGGTCGTAGAAGGGGAAGCGGACGACGGTTGCGTCGAGGCGCTTGATGTGGCCGTCGAGTTTACCGACGGCGAGTTTGGTGCCCGGCTCCGCGTGGGCGACATCGACACGGGCGAGCGCGATGGTTTTCTTGAGGAGCGGTGAGCGCATGCCGCTGGTAACGACACCGATTTCGGCGCGGCCGGCGTAGAGCTTGTCGCCGTGGCTGGCGGGCTCGTTGCCGGCGATTTCGAGGCCGACAAGTTTGCGCGCGGGCGTGGTGCGGCGGCGTTCGAGGGCGGCCTTGCCGATGTAGTCTTCTTCTTTTTTGGTGGGCACCGTGAAGCCAATGCCAGCTTCGAAGGGGTCGGTGGTGCTATCGAATTCAAAGCCGCCGAAGGCGAGGCCGGCTTCAATGCGAACCATATCGAGGGCGTCGAAGCCGAAGGGGCGGATGCCGTGTTCTTCGCCCGATTGCATAATGGCGTCCCAGACGGCGGGGGCATCCTTAGGGTGACAGAAAACTTCGTAGCCTTGTTCGCCGGTGTAGCCGGTGCGCGAGACGATGACGGGAATGCCATCGTAGCCGCCGATGCGGCCGATGGTGAAGCGGAAGGGACCGAGTTCGTCGAGGGTCGGGCGGCCGCCCGGTGTCCACAGAATGGGACGGAGCGTGTCGCGCGATTTGGGGCCTTGGACGGCGACGTTGTGGATGTCGTTGGTGGCGGACTTCAAGAGGACATTGGCGCCGGATTTGAGAGCCTGCTCGCGCAGCCAGACAAGGCTCGCATCGTCGCCGCCGATCCAGCGGAAGTTGTTTTGGGAGAGGCGGAAGAGCGTGCCGTCGTCGACCATGCCGCCGTGGTCGTAGCATAGTGCGGTGTAGAAAATTTGGCCGGCTGCGAGTTTGCGGATGTCGCGCGGGAAGACGGACTGAAGGAAGGTCTCAGCGTCAGGGCCCAGGATTTCGAGTTTGCGCAGCGGCGAGAGGTCCATGATGACGACCTTCTCGCGGCAGGCCCAGTATTCCTCGATGGGGCCGGCTTTGGTGAAGCGGTGGGGAACCCAATAGCCGCGATATTCGCCGAATGTGTGCGTCAGTTCGGACGTGCGCGGGTGGAAGCCGGTTTCTTTGGTCATCTGCAGGGGGGCGTCGGCGGTCATGCGGTATCCCATCGCGCGCTTGAAGGTGGCGGTCTTTGGATAGACGCGCACCTGGATTTCGGTGAGTTGCCAGCCGTTCGCGGGATCGATGTCGTCGGGGCATGACGTGGCGGCGCAGACGAGATCGGAGAGCGCGCGCATCAGCACGTAGTCGCCGGGGCGGGACCAGGGTTCGTCGAACCAGATCTGGTTCTGGTGGTCGACGTTGGTGTTGTAGAAAAAGTTGATGGCGGGCCAGCCGCGGCGGCCGTCGATGCGATAGGGCGCCATGGTGACGTTGAGATTGTCGGAGCAGTTGGCGTGGCCGAAATAGCCGGCATCTTCGTAGGTGCGCGACGTGCAGGCGAGGCCGAAGGTGTCGTGGCGGCCGACGGTGTCTTGCACGACTTCGACGAGCGGGTTGCGGTCGCGATCGTAGAAGCGAGAGGCGAGGCCGGGTTTGGGATAGGCGAGGCCGGACATCGTGCGCGTGGTCGTGGAGTCGAGGGGCAAGGGGCGGCCAGCGTCGACGGCGCGGCGTTCGAAGGCGAGGAAGTCGGAGCACTGGCGGCCGGCGATGTCGACGATCTGGATGTATTCGCCGGCGTAGACTTCGAAGCCCATTGATGAGGCGATGTTGATGCGCAAGTCGAGGCGGGGTTCGGCCAGGGGCTCGGGCGGTTCGCGGAGCTGCGGCGGGAGGGTGGTCGCGCGGGTGATGAGGGCAAGGGTGTCGGTGGCGGGTGTCTGATCCCAGACGGTGCCGGGGGTGGCGGGGGCGGCGATGATCACGACGACCGCGCGCTCTGCGGTGAGCGAGACGATTTCGCCGGGCGGGGTAGCCGTGTCGAAGAGCGTGGCTGCTTTGGCGCGTCCAATGTCGATGCCGCGGCGGAAGAGGCCGAAGCGGACGCGGGCGGCGTCGTCGCGATCGGAGGCGAGGATGGCTTGTAAGCCAGACGGCGCGACTTTTCCTTTGAGGCCGAGCGCGCCGAGGTCTGGTTTGCCATCTTTGCCGAACGCGAGCAGTTCGAGCGGTTGGCCGCCTTCGATTGCGACGAGGTCGATGCGGTCGCCGGATCCCAGTGCGAACACGGAGGAGCCGCCGCCGGACACGGTGTAGCGCTCGACGCCCGGCGCGAGGGCGGGCTTGCCCGGAAAGATCACTTCCGGGCTCGACGGCGTGATGACGGTTGACGGTGCCATGGTGATCACATGCCCGGGTCAGGCGACTTTGGGCGCGGAGAGATCGGGCTGGTTCAGGAAGGCCTGCATGCTGTCGTCAAGGGCTTGCATCCACGGCGTGTGGTGGACGGGCGCTAGGTTGCCGGTGATGGTCGATGGATAACTGCGGTCACGATAGGTGAGGATGTCTTCCATCTTGTGGTGCTCCCACTCCTTGAAGAGGCGGGCGACCATGTCAACGTCGAGGCGCGGGTAGTCTGTGGGGCCTAAGAGGTCGCGCACGTACTCGGTCTGGAAGTCGATTGCTTCGAAAGCGTCGGCGATGGCTTCTTCGCGTTGAATCCAGGCGTTGATGTCCTTGGCCTGCTCCTCGAAGCCAGGGAGCTTAATGCGACCGAGGATGACGTCGCGGGCGTACCAGGCCTGCGCGTCGAACATGTTGAAGGTGTAGTACTGGTCCTGCGCGCCGAGATAGATGAACTTGTTGTTGGGCCACCAGAACACGCCCTTGTAGAGAGACGGCGGGTAGAGGCGGTTGCGCGATTTGAGGCGCAGGCTGTCGTCGAGGAAGGGGTAGTGGTGGAGGTAGCCCGTGCAGAGCACGATGGCGTCGACTTCCTTTGACGTGCCGTCCTTGAAGTAGGCGGTTTTGCCATCGAGTTTCAGGAGGAGGGGCACTTCGGAGAGACTATCGGGCCATTTGAAGCCCATGGCGCGCGTGCGGTGTGAGAAGGTGACGGACTTGGCGCCATACTTGTGACACTGGATGCCAATGTCTTCGGATGAATAACTCGAGCCGATGCAGAGCACGTCCTTGCCGGCGAATTCATCGGCGGAGCGGAAGTCGTGGGCGTGCAGGACGCGGCCGGGGAACTGCGCAAGGCCGGGGAATTCGGGGACATTGGGCGTGGAGAAGTGACCGCTCGAGCAGATGACCCAATCGAACTCTGATGAGGAGAGCGCGTCGTCCTTGAGATCTTTGACGGTGACGGTGAATTTCTGGGTCTTGTCATTGTAGGTGACGTTGCGCACGGGTGTGCGGAACTTCATGTACTTGCGCACGCCGCTCTTTTCGACGCGACCTTTGATGTAATCGTGCAGGACGGCGCGCGGCGGATAAGAGGGAATGGGCCGGCCGAAGTGCTCTTCAAAAGAGTAGTCGGCAAATTCGAGGCACTCCTTGGGTCCGTTCGACCAAAGATAGCGGTACATGCTGCCGTGAACGGGTTCGCCGTGCTCATCCGTGCCGGTTCGCCACGTGTAGTTCCAGATGCCGCCCCAATCGTCCTGCTTTTCGTAACAAACGAGTTCTGGGATTTCGGTGCCCTTCTGTTTGGCGCTTTCGAAAGCGCGCAGGGCCGCCATGCCGGAGGGGCCTGCTCCAATGATGGCTATACGCTGTGTCATGGATCGACTGTCCTTTTCGTTAGACATGGAAGGCGCATGCACGGTCGTGAGATGAACGCCGGTCAGTCGGGCCAGCATCCCTTGGATGTCGGCGCGCCGTCGTCGAATTTGGCGAGCCAGTCGATGGTGGTCTGCCGATAGCGGGTTGTGCCTTTGTAATCAGCGATGACATCGGGCAACGTCTTCAGGACGCGATGCAGGCGGCGACCCCACTTCGGCACGGTCACGAGTTCGTCCATCTTGATGAGATAGGCGCGAATGGAAAACACGATGGCGTTGGACCGAGGCAGTCGCCACAGACCTTGCAATTCGACGCGCAGGTGAACTTTATCGCCGACATTTTCGGGCGTCACGGTCGTGCGATCTGTGCCCCATTTGTGATAGTTCTCCGGGCTTGTATCGAGGCGCGGATTGATGGTCATGGTCCAGTTGAGGCGGCGGACGGGCTTGCCCTGCTGCATGTTGAGCAGGAATTTCAGCGCGCGGTCGAAAACGCCGACTTCATGTGCCATGGGCACGGGGGCGTGCCATTCCTTAAAGCTCATTCCGACATCGAAATCGAGTGACCAATCGGCTTGGGACGTGACTATCCCAGAATCCATCCAGAGGTCGCCGTCGCGCTGATCGAGGAGGCAGAAATCGCCCTGACACTGGCGGGTGATGTATTCCATCGGGCGGTAGGGAAGCGTTGCGACATCGCCGAAGACAAACGTCTGATCGATGCCCATGGGGCGGTTGATCCAGTGCCAGTCGTCTCCCTCCCGCGTCAGTGTGAAGTGTTCGGGATAGTGGTCCGACATCGACGTCATGAGAAGTTCGACGAGATCCCATTCGGCGGTGAGCATGTGCGGCAGTGACTGACAGCGCAGCGGATCTTGCGCCAGTGTGATCGCGCGGTCGCGCATGTCTGAGAGATAGTGCTCGTCGATATCGATAGGGAATTCGAAGGCTGAGCCTTTGGGGCCTGGAATGTGGGGCTCGATGTTGACCGTGTACATGTAGCGGTCTTCATGGAACGGAAATGGGAAACGCCTGATCGCCGCCGGACTGTTGGAAAACGTGAAGTCGTCGCGAAAGGTTTCGTCCTTGAAGATGAGGCCCATGACGAAGCTACTCCGCTGCTAGAGGTCGAGGACGATGCGGCTGCCGGCGCTTTTCAGACGCGACACGCAGATCATGATTTTGCCGCCCGACGCTTTTTCGGCATCGGTAAGGAAGTGGTCGTTGTGTTCGATCGCGCCGGTACATGAAACGACGTGGCTTTCGCATTGACCGCACGCGCCGCCGCGGCAGAGATAAGGCACAGAGAGGCCCGCGGATTCGATGGCTTCGAGGATGCTTTGGGTCGGCTTAACCTCGATGGTGCGGCCGGCTTTGGCGAGTTCAATGGTGAACGGTGCGCCAGCGGGCGGCGCGGAGAAACGTTCGAAGTGGACGTTTTCCTCCGGCCAGCCGGCGTCGCGGGCTTCGCTTAAAACCCAATCGATCATGGCGGCGGGGCCACAGACGTAGAGGTGCGTGCCGAGCGGCTGATTTTCGAGGAGACGTGTCAGGGGAATTTTCTGCTGCGCATCATCGAAGTAGGTGTTGATGCGGCGGCCATAGGTGTCGCGTAGCGCGCTCCAGTACGCGCCGCCGGATTTCGACCGCATGCCATAGTGCAGTTCGAACGGCAGTTCCTCGCGCTCGAGTTGCTCCATCATGGCCATGAATGGCGTGATGCCGATGCCGCCGGCGATCAGCACGTGACGGCGGGCGCGGCGATCGATGGGAAAGAGATTGACGGGCGCGGTGATGGAGAGTTCGCTGCCCTCGCGGAGCTTATCGTGGACGAAGATGGAGCCGCCGCGCGAGTTCGGCGTGCGCAGGACGCTGATCTGGTAACTCGACGGATCGAAAGGCGAACCCATGAGCGAATACGGATTGCGCAGAACGCGATCCTCATCATGCATTGTGAGTACGGTGTGGGCGCCGCCGGAGAAGAGCGGAAGCGCGTTGCGGCCGAGTGGGACGAGACGCAGACGGCGAATGCCATCGGCGACGGTTTCAGTTTCGGCGACGCGGACGCGGAATTCGGCTTCACCGCTCATGGAAAGATCTCCTCGGGCGCGGGAGCGTCACCGGGCACTTCGGCATCGATGCAGACACCCTGGAAGGCAGCGAGGCGCCGCGAATAGTGGTCGCGCACGAGGAGGGTCAGGCCGCAGTGGCTGCACTTGGCCGGGTTCGTTGTGACGTCCTCGGTGAACCCCTTGCAGTGAACGCACTGAACGCGGCGCTTTGCCGAGCCGCGATGTTCCGTAATCAGGGACTTGTGATCGATGCCGGCTTCGAGCGCTTCTTTGAGGGCTAGGCCGATGAAGGGTTCGGTGCCGGTGACGTAGAGACGGGTTCCCATGGTCGCTGTCTGCAGCACGCCTTTGAGGCGAAACATGACGGTGGCGGGGGTGGGGAACGTCCAAAGCGCCTTGGGCTGCAGCGCTTGGAGTTGGTTTTCGTAGTTCTTTGGGGCGGAGCCGGCGGGACAGTAAAGGAGTGTTGTTTTCGCGAAGAAATCCTGCGGCGTTTTCTTTGCGAGGTCCAGAATCGCGGACGCGCCTTCCCCTTCGGCGATGATGAGGTTGTGTCTGGCGCGGACATCTGGCTCGAGGCCTTCGTAGACTGGCCGACTAATGATCCCCGGACTGAGCATTCAGCTCCCTCAGCTAGTCCCAAACTTCGACTTTGATGCACGTTAGCAGGTGGCCGAAAATTGCCCCCGCCTGTTGCACCGCCACTCTTGCTCCCCAGTGAAGATTTATTCTCTACACTATACCAAAGGCATTTTCATACGCAACGGCGTCACGTCACTTTTCTGCTGGTGCTCAACAAAAGATGGGCCGCACATTTCACTGCACGGCCCATCTTAGATTGTCTGATTTTATCGCCTCTGTCTCTACGCGGGCGGAAGCTGGAAGTAATAGTGCGAGGTCAAGACGACAATTGCCGCAAGAACAAGCGTCAAGTACGGCAACATGCCTGCTTTTCGCTCGCCGAGGTCCTGGCCTTTGAGATTCAATTCCGTCAGCATTTCAGCCGGGAATTGTCCTTTGTCTTGGACGTAGTGGCGGAACAAGAACACTGGAATGATCAGTGCGGCGAAACCCAAACCATAAAAGAGCACGTTCGGATTGCCCCACACCTTGGCGCCAGCACCCATGAACACGAGGTTCACAAAGCCGAGAATCGCGTTGAACCCGATCAGCAGTGTCGGTGCCCGATAGGGACGGGGAATGTTTGGGCTATCGATGCGGTGAATCCAGGTCGCCTGCAGATTGAGGAAGATGAAGATGATGTAGCCGACGTTGGAGATCGCGAGAATGAAAAAGTAGGCGGTTGCGTCGGAGGCAGCGAACGTCAAAAGACCAAGGTTGAAGACCAGATCCGTCCACATGGCGCGGGTTGGCGCGCCGTGTTCGTTGACGTGGCTCAGATACTTGGGAAGCCAGCCATCGACCGAGCCCTGATAGAGCGTGCGCGATGAACCTGCCATGGCCATCATGATGGCAAGCATCAGAGCCAAGATCATCATCATTTCGAGCAGATGCGTGACGTAGACATTGCCGCCGCCGACCATCTGGCCCATGGCGGTGGCAACGCCGGTGCCGTCAACGATCGACGGGGCCGTCATTCCTTCAATGCCAAGATATCCTTGAAATGAAGCGGCTACGAGCGTGTAGAGGGCGACCGAGACTACGCCCGCCCAGAAGATTGCCTTGAACGTGTCGGTGGCCGGATTCTTGAATTCCCGCGTGTAGCAAACGGCCGTTTCGAAGGCGTAGGTCGACCAAGCAGCGATAAAGAGAGCGCCGAGGACATACGTCCAGCCGGGGTTGCTCCAATCGCCAGTCGGTGGAACGATCGGCGAAAAATTGTCGTAGTTGACGCCGCCATTGAAGAACGGCACCACGCCCACGATGGTCATGGGGATCAGCACGAGCAGGCCGATGTATTTCTGAACGCGTGCGGTGCCCAAGACGCCACGATGCTGGATGGCAAAAGTGACGAGCATGAGAATGGCGCCGATGAAGAAGGTGGCGCCGACTTCGATGTTGGCAAGTCCGAGGAACGAGAACTGGAAGACTTTGAAGGAACGGATCCAGGGCGTTGCTGCTTCGCTGAGAGCGGCGGCCGCCAGGGTCGCGGCTTCTTCTGCGGTTTTTCCCGCGATGGCAGCAGTGTTGGCAGCGTCTTTGAGCCAGGCTTGGACTTCGGCAGATTCGAGACCGAATGTGGGGATGGGTGCCAGGGCGTTCAGGATATAGCCAGCTGCAATGGCGCAACCGAGCGACAATACCGGTGTCCAGGCAAACCAATTGCACCATACTGAAAGTGGCGCGATTAATTTGCTGTATCGCAACCAAGCCGCTGCTCCGTAAATTGCAGCCCCGCCCGATTTATTGTGAAACAGGCCCGCAATTTCCGCGTAGCTGAATGCCTGACAAAAACCCATCAGCACGGATATGAACCAGACGAGAAACGCGACTTTTCCCGCAGTGGCGCCCATTCCGCCAATTGAAATCAGGACAAGGGCGGGAACACCGCTGGCGATCCAAAATGCTCCGCGCCAATCGATGGTCCTCAGCAAGGTATTCTCGGTGCCCGGTTGAGCACCCGTTGTGACGGCTGTCATTGGCTCTTCCCCCATGCCGCCCGCTGTTGCGCGAGCTTGTTTGGTTGTCGTGACGTCAGCCGTCCGGCCGATGGCGGGGGCGGCTATCGTGCGACGAAAGGATGCATGGGAACTCTACGTTGTCAAAATATTTTCATGGGAGGAAAATTTTCTTTGGAAGTTCAACCGTCAGTGCGCTGCACAAAAAAGTCGAGGCCTCGGGCGTCCGCTCCCGAGGCCTCGCTTGTCGCGCCCGCCGGCTGGGGTGCCTCTCCCCGGCAGGTGCGGAACATCGGTGCGGCATGAGCCACACTGAAAAGGAGAGGCGGGCGCTCAGCGTTTCGGCCTAGCGCCCGCCGTCGCGATGGCGTCAGCGCTTGCCGTTCTCTTCGACCTTCACGTAGCACTCCTTCTCGTGGAAGGCGCCGAAGATGATCGAGCCAACGACGATCACGGCCGAGAGAGCCAGAAGGGCGAGCATCATGTTCGGGTTGTCAGCGTAGGTGAAGTAGGCGGTGGCTCCGTCCCACTTGGTGATTGGTGATGTGTTCATGGTGTTTGACCTTTCAGATCAGAGTCCGAGTTTGAGGGATTACTCAGCAGGCATCGCTCTGAGGCCTTCGGGATATGCCGCGAGCGGAACCTTGGTCTTGTCGAGACCGAGGATTTCCGAGTTCGGCGGCACGCGGAGAAGTCCGAACATCTTCAGCACCAGCGACAGGAAGAAGCCGGAGCCGAAGCCGAGTGCCAAGAACACGCTGGCGCCGATGAGCTGACCCATCAGAGAGACCGGCGGCATGTCGTTGATGTTGGGATAGCCGGAGGCGAAGAGACCGCAGGCGATGACACCCCACAGACCACCCCAGCCATGGACGGCGACTGCGGCGACTGCATCGTCGATGCCAGCTTTTTCGACCATCTTGGCAACGATCGGAGCCATGAAAGCGCCGAAGAAGCCAATCGCGAAAGCCAGCGGCGGGTACCAGACGTCGAGACCGGCGGCAGCCGAGATGATGCCGACGAGGCCACCCGACATCATCCAGAAGGGATCACGTGTCTTGACCCATGCGCCGATCAGGCCGCCGCAGAAGCCCATCAGTGTGTTGAAGGAGAATGCCGAGAGCGTCGTGGGCTGACCGTAGATGTTCGTCCACTGGCCGCCGTTGACATAGATGATGCAGCCGCCAAGGAAGCCGAAGAAACCGACGATGATCAGCATCAACCCGATGACCGTCATCGGCATGTTGTGGCCACCGATTTCGTTGGCCGTGCCGTCCGCATTGAACTTGCCGATGCGGGGGCCGAGGTTGATCAGAACGCCGAGCGCGAAGGCACCGGCGATCAAGTGCACGCAACCAGCGGCGCCGACGTCATGGAAGCCATATTCGGTCGTCAGCCAACCCGACGGATGCCAGCCCCACGACGCGCCGAGGATCCAGACCACGGAGCCGAGGAAGATGGCGAGGATGATGAAACCCGTCATCCGAATGCGCTCGATGACGGCACCCGACATGATCGACGCGGTGGTCGCGGCGAACAGGGCAAAGGCGCCCCAGAAGATGCCCGTGGCGTTATCGGCAAGGTTGGGGCCCATCTTTTGAGCCCACGGCAGGCCGTCAGCGGCGGCGTCGGCGACTGTGATGCCGCCAGGGAATGCCAGATAGATCCACCAACCGAAGAAGAAGAAGGTTGGAACGATGAAGGCGAAGGCGAGGATGTTCTTGATGCCCGAGGCGAGCACGTTTTTGGCGCGCGATGCGCCCATTTCATAGGCGAGAAATCCGGCGTGGATGACGATCATCAACGCGATACACCACCAGTAGAAGACTTCGGAGTTGATGGTCCCCGACATTTTCGTCGATGCTTCCAGTGCAGCCAGCTTGGCCGTTAGGTCGGCTATCTGTTGCTCCATGTCCCTGCGCTCTCTTGTTTAAGCCCCAACTCGTCACCCCCCGAAAGGCTGGGAGGTGGCCTGAGAATTTTCCCGAGAGGAAAATAATCCTCGTGCCAGTTAAGGCAAGGGACGTGCCAGTCAGGATTTATTAGGTTTTTCTGACGGTTGGCGGTTGCCCAACCGAAGGGCGCGACGGGTCGCCGCACAAGATTTGATCAGCTCGCCTGAAAACCCGCCTAACACGCGCGGCCCACTGACGGGCCCCGTTAACCAACCTGCTTTTGGACGACGGGGATTTGAAGGCGGTCGCACATTCTGCGCGGACACGGCGCTGGCGGTGCCTGTGGCGATGCACGGTGGCGATCCCGGCAGGTCTCGAACCTGCGACCTACAGTTTAGGAAACTGTCGCTCTATCCGGCTGAGCTACGGGACCTGACGCATGGTCGAGGCGTCTTATAGCAGAGGCGCGGAATGGGAAAAGCCTGTCGCGGTGTTTGGGAGCGATACAGCGGAGAGCGCGCCCCCATGCAGCCAGCCGTGGACGTAGGCGGCGACGCGGGTGGCGGCGGTTTCGGGATCATCGAAGCTGGCCGCCAATTCACACATGCGGGCGAGCGGAACGGGGCGGGCCGCCTCTTGCCACAGCATGGCTTCCTCGGGAGCGAGGCCGCGAAGGGTGGGCGTGCCGTCCCGCCGCCAGATCAGGAAGGAGACGGGCTCGGCATGACGGCTGGCGGGCGGCGGCGCGGTGTTCTCTTTGAGGGCCGACCAGATCAGAAAAGTGTTCCATGCCTCTGTATGGATGGCCGCTGAGGGATGCGCGCAAAAGATCATCTCGCCCCACGCTTCGGGCGGGACGGCGGCCATGTCGCTGAGCGACACGTGCGGCGCATCTGGCGCATCGAAGGCGAGGCCCAGCGCCCATTCCAGAGCGGCGAGTTCACCGCACTGGGGCTCGGCGGCGAATTCGCGATCGGTGGCGAGATGCGGAGCGAAGCGGTCGCCGACCCAGCGGGCGCTGCGGTGTGGGGAGGGATGGGCTGCGATGTAGGATCGAACTGCCCGATCAAAGGCGCTGTCGCCCATGTAGGCGTGCGTTAGCGGGAAGTCGGCTTTCAGGATGCCGATGAGGCGCAGCACGTAGGCTGAGGTGTAAACACCGACGAGTGTGTCGCGCGGGGCATGGGCGCCAGCGCGAACGAGGGGGACGACTGATCTTACATCGCCGGATAGGATTGCGGCTTGCAGATCCGATTGGAGAGCCGCGAGGCTTGGAGAGGACCGGCGGCGCATATCATGAGACCTCGGCGAGCGCCGGAATTCGTTCACCTGCGATGCGGCGGGCGATGGAAAGTTCGCTCACCATATCGGCGAGGGGTGGAATGTGGTCGTCGCGCTCGATGATGGTCGAGACGGCGCCGAAGCGGTCGACGGCATAGGCGTAAAGATCCCAGACCTCGGGCGGCACGAGCGCATCGTGCGTATCGATGATGTGGGTCATCGCATGTTCGTGGCCGGCGAGGTGGAATTGCACGACACGATCGCGCGGTATGGTGTCGATAAATCGATGCGCGTTCCAACCATGATTGAAGGCGGACACGAACACATTGTTGACGTCGAGGACCAGCCAGCAGCCGGTGCGGCGCGTGAGTTCGGCCAGGAAGTCCCATTCGGTCATGTCCGAGTGGGCGTACTCGATATAGCTGGAGACGTTTTCCAGAGCGAGGGGACGGGCGATGGCGTCTTGCACGGCTGATACGCGCGCGCAGACGTGATCAAGCGCTTCGCGGGTGTAGGGGACAGGTAGAAGATCGTGAAGGTTGACGCCGTGAACGCCGGTCCAACACAAATGGTCGGAGACGAACTCGGGCTCGAAACGATCGGCGAGCGTGCGCAGTCCGGTGAGATAGTCGTGATCCAGTGGCGATGTCGAGGCGATCGATAGCGAAACGCCGTGCATTACGATGGGATAGCGGGCTCGAATTCGTTCCAGCATGCGCAGCGGCTGGCCGCCGGGCACCATGTAGTTCTCGGAGATGACCTCGAACCAATCTATGTCCGGATTGCCGTCAAGAATATCGGCATAGTGCTGCGGACGAAGACCCAGGCCGAAACCAAGATACCTCGGACGCGAAACGGACGGCTCGGTGGACTTGGTCGTCATGCGTCGTTTTTCTCGCAAAGTTGGTTCCGGATGCGCGCGGCCGTACTGCGGGAGCAAGAGGCAGACCAGCACCGCACAGCGCGCAACCGGAACCGTTCGCAGGGTTTAGCCCTTCTTATCGTCCATCTTCTTGTCGTCCATCTTCATTTCTTCGAATTTCGCGCCTTCGATTTTATCGCACTCGGCCTTGGTCAACTGCAGGAAGCCTTGGCCCTTGCACGCATTGAGGCCACCACATTCATTCTTGGCCGTCTTGCATGCGCTGGTGCCTTTGCAGCTGTTGGCACCAACGCAGTGACCCTTGGCATCGGACGCGGCGATCGATGGGGAGGCGACGGCGCCGGAAAGCAGAAGAGCGGCAGCGGCGGCGGCAATGGCCGAGCCAGACTTAGCGGTGATCAGCATGTTACGTTTCCTCATTTGTTATTGCACTGAAATCGGCTCGCTGACGTCTGCACACCAGGGCGCGAGGCCTCGTTTCCCCGGTATGATGGAGA
>JALHQM010000014.1:0-10301 GCA_022841965.1 Hyphomicrobium sp. | reverse complement strand
CGGGCCTTCAGCGAGACGACATGCTGCGATAGACCGATCTGAGCGCGGATTTTGTTGTAAAGGTTGGGTGAGGGCGCGACCGGGGCAACGGTTTCGACAAGCGGACTGAGGCGGCGCTCCCAAGCTTCGATGGCTCGATCGAGAGCTTTGTCGGCTGCACGGCGTTCGGCCACCGTCTGACGCTCCTCGTGCGACAGCGTGCCGAGAACGTACTCGGCGGCGAGACCATCAATGTCGTCGAGCTCAGTCATTGCTCGAGGCAGCCTTTCAACTGTGCGAGGCTCCGGTGGAGCCACGTCTTGATCGTTCCTTCCGGCCGGTTGAACCGGGCCGCTAGTGCTTCCCGGCTCATGCCATCGAGATAGGCAAGCCGGACAATGTCTTTTTTCTCCGGCTCTAGGCCGTCGAGACAGCGCAGGAGCCGATTGACGTCTTCGGCCCGTTCGAGAGCGGCAATGGGATGTTCATCGCCGCTATCGATGTTTTCCAGTTCGCTTTCGTCACCCGACGGCCGGATGACCCGGCGGCGGACTTCGTCAAGCGAACGATTGCGAACGATGGTCGCCATCCAGGTTATGGGGGAGGCGATGCCGGAATTGTAGTCGCCGGCTCGTTCCCAGACCTTGAAGAATGCCTCCTGCAGCACCTCTTCGGCCAATTCCCGGTTTCTGAGAATACGGATGGCAACGCCCAAAAGTTTCGAGGAGGTGGCCTGATAGAGCTCGGCAAACGCGGCCTCGTCCCCCTTGGCGACGCCCGAGAGCAGATTTTCGAGCTTTGGGTCGCGGGGTGGCATAGGGGCCTTGCGGAGTGGCGGCGCTCTGACGAGGCAGTGTTAGACCGTCTTTACTGCCCGTGTCGAGAGAGGGATCGTTGCAATTGCGGCGCGGCGACCGTTAAGTCCCGGATTACGGTTACTGATCCTCGATTTCAGGGAGCACATACTTGGCTTCGTTTCTGCCCCCGGCGTGGCTGGCACCCATCCTTCTTTTGACTTTGTCGAACCTGTTCATGACGCTCGCGTGGTACGGGCACCTGAAATACAAGTCCGCGCCGCTGATGACGGTGATCGTGGTGAGTTGGGGGATCGCGTTTTTCGAATATTGTCTGGCGGTGCCCGCGAACCGGATTGGACACAGCACGTATTCGGCGGCGGAGCTGAAGACGGTCCAGGAGGTAATCACGCTGGTCGTTTTTGCGATCTTTTCCGTGGTCGTTTTGAAAGAGGCGATCACGGTGAACCATCTCGTGGGGTTTTCGTTGATCGTCGCGGGCGCCTTTTTCGTATTCAAGGCTCCGTTGTAATTTTTGCTCGAGAGACCTGATGCCTTCGTCGCGGACTGCCGCCGCCGGCCCGGCGCTGATTGTTGTTCTGGGCGATCAGCTCAGTCTTGGACTTGCGAGCCTCAAGGTGGCGGATCGGGCGCGCGATGTCGTGCTGATGGCGGAGGTGGCGGACGAGGCCGGCTATGTCCGGCACCACAAGAAGAAGATCGCGTTTTTGTTTGCAGCCATGCGGCACTTCGCAGCCGAGCTTGAGGCCGCGGGCTGGCAGGTGCGGTATGTGCGCCTCGATGACAAGAAAAACGGCGGCAGCTTTACCAGCGAAGTGACGCGCGCGGTGCGGGAGATCAAAGCCAGCGGCATCGTGGTGACGGAGCCCGGCGAGTGGCGCGTGGCGGAGATGATCGGCACGTGGGAGCGCGAGACCGGGGTGCCGGTGCGGGTTATGCCGGACGATCGGTTCGTGTGTGGGACGGGGGAATTTGCGGCGTGGGCGTCGGGGCGCACGTCGCTGCGCATGGAGTTTTTCTATCGCGAGATGCGACGGAAGACGGGATTGTTAATGAACGGTGACGAGCCCGAGGGCGGGCGATGGAACTTCGATGCGGAGAACCGCAAGCCAGCGAAGGCAGATCTGTTTATTCCAAAGCCGTTGCGGTTTGAGCCGGACGCAGTGACGCGCGAAGTGCTCGATCTCGTTGGCCGGCGGTTTGGAAACCACTTCGGTGATCTGGAGCCGTTCTGGTTTGGCGTGACGCGGGGGGATGCGGAAAAGCAGCTTCGGCATTTTTTGAAGACGGGCTTGGCGCAGTACGGCGACTATCAGGATGCGATGCTGCTGTCGGAGCCGTTTCTCTATCACTCAATCCTGTCGCTCTACATCAATACGGGGCTGCTCGATCCGATGGATGTGTGCCGCCGAGTCGAGAAGGCGTTTCGCGCGGGGCGGGTGCCATTGAATGCAGCGGAGGGCTTCATCCGGCAGATCATCGGATGGCGAGAGTACGTGCGCGGCATCTATTGGCTGAAGATGCCGGAGTATGTGGAGCAGAATTTTCTCGGTGCGACGCGGCCGATCCCGGATTTCTATTGGAGTGGTGAGACCGACATGGCGTGCCTTCGCGCGGCCATTGGCCAGACGAAGACAGAGGCTTATGCGCATCATATTCAGCGGCTGATGCTGACGGGCAATTTCGCTCTGCTGGCGGGGATCAAGCCTAAGCAGGTGCATGAATGGTATCTGGCCGTTTATGCGGATGCTTATGAGTGGGTGGAGTTGCCCAATGCGCTTGGCATGAGCCAGTTTGCGGATGGCGGGCTGCTGGGATCAAAGCCCTATGCGGCGAGCGGGAACTATATCAACCGGATGTCGGACTACTGCGGGTCGTGCCGGTATGACGTGAAGAAGCGGACGGGGGACGGGGCGTGTCCTTTCAATGCGCTTTACTGGGATTTTCTGGATCGGAATGCCGACAAGCTCGCCCGGAACCCACGCATGGCGCAGATGTATGCGACGTGGCGGAAATTCTCGAAGGCGGATCAGGATGCGGTGCGGCGGGACGCTGAGGCTTTTCTCGACGGGCTCACCCCTTGGTCGGCGGAGGGCTAATCTTGCCTTTGCGGCAGCGGTCGGAGCAGTAGCGGACGTCGTCCCATACTTTGGCCCAAGCCTTGCGCCAGGCGAACGGGCGGCCGCAGGTGGCGCACGGTTTGGTGGGCAGTTCGGATTTCTTGCGCATCTTTGCCATGGTGTTTCATATACGCGCTTCGGATCATGGGGCCACCGGCATGACGCCTTTCGACATAGCGATTTTGCGTATCGATGCCGCCAACGGGGAGGACCCGAATTCGGTTGTCGTGGATGGGTCCGCGCGGCCAGCGGAGCTCATCTATTCGGAGCGGATGACCGCGATGCTGGCGCGGCTGGTGCCGGAGGCATCTGAGGCGTTGCAGCTGGCGGCGCGGGCGCAACATCTGAGACGGTGGACGATCGCGCGCGACAGCTATCCGATGGACCGGGCGGGGTATCACCGGTGGCGGGGCGAGTTGAAGCGGCGGCATGCGGAGTGGGCCAGCGCGATCCTTTCCGAGTCCGGGATCGATGCAGAAACGATCGCTCGGGTGGCGAGCTTGATCCGGAAGGAGAATCTCAAAACAGATGTGGAGAGCCAGGCGCTGGAAGATGTCGCGTGTCTCGTATTCGTGCAGCATTACGCGGCGGACTTCGCGCCCAAGCATACCCATGAGAAGATGATCGGGATCGTGCAGAAGACGTGGAGGAAGATGTCGGAGGAGGGCCACAGGGCGGCGTTGGCGTTGCCGCTCGACCCAGGTGTGCGGGCGATTGTCGAGGCGGCTTTGGCGACGGCGGCGCGGCTAGTGCATGCGCCAATGGCGCTGTCGAACGTCGCGGTCATTCTCGCCGCGCACGGGGATCGTGGTGGGGATGATCCCAATGCCACGCTATTCCGGCATTGCGCGGCACTGCGCGCGACTGGGACGTTTCACAGTGTGTCGGCGGGCATTCTGCGCGGTGAACCGGTGCTTGAAGACGCGGTGCGGGCGGCGGTTGCATCGGGGGCCGCCTGTCTTGCGGTCTATCCGATGTTCATGGCCGAGGGTTACTTCACGCGGAAAGTGCTGACGCAGCGTTTGGCGGCGCTGGAAATTCCCGTTGATGTGCATGTGTTGCCGCCGCTGGGGGCCGACCCGCGGTTGCCCGACCTGATGCGCGCTGAGGCATTGGTGACGGCAGAGCGGGTTGGGGTCGCGGCTCATACAGCGCGGCTGCTGATCGTGGGGCATGGATCGAAGATCGGGCCGGCTTCGGCCGAGGCCACGCGCATGGCGGCGGCCGCGATCGAACGGGCGGGCGGATTTGCTCGCATCGAGACCGCATTCCTGGAGGAGCCTGAATTTCTCGAAGACGCTTTGCGGCGCGATACGGCGACCCCGACGATTGTGAGTGGATATTTTTCTGGAGATGGGTTGCACGCGGCCGAGGATGTGCCGGAGGCCATCGTGGAGACGGGCGCAGCTGCGATTTATGCCGGACCGATTGGCAGGTCGGAGCGAGTTTCTGAGATGGTCAGAACCGCCATTTCGAGCGCAATGACGGGGGGTTAGGTGGTTTAGGCTGCGTGTGGTTGTTTCGATCAGCTTCGCACGACTTTCGTTACCTGGAATTAGTGTTTCTACTATAGGTTGAGCATAGGACAACCTAGAACTAGGGTCGTTAACGATGTTGCAGGCTCGATCTTTCCGATTCGCGGCGACTGCGGACCACGCCGAGGAGGCCTCGCTTCAGGCCGGTGAGGCCGGGGATAGGCTATTCGAACATTTGATTTCGGAGACGCATGCGATCGCTGTCGGAGTTGCTGTCGTTGCGACCGCTGCCAACGCACTGAACGACTGGCAACGCGCGATCAGGCCCAGCGATATCGCGAGGTTCGCACCCGATGATGCTCCCCTGCGCATGCTGCTGCAGGTGCTCATCGAACACGACGCGATCGACGAAGCACTCACGCCGGGGCTGCTGGCCTTTCTCGACGATATCGCGTTTGCCAGTGCTGGCCTCAATGCGTTTCTTGACGACTGTGAAGCGCTTTCGGCTCCGCGCGCTGCGATCTTGCACGCGCACCGTCTTCAGACGTGCTGGCGCGCACTTGCGCGGGACACCAAAACCGTCGTGCTTGATCTGGAGCACGCGCCGGGTGCTTCGTTGCCGGACCTGCATAGGCAGAACGCCCGCGTTGTGTCGGCACTTTTGAGCGGCGCGGCCAATGGCTTTAAGCCCTGTCTGGACGAGGCCGGGCGGCTTTACGTGCCGCCGTTGCCGCAGAAGCGGCGTGCGCCCCGGCGCGCGGTGCTGCAAAACTGCCTCATGCATGGGCCGAATGGGTTGCAAACCGGTTTTGTGCGTGATGCTTCGGCTGGCGGTTTGAGATTGGGCCGGGTCTCAGGTCTTAAGCGCGGGGATCGGATTCGCGTCGATTTTGTCAGCGGGCGGCAATTCCACGGGACCATCCAGTGGGTTACCGGCGCATCGGCTGGGATGCGCTTTGACGTGCCGCTTAGCCCAGGCGATGCACTGGTGGCTCTTTAGACGAGCTGGAGATCAAGAGACCTGCTTGGTCGCTGGCCAGCGGGTATCGTCGGCGAAATCAGCCGGGATCGGGTGCATCGCTTCGAGTGCGTTTGACGCGATGCGGATGACTTCAAGCGCCATGTCAGCGCCATGCAGTTGGGCGAGGCGCAACCGCTCAGGTCCATCCCATTCGCGCGGTTCGACCAGCCATCCGCCGGACGGATGGGGAACGCCGACTTTAATCTGATTGAGCCGGGCGACTTCGCGCGTGGCGTTGGCAACGATGATGGCAAGATGGTCTGCGTCGCGCGCGCCGAAGGCAACTTGCATCCGGCGGGATGCCTCCGTGCGGACGTCGGCGGCGGTTGGATCGGAGAGATCGACCGTCCGCTCTGCGATCAAAGTCCCGTTCTGGAAGACCTGCTCTTTCATTGTCCTACCTCAGAAGCCAGTTGGCGCATGACAGACCGTTGAACTGAAGTTGATTTGCGCTTGTGCCGATCGTCCACGCGGAGGCATCTGCAGGAAACGCTGTCGCGTAAGTCAGGAAGGTCACGCGCGCAATCAGCATCTCGCTGATTATGGTTGATCCAACACTGCCGCTGCCCGACGTGATGCCTGTCAAAGCGGCACCGCGAAACGTCGGCGCGGTTGATCCTGTCGCTTGATGCAAGATCCAGTAGAGGCCAGCCTTGAGTGCTATCGGCGCGCCCAACGTCAACGTCTTGTAACCCGTCGTCGTGCATGAGGCCGTGCCAAAATTCGCAATCAATTCGCCGGGTCCATTGTCCGACGCGCTGCCATACAGAGCAGCCCGAACCTCACCGCTCACCGCGCTGGCTTGGCAAAACACCGTCAACCTGTCGTAGCTTCCATCCGCGCCAACACGCAGCGGCACGAACATCGCTGTCGTGATGGCTGTGGTTGCGCTGGCAAAATCCATTGCGGCCCAGCCTTGCTGATTGTCCCGTCCTATGCGGAGATATACCGGGGGCAACTGCACGGCCTCGCGGAATTGCGCTGGCGTCAGGTCTTCCGGCGGACCGCTGCCTGCGGTCACGCGGCCCTTGATCCGGCCTGATGGCATGTCGGCGAGCTTGGCGTTCGTGATCGCACCTGCATCGACGGCCCATGTTGCGCCGCTGGCGGAGACCGTGACGTCGCCTTTGTCTCCGTCCGTGACGCCGCCAATGGATGTGTTGGGGAACGTCACCGCACCGTTGGTGCGGTTGATCAGGATCGCATCAAACCAAGCACTGCCGTTGGGGGACACTTTGAAAGCGTAGTCATCGCTGCCCGTGGTGCCCATTTCGGCGCGGCCGGAAAAGCCGGTTTGAAAAAGGATCGAGGCGGTGTCGGTGGCGGCGTTTTTGTTGATCTTGGCTTGATGACCGGCGCCGGCGTGATTGAACAGCGAAGCGGGAGAGGCGACGGCGAGGCGGTTGGTCGTGTCGGCCGTGGCGTTGACACCGACCAGGGGAACGGGATTGACGCTGCCGCCGCCGACTAGCGTCCAGGCCGTGCCGTTCCAGGCGACGGGAGAGGCTTCATCTTCGATCCAGGCGAGCCAGCCAGTGCGCGGGGCGTAGAAGGCCCAGGCGCCATCCTGCCAAGCTGCGATTTTGCCGGTGTGGCCGACCCAGGCTCCTGTGGGTGAGGCGGCGACGATGTAGCGGGCTCCGTCAGCGGGCGAGGCGGGGGGTGTCGCGAGATCGCGGTCAACGATTGAAATTTGCACCAGCGCGTCGAGTTTGCGGAGCGCTTCGTTGTGGGTGACGTGCTTCTGCGCCTGGGCGGAGAGGATGTAGGGCAAGAGCAGGTTTGTCGTTTCGTCCACTGGTGTTGTCCTTCGCTCGACGTGGTGAGGCGAAGGATAGGCGCGGATGCGACGACGGGGATAAGTCTTGGCGACACGAAAAAGGGCGACCCTTTGGGCCGCCCTTTGTCATTCAGATTTGTGGCGCTGCTCGCCTCCGCGACGCTTAAGCTAGTCGCCTCCGCGACGCTTAAGTTAGTCGCCTCCGCGACGGGGCCCACCGCGACCCCGGCCGCCGCCGCCACCTTCACGGTCACGGCGTGGGGGACGCTCGGCGGAGAAGACTTCTTCCGGTTCGCCCGGTGCGCGGGGGATTTCCTGGCCGGTCGTCTGATCGACGATCTTCATTGACAGGCGGACCTTGCCGCGGTCGTCGAAGCCCAAGAGCTTGACGTAGACTTCCTGGCCTTCCTTGACGACTTCGCCGACCGTTTCGGGGCGGCCGTTCGTCAACTGCGAGATGTGGACCAGACCATCCTTGGCGCCGAAGAAGTTCACGAAGGCGCCGAACTCCATGATCTTGACGACCTTACCCTTGTAGATTTGGCCGACTTCGGCTTCCGACGTGATGCCCTTGATGCGGGCCAGCGCCTTCTCGATCGACTCGCGGTTGGCGGAGGCGATCTTGACGGTGCCGTCGTCGGAGATGTCGATCTTGGCGCCCGATTCCGCAACGATCTCGCGGATGACCGAACCGCCCGAGCCGATCACTTCCCGGATCTTGTCGGTCGGGATCTTGATGGTTTCGATGCGCGGGGCAAACTCGCCCAGCTCTTCGCGCGCACCGGTCATGGACTTGGCCATTTCACCCAGGATGTGGATGCGGCCGTCATTCGCCTGCTTCAGCGCGATCTTCATGATCTCTTCGGTGATACCGGTGATCTTGATGTCCATCTGAAGGGCCGTGACGCCGTTCTCGGTGCCGGCGACCTTGAAGTCCATATCGCCGAGGTGGTCTTCATCGCCGAGGATGTCGGAGAGCACGACGTAGTCGTTGCCTTCCTTGATGAGCCCCATGGCGATGCCGGCGACGGGCGCCTTCAGCGGTACGCCAGCGTCCATGAGCGAAAGCGATGCGCCGCAAACGGTGGCCATCGACGAGGAGCCGTTCGACTCCATGATCTCGGACACGACGCGGAGCGTGTAGGGAAAGTCTTCGTGCTTGGGCAGCAGCGGACGAATAGCGCGCCAAGCAAGCTTACCATGCCCGATTTCGCGACGGCCCGGCGAGCCCATGCGGCCCGTTTCGCCGACGGAGAAGGGAGGGAAGTTGTAGTGCAGCAGGAAGCGTTCCTTGCGGGTGCCTTCCAAGCTGTCGACGTACTGTTCATCCTCGCCGGTGCCAAGCGTTGCGACGACCAGAGCCTGCGTTTCGCCGCGAGTGAAAAGGGCCGAGCCGTGAGCACGCGGAAGGACGTGGACTTCGGAGACGATCGGGCGGACGGTGACGAGATCACGGCCGTCGATACGCTTTTTGGTCTTCAAAACGTCGCCGCGCATGATGTCCATTTCAAGCGCCTTGAAGGCGTCGCCGAGCAGGACCTTCTCGCCGGGTTCGTCGGGGATCTGGATTTCGGAGAAAATGCGCTTCTTGGCTTGCGAAACGAGATCGTTGCGCTTGCCCTTTTCTTTGGTTGAGAAGGCTTCGGTCAGCGTCGCGCCGGCGATGGCTTTGACTTGACCGTAGTACTTTGACTTGTCGGGGATCTGGATGTCCCAGGGTTCCTTGGCGGCTGTTTCGGCGAGCTTGATGATCGCTTGAATGACCGGCTGGAAGTGCCGGTGGCCGAACATGACGGCGCCGAGCATCACGTCTTCGGATAGTTCCTTGGCTTCCGATTCCACCATCATGACGGCGTCGTGCGTGCCGGCGACAACGAGATCGAGAGAGGTCGCAGCCATTTCGTCGACGAGCGGGTTCAAAACATACTCGCCGCCGATGTAGCCGACGCGCGCGGCGGCGATGGGCCCAAGAAAGGGCAGACCCGAGAGGGTGAGCGCAGCGGACGCTGCGACCATGCCGAGAACATCGGGATCATTTTCGAGGTCGTGCGAGAGGACGGTCACGACAACTTGGACTTCGTTCTTGAAGCCTTCGACGAAGAGCGGACGAATGGGGCGGTCGATGAGGCGGGAGACGAGCGTCTCCTTCTCGGAGGGACGGCCTTCGCGCTTGAAGTAGCCGCCGGGGATTTTGCCGGCTGCGTACGTGCGCTCTTGGTAGTTCACGGTGAGGGGAAAGAAATCGATGCCGGCCTTCGGTGACTTGGCACCGACGACGGTTGCGAGAACAGTGGTCTCGCCATACTGGGCATAAACGGCGGCGTCGGCCTGACGGGCCATGTGGCCGGTTTCGAGCTTGAGCTTGCGCCCGCCCCATTCGATCTCGACGCGGTGGATATCAAACATGTTTTTCAGCTTTCGTTTCGGTTCTTCGGTCTTTTGTTTTCGCAGCGGTCTTTAGCATGAATGCGCATCGCGCCGGGAAGCGTTTAAAGCCCCCGGCGCGATCGTTTTCAGATTGAATTCGTTGCCATCCGAACGATCGCGCGTCGCCATTGGCCACAATGGCCCTGGTGCGTGCCGATCAGCGGCGGATGCCGAGTTTTTCGATGATGCCCTGATAGCGGGCGACATCCTTGCGCTTGACGTAATCAAGCAACTGACGGCGCTGGCTCACCATTTTCAGGAGGCCGCGGCGCGAGTGGTTGTCCTTTTTGTGGGCTTTGAAATGGTCGGTCAGTTCGTTGATGCGGTGGGTGAGGACTGCGATCTGCACTTCCGGCGAACCGGTATCGTTGGCCTTGAGGGCGTTCGACTTGATCACTTCGGTCTTTGCCGCCTTACGGTGGGGCGCTACTTCCGACATCGGGTGCTCCTTTCAAATTTGGAGTTGTAAGGGCTCGTGAAATGTGAGCCCGGGGCACGGCCACAGCCGGGATGTCGTCCAGCCGGGTCGAAAACGAAACGTCGCGGGCCCTCGGGGAGCCCGCGACGTGGAGGTCTTATACATGCGGGACATGCGGGGGCGAAGTGGTTTTTCGCCGCCTGTAGCCGGATGCCTTACTTCTTGCAGAAGGTCACGGCGGCGCGGCAGGTGATCTGGCCGCCGTC
>JALHQM010000013.1:19844-64402 GCA_022841965.1 Hyphomicrobium sp. | reverse complement strand
ATCACGTCGGAGAAATTCCCCGGCGAAATCGTCGACGCGATGATCACCAATACGGCGATGCTGAAAGAGAACCCCGACTTCGGAAAGGCCATGACGGGTGCGTGGTTCGAAGTCATCGGCGTGACATACGACCAAGGCGACGCGGGCAAGGCGGCGCGTGAATCGATGGGCAAAGCATCGGGCACGGATCTGGCCGGTTTCGACGCCCAGCTCGCCACCACCAAGCTCTTCGTGACGCCCAAGGAAGCCGTCGAATTCCTGGCCGATCCCAAGAACACCGAGCGCTTCGACTACGTGCGCAAGTTCTCGTTCGACAAGGGCCTCTACGGTCAGGGCGCCAAGAGCGTCGATGACATCGGCATCGAGTTCGCCGACGGCACGGTGCTGGGCTCGAAAGACAACATCAAGCTCCGCTTCACGGCCGAGTTCAAGAAGATGGCAGCCGACGGCAAACTCTAGTCGCAACAACGGCGCGGAGCGCAGTGCTCCGCGCCGGACCCAAGTTCTTGGCACAGCATGAGGTCCGCCATGCCTTCCAACTTCACCGCCCTCCCGATCGTTGATGTGAGTGGCCTCTATTCGGCCGATGGAAAGGAACGCCAACGCGTCGCGGACGCGATCGGCGCGGCCTCGCGCGATAGCGGGTTCCTTTATATCGTCGGCCACCCGATCAAAGACGAAACCCGCGACCGGCTTTTAGCTGCCACCAAGGCCTTCTTCGCAAGGTCCACCGAAGACAAGATGAAGGCCTACATCGGTCTTTCCAAATCACATTCGGGCTACGTTCCGCCCGGCGAAGAGGTCTTTTACGGCCAAAAGCCCGACCGCAAGGAAGCTTTCGACGTATCCCTGGACATCCCAGAGGACGATCCCGACGTGCTGTCGGGTAAGACGCCGATGCTGGGCCCCGTCCAATGGCCCGACGACGCCGAATTCAAGTCAGCCGTCAGCGCCTACTACACCGACATTGCAGCCCTCGCCCGCACCCTCTTTCGCGGTTTTGCGCTAGCCCTCGAACTGCCTGAGACCTACTTCGACACCTTCCTCAAAAAACCGCCGAGCCAGCTTCGCCTCATCCACTACCCCTACGCCCCCACCGCCCCCGCCGACGAACCCGGCATCGGAGCCCACACCGACTACGAGTGCTTCACGATCCTCTGGCCGACAGCCCCCGGTCTCGAAGTCATGAACGGCGCGGGCGAATGGATCGACGCCCCGCCGATCGAAGGCGGATTCATCATCAACATCGGCGACATGCTGGAAGCCTGGACCAACGCCACCTTCGTCGCCACCTCCCACCGCGTCCGCAAAGTCAAGGAAGAGCGCTACTCGTTCCCCTACTTCGCCGCCTGCGATTACCACACCGTTGTCAAACCCCTTCCGCAGTTCGTCCCCGCCGGAGAAAAGCCGAAGTTCGAACCCCTTGTGGCAGGCGATCACCTCCTCGCGCAAACCGCGCAAACCTTCCAATACCTGAAAAACCGCATTGCAGACGGCACCTTCATTCTGCCCGAAGGCGCACGCAAACTCTCAAGCTTCGGCCAGGAAGCCATCCACGCGAGCGGCACGCGATGACGCTTGCCGAAGTCGCCGCCACACTCCTGCAAACGAACACCCTCCGAGTCCCCGAGTGGGCGATCGGCTGCGTCCAGCGGCGCTCGATCACGTTCGCAACCGGCATTGAAGATGCACAAACCCGCGTCTTCTGGGTGCAAGCGCACGGCATGACGGGAGACATCCGCATCCATCCAGCCCGCCCACAACTGACACCCGGCACCGATCTTACCAACCTCGACCGCGAAACCCTCAGCCGACTCGCCAGCGTCGAAGGCGGCATCGCGTCCACATCGTGGGCCGACCCCGTCATGTCCTGGGCGGATTGGACCGGCTTCCAACCCTACGACAAATACCCAGAGCCCGGCCTCATGCGCCGCATCGGCGACTGCATGATCGAGTTCGCGCCCTCCGGCGCTTACGTCGAAGACTGGCGCTTTCTGGCAAGCGCCCCCGGCGTACTCGCGGGCCTGCGTCTAGAAAAGGAGACCGACACCAAAGACGACACCTATCCGCGGTCAGGCGGACTCGTCGTCGCCGGTGATCATGCCATCCGCACACTCGGCCGCTATCACGAACTCCCTGACGGAACGCGCTGCCAGGATTTCGTGGCCAGCAGCAGCGATCCCGCATCCGCTCTCGAGCGCGTCTTCCAATGCGTCACCGACTACATGATCCGCGAAGACGATCTCTGGCGCATCACCGCTTCCACCGACCCACGCCGCGAAGGAGCGCTCGTCCCACTGACCGGCCCCTTAAGTCCCGGCCGCGAACCCGGCACACTCCACGAAACAATCTACGGCGAACCCGGCATCGCCCAGCGCCACTGGCGCATCGATAGCCTCGAACCCAACGTCGCCTTCAGCCAGTCCACACCCATCGCGCCCGATCGCCTCGCCTGGCTCCAACGCGAAGCCGATACGCTTCTCGATCCCGTCACGGCATCACAAGAACGGAAGGTCGCCTGATGCGCATCATCAACCGGCATCCGAGTCGCGGCCTCTACATTCTGCTCGCGACACTCCCCTTCATCGCGCTCGCCGTCACCTACGCGATCGGTAGCTATCAGCGCCTGAGCATCAATCCCGCCGATAAGATCCTACCGTCCGTCACGCAAATGATGGCCGCCATGAACGAACTCATGTTCGTCCAGGATAAGCGCACTGGCAGCTATCTCTTCTGGTCCGATACAGCCATCAGCCTATGGCGCCTCGGCAGCGGCATGGGCATTTCAATCGCCATTGCCCTGATCCTCGGCGTCACGTCCGGTTTCATCCCCTTCGTCCGCGCGTTGGTGAAGCCCTTCGTCGAAGCCTTCTCGCTGATCCCGCCCATCACCATCCTGCCGATACTGTTCATCATGGTTGGCCTGGACGAAGCCTCGAAAATCACCCTCATCGCCGTCGGCACCGCCCCGCTCATGCTGCGCGCCGTCGCCCTCGGCGTGGAAGAAATCCCGCGCGAGATGATCGTCAAGGCGCAAACGCTCGGCGCCTCCACCTGGCAGATGATTACCCGCGTCGTTCTGCCCCAGATCCTGCCGAAGCTCATCGTCGCGACCCGCTTCGCGCTCATCCCCGCCTGGATCTTCCTCGTCTCCGCCGAAGCCATCGCCGCCGTCAGTGGGCTCGGCTACCGCATCTTCCTCGTGCGTCGCTTCCTCTCCATGGACGTCATCATCCCTTACGTGCTGTGGATCACGCTGCTCGCATGGTTGATGGATCTGACACTCGCGATGCTGCAACGCCGCCTCTTTCCCTGGTTCCAGCCGGAGCAGAAATCATGACAACGGTCGTGCTTGAAAAGATCTGGAAAGAGTACGGCGACCAGATCGTTCTGGAAAACATCGACCTCACGATCGAAAGCGGCTCATTCGTCGCCCTCGTTGGCCCCTCTGGTTGCGGCAAGACCACCTTGCTCAAGATGTTGCTCGGCGAAGAACGCCCCACCAGCGGACGCATATTGCTCGACGGCATGCCGCTCAAGCCCGAGCCAGATTGGGACCGCGGCGTGGTCTTCCAGCGCTACTCGGTCTTCCCTCACCTCACCGTTCTCGGCAACGTCCTCGTCGGCCGCGAGTTTGAAAAATCCCGCGTCCTCGGCCGCCTCTTCGGCATCAACCGAGCAGCCGCCATCGACGACGCCCGCGCACTGCTCAACGCCGTTGGCCTCTCCGACCACGAAAACAAATATCCCGCCGCCCTCTCCGGCGGGATGCAGCAAAGATTAGCCCTCGCCCAGGCTCTCATGCGCAAACCCAAAGTCCTCCTCCTCGATGAACCCTTTGGCGCACTCGACCCCGGCATCCGCGCCGAAGTCCACGCCCTCATGAATGAACTCTGGGTCGAACAGGGCATCACCGTCGTCATGGTCACGCACGATCTCTCCGAAGCCTTCCGCCTGGGCACCCGCGTCATCGCGCTCGAACGCCGCCGCAACCGCCCCGAGGAGAAGGAACGCTACGGCGCCACCATCGCCCACGACATTGCGGTCTGGCCGCCAAAGACACAGAAAAAGAAACAGAACGGCAGCGCTCTCGTTGAAGAAGCCCCACCCCTTATCGCAGCTGACGTCTCCGCCGCCGTCCACTAGTCCACATCTTTTCGGACGGGGACGGCCCCGCTCCGGTCACTTCCAATCCCGGGACGGCCCGGACGACCTGCGCCGCGCGTCACATGCGGCCAAGCCCGAGGGAAATGCCGCCATGACTTCCACGTCCGCCCTGATCCACTCCGATACGCTGGCCTCCGGCAAACACTGGTCCTTCATCGTCCGCCGCAACACGCGCCTGTGCCTCACCGATCTCGACGGCGGCGCCAACGTGGCCATGCTGTTTTACAATCCACAAAACCTCACCGAGCGTTACAACGCGCCCGACACCTTGAAGTGCCAGCACACCTTCCGCCTCACCACCGGCCACTGCCTCTACTCCGATATGGGCCGCATTTTCTGTTCCATCGTCAGCGACACCCACGGTTGGCACGACACCGTCTGCGGCAACTCAACTAAGGCGATCGTCGAAAAGTCGTGGGGCGAAGCCACCTACCAGACCCACCGCAACGACTGGCACCAGAATGGCCTCGACAGCTTCCTCGTGGAACTCGCCAAATACGGCATGAAGCGCCGCGATCTGGCAGCCAACGTCAATTGGTTCAGCAAAGTCGCCGTCGATGAAACCGGCGTCATTGCCTTCGATGCGTCCGCAGCAAACGCCGGTGCCTCCGTCGAACTCCGCTTCGAGATGGATACCCTTGTTCTCTTCCACACCTGCCCGCACCCGCTCGATCCCGCGCCGCAATACCCGAAGAAAACGATCCGCTTCAAACTCTTTGACGGACCCGCCGCATCAGACGATGACCCATGCCGCCTTTCCGCCCCAGAAAACGGCCGCGGATTTGAAAATAATCGGCTGTTCCACGCCTGCGGCTGTCACTGAGGGAGGGCGGATACATGATCAAGGAAAGCCACCTCGCCGCCGACACCGCGAGCTACCGTAAGGTCGTCCCCGCGGGCGACTACTGGATGCACATCGTCAAAAAGGGCGAAACGTTCCGCATCCTCGACCTGGAAGGCAATCAGGCCGCCGACACGCTCTTCTTCAACGCCGATGATCCCCATGAGCGCTACTCCGCCTGCGACACCATCCGCGAGCAGGGCAACGTGTTCCTCACTTCTGGAACCGTTCTCCTCTCCGACTTCTGCCGCCCCATGCTCACCGTCACGGCCGACACCGTCGGGCGTCACGACACTCTCGGCGGCGCCTGCGCCACGGAGAGCAACACCGTCCGCTACGCGCTTGAAAAATTCGCCATGCACGCTTGCCGCGACAGCTTCCTCCTGGCCGTCGCCGAGAACGAACACTACGGGCTCGATAAGCGCGACATCGCCCACAACATCAATTTCTTCATGAACGTCCCCGTCACCGCCGAAGGTGGCCTCACGTTCGCCGACGGCCTCTCCGCTCCCGGCAAGTACGTCGAGATGCGCGCGGAGATGGACGTCATCGTGCTGATCTCCAACTGCCCGCAGCTCAACAATCCCTGCAACGCCTATAACCCGACCCCGGTCGAGGTGCTGATCTGGGATGCCGGCGCATGAGCATGTTCAAAAAAGTTCTCATCGCCAATCGCGGCGCCATCGCTTGCCGCATCATTCGCACACTCGACAAAATGGGCATCGCCAGCGTCGCTGTCTATTCCGAGCCCGACCGCCATTCGCGCCATGTCGCGCTCGCCACTGAGGCGGTATGCATCGGCCCCGCCGCTGCCGCGCAAAGCTATCTCAACGTCGATCGCATCTTGGAGGTGGCCCGCGAAACCGGCGCCGAAGCCATCCATCCCGGCTACGGCTTTCTCTCCGAGAACCCCGACTTCGCCGAAAGCTGCGCCACAGCCGGCATCGCCTTCATCGGACCCACACCTGATCAGATGCGCGCATTCGGCTTGAAACATAAGGCACGCGAGTTAGCGCTCGCAGCCGGCGTTCCCCTCGCACCGGGCTCCGGCCTCATCAGCGATCTCGAACACGCCCGCACGGAAGCCCAACGCATCGGCTATCCCGTTATGTTGAAAAGCACAGCCGGCGGCGGCGGTATCGGGTTGCAGCTCATAGCCAGTGAAGACGACCTCGCGCCGATGTACGAGCGCGTCGAGCGCCTCGCCCGCAACAACTTCAAGGACGCCGGCCTCTTCCTCGAAAAATACGTCGCGCGCGGCCGCCACATCGAAGTCCAGCTCTTCGGCGACGGCAAAGGCAACGTCGTGGCCTTAGGCGAGCGCGATTGCTCCGCCCAGCGCCGCAACCAAAAAGTCATCGAAGAAACCCCCGCGCCCGGGCTTTCGGACACAACCCGCAAAGAACTCTGGAACACCGCTATTGCGCTCGGCAAATCGGTCAACTACGCCAGCGCCGGTACCGTCGAATTTCTCTATGACAATGACACCGATGCGTTCTACTTCCTCGAAGTGAACACCCGCCTCCAGGTCGAACACGGCGTCACCGAAGAAGTCACCGGCGTTGATCTCGTCGAATGGATGATCCGGCAGGCAGCTGGCGTGTGCCCGCCCCTCGACCAATCGAAAATCGCCCCCTGCGGCGCGTCCATCCAAGTGCGCCTTTACGCGGAAGACCCCGGCCGCGATTTCCGCCCCAGCGCCGGACTCCTCACGCACGTCGCTTGGCCCCCCGATGCGCGCATCGAAACCTGGGTCGAAAGCGGAGCTGAGGTCTCGCCGTTCTATGATCCCATGATTGCCAAGATCATCGTGCGCGGTGCAACGCGCGATGAAGCGCTTTCAAAGATGCAAAAGGCCCTCGCCGGAACCCACATTGGTGGCTTGGAAACCAACCTCGACTATCTGCGCCAGCTCGCCGCGTCCGAAATCCTCGCCAGAGGCAACATGCTGACCAGTACGCTGGCCACCGTTCCCTACAACGCGCCTACCATCGAAGTCCTCGCCCCCGGAACGCAATCGACCATTCAGGATTGGCCGGGCCGCACCGGCTATTGGGCCGTCGGTGTGCCCCCATCCGGTCCCATGGACCACCTCTCCTTCCGCTACGCCAACAAACTCGCAGGCAACGCCGAAGGCGCGCCCGGCCTCGAAATCACGCTCACTGGACCCACCCTCAAATTCAACACCGCTGCCGTGATCGCCATCACGGGAGCAGCCATCTCCGCCACTCTCGACGGCGCATCGATCCCGATGTGGCAACCCGTACCCGTCAACGCCGGCGCCACGCTCAAAATCGGCACCGTCTCTGGCGCCGGAGCACGCGCCTACCTCGCCGTGCGCGGCGGCTTCGATGTGCCGCTCTATCTCGGCAGCGCGTCGACATTCACGCTCGGCAAATTCGGCGGCCACGGCGGCCGCGCCCTTTTGCCCGGCGACATTCTGCACGTCAACGCCCCCTACGCGGCTGAACCACCATCGACCACGCTCACATCTCAGCTGCCCCTCGCTCTGCGCCCGCTCATGGCTCACCGCTGGGAGATCGGCGTGCTCTATGGCCCCCATGGCGCGCCGGATTTCTTCACCCCCGAAGACATCGCCATGTTCTTCGGCACCGATTGGGAAGTTCACTACAATTCCAACCCGACCGGCGTCCGCCTCATCGGCCCCAAGCCCCAATGGGCCCGCCGCGATGGCGGCGAAGCGGGGCTCCATCCCAGCAACATCCACGACAATGCCTATGCGATTGGCGCCATCGATTTCACCGGCGATATGCCCGTCATCCTGGGCCCCGACGGACCCTCACTCGGCGGCTTCGTCTGTCCCGCCACCATCGTCGCAGCCGAACTCTGGAAACTCGGCCAGCTTCGACCCGGCGACAAGGTCCGCTTCGTCCGTCTAACGCCGCAAGATGCAGCCACGCGCGAAGCGATCCAGAACGCGGAGATTGAACAGCTAAGCCCGGCCCCCGTCGTCGCAGTTGCAGAGCCCGTCTTGCTCGGCACCGACGACTGCATCGTCGCAGTGCGCGAAGCAAAAAACAGCCTTCCCCGCGTCGTCGCACGCCGCGCTGGCGACAAGTATCTCCTCGTCGAATACGGCGATCTCGTTCTCGACCTGGAATTGCGCTTCCGCGTTCATGTGCTCATGACGCGCTTAGAGGTAACGAACCTCCCCGGCATCCTCGACCTAACGCCGGGAATACGCTCCCTCCAGGTCCATTACGACAGCCGGACGCTGCCGCTCACCAAGCTGCTCGCAACTCTCTCCGAAATTGAAGACGGCATGGGCGACATCGGCGACATCGAGGTGCCATCGCGCGTCGTCCACATGCCACTCTCTTGGGATGATCCCCAAACACAGCTCGCTATCGACAAATACATGCAATCGGTCCGCGCCGATGCGCCCTGGTGCCCATCGAACATCGAGTTCATCCGCCGCATCAACGGGCTTCCCAGCATCGCCGACGTGAAACGTATCGTCCATGACGCGAATTACCTGGTGCTCGGCCTCGGAGACGTCTACCTCGGCGCACCCGTCGCCACGCCCGTCGACCCGCGCCACCGCCTCGTCACCACAAAATACAATCCCGCCCGCACCTGGACGCCAGAAAATGCCGTTGGCATCGGCGGCGCCTACATGTGCGTCTATGGCATGGAAGGCCCCGGCGGCTATCAATTCGTCGGCCGCACCGCGCAAGTCTGGAATCGCTTCCACGTCACGCGCGAATTCGAAAAGGGCAAACCTTGGCTGCTCCGCTTCTTCGATCAGATACGCTTTTATGACGTCTCCGGCGGCGATCTCCTGGCCTTCCGCGACGGCTTCCTGCAAGGCAAGACTGGCATAAAAATCGAAGAAACGACGTTTTCGCTGTCGAGCTACCGAAAGTTCCTCAACGACAATGCAACTGCGATCAGTGAATTCAAAGCAACCCAGCAATCCGCCTTCGAAGCCGAACGCGCCCGCTGGCAAGACAGCGATCGCACCGGAGTTGTGCTCAACGATGTCGGCGCAGCCAATACCGGCGATGACGCCCTCGCCCCCGGCCACACCGCCGTTCAAAGTCCAGTCCCCGGAGCAGTCTGGAAAATTGCCGTCGAGCACGGCCAGCGCGTTGCAGCGGGTGATGTCCTCGTGATTGTGGAATCGATGAAAATGGAAATGGAAGTCCACGCTTCCGGCAGCGGCATCGTGCATGAACTGAAATGCACCGAAGGCCGCCCTGTCTCTCTCGGCCAGACGCTCGTCGTTATTGCAGAGGACGCAGCATGATTGTCTCCCTCGACATCGCAACCCTGACGCAAGCCTACGCCACTGGCACGCTGACACCCGAAGCCGTCCTCACCTGCATTTACAATCGCATCACCGTCGAAGGCGAACGCCCTGTGTGGATCACACTCGTTGCGCGCGCCACGGCTCTCGCCAAACTAAAATCTGCCCCCAAGGGTCCGCTTTGGGGCATCCCCTTCGCCGTCAAAGACAACATCGACGTCGCGGGTCTCCCCACCACCTGCGCCTGCCCCGAATTCGCATACACGCCAACCCGCTCAGCCAGCGTCGTAGAAAGGCTGGAAGCCGCTGGCGCAATCCTCATCGGCAAAACGAACCTCGATCAGTTCGCCACCGGCCTCGTCGGCACGCGCTCGCCCTACGGCATTCCCTCAAGCGTCTTTGATGCCGACTACATCTCCGGCGGCTCAAGTTCCGGCTCCGCCGTCGCGGTCGCCGGCGGCCTCGTCTCATTCGCACTCGGCACCGACACAGCCGGCTCAGGCCGCGTGCCTGCCGCGTTCAACAATATCGTCGGCCTAAAACCAACCAAGGGCCTTTTGAGCGCGCGCGGCGTTGTCCCCGCCTGCCGCACCCAAGACACGGTCTCGATCTTCGCTCTCACCACCGCCGATGTGGCGCGCGTCTTTGACATCACCGCGAGCTTTGACGCAGAAGACAGCTACGCCCGCACACAACCACTCAGCACCTACGAACCCCTCCCCAAAGGCCTGCGCGTTGGTGTGCCCTCATGCCCTCTCGAGTTCTGTGGGGATACCGAATCCGAGCGCCTCTACGGCCTCGCCGTCGAACGTCTGCGCGGGCTTGACTGCGAAATCGTTTCCTTCGATTTCACACCCTTCCGCGAAGCCGCAAACCTCCTCTACCAAGGCCCCTGGGTCGCCGAACGCTTAGCTGCCATCAAGGAGTTTGCTGCCCAAAAGCCTAACGCCATTCAAGAGGTCGTCCGCGGTATCATTCTCGGCGCTGAAAAAATCACAGCCGCCGACGCTTTTCAAGGCCTCTACCGCCTCGCCGGACTGACGCGCGGCGCGCAAGCAGAATGGGCAAAGATGGACACGATGATCCTGCCGACAACACCCACGACGTACAAAACATCGGAGGTTCTCGCCGATCCCATCCGCCTCAATTCAAACCTTGGCCTCTACACAAACTTCGTCAATCTCATGGACCTCTCCGCCGTCGCCGTGCCTGCGGGCTTCCGCCAAAACGGGCTCCCCGTTGGCGTCACGGTCCTGGGCCGCGCCTTCGATGACAAACGCCTCGCCGTACTTGGGGACGCCCTCCATCGCTCTCTCGGCGAAATCAAACTTGGCGCAACATCGCTCCCTCTGGCATCCACACCCGCGATTCCCACGACACCATCAAAGCGCATCCAGGTCGCCGTCGTCGGCGCCCACCTCACGGGTCAACCGCTCAACACGCAACTCATCGAACGCAACGCACGCCTCGTCCGCACCACCCGCACGGCTCCCGGCTACAGCTTCTATGCTCTGGCCAATACGACACCGTCAAAACCCGGACTCATCTGCGACGGCAAAGGTTCGGGCAACATCGAGGTCGAAATCTGGGATATGGACGACGCCGCCTTTGGCTCGTTTGTGGCGCTCATCCCGCCGCCTCTCGGCATCGGCACCGTCAAACTCGCCGACGGTTCACTCTCCAAAGGCTTCCTGTGCGAAAGCCACGCAATCCAAGGAGCCGAAGACATCACCCGGCACGGCGGCTGGCGCGCGTGGCTGGCATCGAAGCGCGCTTAGGCACGCGCCGCCTGCCGCGACTTCCACCAGCGCGTGAACTTCACATCCGCCTGCCGCCGCCGCCGTCGCACAAAAGCCCAGTCGACGGAGAGGATTACAAGGCCGAGCGGCAGCATCCAAATGCCCAGCACCGGCAAAAAGCTCAACACACCGCCGAACACCAAAACAAGGCCAAGCAGCGTCCGCCCCAGTCGCGTTTGCGGGAGGTTGGACTTCCGCGCCCTAATCCAATCGGACAAAGCCGCAGCTTCAAGCGACGCCGGGAAAAGACCCGCGCCACCCTCAGTCGAGCGCCCCCAATTCCAAAATCCCGACATGGACCCCTCCAATGATTCCCCAGAACATATGCCAGAACGTATGTTGGACACATCAATGCGACGCGAACTTGGCCGCCTCACGGCACGCCCCCCAGTTTGAGGCACATGGGAACGCGCCACAGAATGTACAAGCCCCAGTTAGGGCTCCCCGCCGCGCCCATTGACCGCAAAACACCGTGACGGAAGAGGCCCCGGCGCTCGGTCGCCCAAAAAACAAACTTGCAGCGCCATCACAGCCCCATCAATATCCGCAATGACATCATATGTGGGTAGCGATCAATATGGCCGAACTGACCAAGCTTTTTAAGAACAACCAAATCTGGGCCGAAAGTCAGATCGCCAAAGACCCTGAATACTTTTCCCGCTTAGCGGCCCAACAAACCCCCAAATATCTCTGGATTGGCTGCTCCGATAGCCGTGTCCCCGCCAACCAGATTCTCGGCCTCGCCCCCGGAGAAGTTTTCGTCCACCGCAACGTGGCCAATCTCGTGGTCCACACTGACATCAGCTGTCTCTCGGTGATGCAATTTGCCGTCGAAGTTCTGAAGATCGAGCAAATCATCATCTGTGGCCACTACGGCTGCGGTGGCGTCCACGCCGCCTGCGGCAGCAAGCAATTCGGCCTGATCGACAACTGGCTCCGCAACATCAAGGACATTTACACCCGTCACAAGGATGAACTCGATGCCATCACCGATCTCACCGCCCGCGGCGACCGGCTTTGCGAATTAAACGTCATCGAGCAAGTCAAGAACGTCTGCCACACCACCATCGTCCAAAACGCTTGGGCCGACGGTCAAAACCTTTCCGTCCACGGTCTCATCTATAGCATACGCGACGGTCTCCTGCGCGACCTAGCCGTCCGCATCACAAACCCCGAGCAACTGGAAAACATTTACCGCACCCGCATGGGTGAACCTGCTGGCTGAAACGCCATAGTCATCAACCGAACCGCGCCCGGCTTGCCTGGATCGCATCTTCGAATGTCCGTAGACCGGTTTGCGGCGCACTCACCAGCGCCGCCATATTCCCCGGCTTATGTTCGTTGCGATACATCCGCATATGCGCCTTCGGAATATTCTCCCAAGAGAAAACCTCCGATAGGCACGGATCGACCCGGCGATCGATCACGAGCCGGTTCGCCAGTGACGCCTGATTGAGATTGGCAAAGTGCGAACCCTGCACGCGCTTCTGGTGCATCCACAGGTACCGCGCATCAAGCGTCAGGTTGTAACCCGTGGTGCCCGCGCAAATAACGACCATGCCACCGCGTTTCACGCAAAACACCGATACCGGAAATGTAGATTCCCCGGGGTGTTCGAACACCATGTCAACGTTGTTGCCCTTGCCGGTAATGTCCCAGATGGCAGCGCCGAACCGGCGTACGTCCTTAAACCAAGCCTGATACTCAGCCGTGCCGACCTTGGGCATCTGCCCCCAGCAGTTGAAATCTTTCCGGTTCAGCACCGCGCGCGCACCAAGCTGCATCACGAAATCGCGCTTGTCGGCATCCGACACCACGCCAATCGCATGCGCCCCAGCCGTTGCGCACAACTGCACCGCCATGGAGCCGATGCCGCCTGATGCGCCCCACACAAGCACGTTGTGGCCGGGCCTCAGCGTATGCGGCCGGTGCCCGAACAGCATCCGATACGAGGTTGCAAGCGTGAGCATGTAGCACGCGCTCTCTTCCCAGGTCAGATGCTTCGGACGCGGCAGCAGCTGCCGGTCCTGGACGCGGGTAAACTGCGCGAACGACCCATCAGCCGTCTCATAGCCCCAGATCCGCTGCGACGGCGACAGCATAGGATCGCCGCCATTGCACTCTTCATCGTCCCCGTCATCCTGATTGCAATGAACGACAACCTCGTCGCCAACCTTCCACCGCTTCACCGCGGACCCAACGGCCCACACGATACCGGCCGCATCGGACCCTGTGACGAGATAGGGAGCCCCGTGCACATCGAACATCGAAATCGGCTGCCCGAGGCAAGCCCATACCCCGTTATAATTGACGCCCGCTGCCATCACGAAAACGAGCACGTCGTGGCTATCGAGTTCCCACGTCGGCAACACTTCGAGTTGCATCGCAGTGTCCGGCGGACCGTGGCGCTCCCGGCGGATCGACCAGCCATACATCTTCTCCGGCACATGCCCGAGCGGCGGGATCTCGCCCACGTCATAGAGCGATTTCAATCCCGGCAAGATGGCCGGCGCGGCGAGCGGTGGCTCGGAGAGGGTCGCGGTGGCATCTCTGCCCAAGGGGTGCTCTCCTAGAATTGACCAGATCAAGACATGGGACCGACGGACCGTCCGCTCACCGGCGAAAGTCCACTCTAAGCGGTAGAAAAATGCTGCAGTCGCGAGAAATGAATTCCCTCAATCTGCATGATTGAGTTTATCAATCTCAGCCGCCCCCAGCATTATCCCAAGCAGCGCACGATATGGTCGCGGAGTTTCGCCACCGGCGGCCGCACGGAGGCGCCAGCCAAAAGGGCGATTTCAGTGTCCTTCAAATCGGGTAGCGGATCGCCGTCGATCGCATGCAGTCCCGCCGGAACCATCTCTTTCGGCAACACGGCAATGCCCAGCCCCGCCCTAACCGCCGCGATTGAGCCGGCCAGCGACGCACACGTGTAAGCAATGCGCCATGACCTCTTCGCACGCTGCAGCGATTCGGTCGCCCGTTTACGATACACACACGGCTCCGGCGACACGACGAGCGGCAGAGGCCCATTGGCATGGATATAGTCGTGTTGGCCCGCAACCCACACCAACGGCTCCCGCCAAACGCGCACACCGCCGCCCCCCGACGACCGCTCGCGCTTCAATAAAACGATATCAAATTGCCCTTTTCTAAAGCCTTCCGCGAGATGAAGCGTAAGATCACACGTAACCTCAAGCGCGACCGACGGATAGGCCTGAATAAAGCGCGCGAGGATATCTGGAAGATGCTGCGTGGCGAAGTCTTCCGGCGTACCAAGCCGCACGACGCCTTGCATCTGCGGTTCATGCGTCAGAGACACCACCTCATCATTGAGATCGAGAATCTTCTGCGCATAGGCCAGCACCGCCTCACCCTCGGGCGTCAACTCCACCGACCGTGGCGTTCTGTCGAGAAGCCTGTGGCCAAGAGCATCCTCGAGCCGCTTGATCTGCAGCGACATCGTCGATTGCTGACGCATGAGACGCTCCGCCGCACGGGTGAAATTCCGCTCCTTGGCGATCATTGCGAACGTGCGCAGCAGGTCGATATCGAGGTTGACGAGACTTTTTGGCATAGCTTCATCCTATCATTGCTTTACAAAATGATAGGGCCGATCATTATCAATTTCCATAAGGAACATTGCGAAGCTATCGAAGCCCGCCTAAAATCCTTTCGCACTGCAACACAACTCCCGCTTCGATGCCGCGCGACTGAAACCAAAGGAGCAATGCTGTATGGGTCAGGCCCTGGACCTCGCCGCCGCGAACCTACTCTCTCCCATGGTCTTGTTCTTCGTGCTCGGCGTTGCAGCCACGCTTGCCCGCTCCGACTTGTCCATACCAGAAGCCATCGCCAAGGGCTTGTCGCTCTACCTCATGCTGGCCATTGGGTTCAAAGGGGGTGTGGGCGTCGCTGAAAACGGCCTCGACCTCAAACTGGCCGGCGCCATTGTGGCCGGCATCATCCTGAGCGCGGTGCTCCCGCTGATCGCGTTCCGCCTTCTCATGACCACAAGCAACCTGCCGCGTGTCGACGCCGCAGCGGTCGCTGCTCACTACGGCTCAATCTCGATCGTCACGTTTCTAGCCGCCACCCAGGCCCTCGAACAAAGCGGCATTCCCTTCGAAGGCTACATGGTCGCGGTCGCGGCCGCCATGGAAACGCCAGCCATCATGGCGGCCCTCTGGCTCGCCCATACCGGCGACAAACGCATGGACACCGCGACCCTGCGCGAAGTGATGCTCAACGGCTCCATCGTGCTCCTCGTCGGCTCATTCATCATCGGCATCATCACAGGCGCTGACGGCTTGAAAGCAATTGCGCCCTTCATCGTCGACCCCTTCAAAGGCATTCTCTGCCTCTTCCTGCTCGACATGGGCGTCATCGCCGGCCGCGGCCTGCGCGAGGGGCGCCGCCATTTGACCTGGCCCGTCATCCTGTTCGGTCTCTACATGCCCTTGATTGGCGGCGCACTCGGAGCGCTGGCCGCTCTCGCTGTGGGTCTGTCCGTCGGCGGCACGGCACTGATGATCACGCTGGCAGCGAGCGCATCCTACATCGCCGTTCCAGCAGCCCTCCGCCTCGCGCTTCCCGAAGCGCGTCCAGCGATCTATCTTCCACTATCACTAGGCATTACGTTCCCCTTCAACTTGACCCTCGGAATCCCGCTCTACCTCGCCGCCGCCGCCATGCTCCACTGAGGCCCCGACCATGAAAACTCACCTAAAAAAGCGCATAGACATCATGGTCGAGGCCCCGCTGATGCAGCGCGTCCTGAACCTTCTCGACCAACAGAACGTCAGCGGCTACACCGTCCTCCCCGTCCTCGCCGGCCGCGGCAAGGACGGTGCCTGGCACCGTGATGGTGTCGTCGGACGCGCCGGTGCGTTGGTGATGATCTTCTGCATCGTCGACGAACAGCGCATGGACGACGTTCTCGAGCCACTCTACAAATTGGTCTCGCGGCAGATCGGCATTGTCACGGTCTCGGACGTCCAGGTCATTCGCGCCGAATACTTTACATAAACGGTACGGCCTTCCCCCCCTCTTGCAATCGCTGCGGAACCGGCGCATCGAACGATCCTGGCTGGCGTCAATACGCCGGAGCCAGCGTATCAATCGAGGCAGATCGAACACGCGCGATGTCGACCCCTTCCAGACCCGTTGGCCTTATTCTGGCCGGCGGTCGGTCGCTCCGAATGCGCGAGGCATTCCCAGGCGGCCAGAGTGACAAAGGATTGCTTGAACTGAGCGGCAAGCCGCTGCTCAGTCATGTCATCGAACGGTTCGCGCCGCAGACCTCTCAACTTATCCTCAACGCCAACGGCGACCCAGCGCGCTTCGCAACCTTCAACCTGCCCGTGGTCCCCGACAGCATCGACGGGTTCGCAGGTCCCTTGGCCGGTCTTCTCGCCGGGCTACACTGGACACGCGCCAACGCGCCGGACACAACCCATCTCGTCAGTGTCTCGACCGACGTCCCCTTCTTGCCCACAAATTTGGTCCAACGGCTGCACACCGCACTCATTGAAACCGAGGCGCCTATTGCGCTCGCCCGGTCGAGCGGTGGATTGCATCCGGTGATCGGGCTATGGCCCATGGCACTCGCAGATGATCTTGCGGCCGCACTTCGGGATGGGACACGCAAGGTCCAGGATTGGACCACCCGCCACGCAGCGGTCCCCGTCGATTTCACCGACATCAATCTGAACGGACGCAACATCGATCCGTTCTTCAACGCCAATACCCCACGCGACTTGGCCCAAGCCCGTGCTGTGCTGAGCCACGAGCACCCCACCGTGATCGCGTCACCCATCCCACCCGTTATCGGTATCGCCGGATGGAAAAACTCCGGCAAGACAACGTTAGCGGTCCGCCTCATCGAAGAGTTCACACGCCGTGGCCTCAAAGTCGCGAGCATCAAACACACGCACCACGGCCTCCGCGTCGACGACGCAGACACCGACAGCGCCAGCCACCGGCGCGCCGGCGCTTGGCAAGCCATCGTCGTGGGGCCGCACGCATGGGCGATCGATGAAAAATTGCAATCGACGCCGCCACCCAGTCTCAAAGACAGTTTGGCCCGGCTCTCACCGTCCGATCTGATCCTTGTGGAAGGCTACAAATCCGCGGCAATCCCGAAAATCGAAGTCCGCCGCGCCGCCCAAGCGGATCGCCGCCCCCTTGCCGCAACCGATCCGGACATCATCGCCGTCGCCACCGACCACGAAACAGACAGCGGGCCACTGCCCGTCTTCTCCCTCGACGACAGTGCCGCCATCGCCGATTTCATTGCGCAACGTCTAGGTCCGCCCCCGACGGCGTGAGCTCTCACCTGCCCTGGGCGCGATTCCAACGGCCACATGCCTAGAGTAGCTCGATGCCGAACCGGCGCACGATCACCGCAAAGATCGCAAAGCTCGCCAGTGTTACAGCGACGCTCGCACCCATCGTCATCCAGAACCCTATCCGCGGCAGCAGCCAGGGAAACACGAGAAACATCGGCAGCGTCGGCACCACATACCAGAACGTATACCAAGCATGATTGGCGATCTTTGCATCGCCCTGCCCTTCCGCCCATAGCCAGACCAACGTCAGCACGGTGACCAGCGGCAACGCCGCAATCAGTCCGCCGAGCCGATCACTCATCTTGGCGACCTCGGAAATCACCACGACCAGGAAAGCGGTAATCGCATACTTTGTGACAATCCAAGTCATGAGCGCCGTTCCTCATTTAGAAAAGTTTCATTGACCTGGATGCCCAATTTTACCGAGCAACTGCACGATCCGCCGTCTTTGGCAGTGCGTCAATGACCAGTGGAATCGCCGCCCGTCTTCCTCTGCACGCCAATTGACGGAGTTGTAGGCGGCCGGCGGATTTTTAAGCATCCAGCGCTTGCCTGTTGCACAGCCGCCCCACGCCTCCCATGTCTACCAATTCGACCGTTGCAGGATACGCTTCGACTCGCCCATCATCCCCCTGTTGTCGGCGAGCGGAGGCTTGAGATGAAGTACTACGCCAAGGTCGTTCGGATTCGCTTGGAAGTGGCGTGCATCGAAATCGAAAGCGACGACATCAAGACGGGTCAGGAAGCTGCCGACCGCGCGCTCGATGCGGCAACGGCCGATGATCTGCCCTGGAAAATGCTCCCCTACGACAGCGAAGCCTACGCGCCGCATGTCGAAATGCTGGTGTCCGATCCCGAACTCGCGGAAGCGGGTGAGACGGCGCAAGTGATCCGCCGTTGGATGCGCAGCCCCGAATCAGCAGTTCAAGACCGGTATCTCATCCTGCATGCCGATCTCGAGACGGGCGAAGGACGCACCATCTTGCAACCCTGGCTGTCCGAAGCTGCGGGCCTGACACTAGCCGACCTGTGCGGCGAATGGATGGACGACCTCGCCGACCTGAGCGAACTCGCCGTCGATGTCCCCCGTCCCACCAACGGCTCAGCGACGATCATCCCGTTTCCACGCCCCGCCCCACGCCCCTCCGAAAACGGCGGCCAGTCTCTCACCTAGTCGCTGCTAAGCCCCACCCGGCCCGCTACACCCCGCCTGACACACTCGACCTCATCGACGGCTCAGGACCCTGCGCTTGCTCTCGAACCACACCTCTACAGAACTCACGACGCATTGAGGAATAGCGTTCGGGCGCGATTGCCAGACAGTCCGTCGCGTCAGGGATGCCCATCGACGCGAAACTGCATCATGAAATACGGTGGAAGACAGGCACCACTGGTTCGGTCGGCGGTCGCAACGCAGATGTAGTCGTCGCGGCACGGCTTGGCGCTGTCGCATTCGCGCAAACCCACACGATCGGTATGGCGGTCGGTGAAGCACGTTTTGAAATTTGCCGCTGTGGCGAGGCACCTATTGAAATCCCGGCCGGCATGTCGTGCACAGATCGAGCTGGCTGGAAAACGGCCTTGGCATGTCTTCTGGTAGACCATTCCGCCGAAGAAGCCCCCGGCTTGCGGGGCAGCCCGCTGCCGGTCAGAGTCGATCGCGAGATTGGGCGGCGTGAGAGGTTTGCCGGGCGCGGGTTTCAAGCGGGTGTAGGAATCCTGTCCGAAGCGTGAACTCTGGATGACCCCATATTCTGCCGCGTCCCCGGTGCCGAAACGCCCTTTGGTCATGCAGACACCAAGCCCCGGCTGCTTGGGAGTGTCGTGCGGCATGACGCAGGCGAGACCGCTCGCGCAGGTCCAGGCTTTGAAACTTGGATCATTGGCGCGATTGGTATAGCAGGTGGCGCCCCAACCGTTGAGGAAGCCGGTGCCGATAATGCTGAAACGCGGCGAAGTCGTCCGCTCGGTGGCCATTGAGCGCCGAGGCCGGAGCGAAAACCCGCGCGCCCAATCCGGTTCATTGCCGGTCGCCAACGCTTCGAGGATTTTGCGGCGGCGTGGCGCGTCGCCATAGAAGTGAGCAGATGCTGGAACAAAGATCGCGTTCTCGGGAAGATGGCGTTTGCTGGCAGCCGAGTCGATCCCCATGAAATGAAATCCACCGATCGCACGCGACTGGTGGCAGCCGACGCAGCCGGTATCGTCGAGGCGCATCCGGAAGCCATCGGGGGAGGAAATGTTTTTCAAGCGGCCGCCAGTCTCATTCGCTGACGTAATGGCGGCGGCGAGCTCCGCGTCGCTAAGGAGGCCGTAAGAGGTTCGATTGCCTGATCGGGCATGACCGCCAGGTGCGAACGAGCGGCCATTGATGGCGCGAAAATCGTGCGGAATATCGATGGTGCCGTCATCCAGCGCACGCACGGTGGCGGGTTCGAAGAGCCAGGTCTTGAAGCGGGCCAGGAGCGTGGGATTGGCAAGCAGACGGTCGCGATCGATCATGTTTTCCATGGCGGTTTCGCGAAAAACTGGCTTTGCGTTAGCGCTCCCCGGGGCTGCCGGAATGGAATTGAAGACCTTCAGAACGTATTCGGCGTGGCCGCCGAATTCCGAGATGCTGGCGGCGGGCCGGCGCAAGGATTGGAAGTTCGTTTCGATGCGATCGATGTGCGCCGGGGTGACTGTGTGGAGCGGGCCGTTGGTACCGAGCAGAAAATCGACCGCCGCTGATCCGCGCAGCGCACTTTCGCCGGATGCGATCCATTTGCGCGCCAGATCGCGACAAGACATTGCCTGGTGCGGGAGTTTAGAGTGCAAGACGAGATTGAGCGTCATGGGAAGGCGAGAACGAGCGATGCCATCTCCGGTCTGGCGCACATATTCGAGGCGATAGATCAGGCGAACTTCGCCGCAGTTTGCAGGCTGGCGGTACATCCGATCTAGCCGCTGCACAATGCCAACGAGTGGGAAGCGTGCATCAGCGGCGGAGAGGAACGAAGTATCGAACAATCGCTTGTGGTTGAAGGCCATGCCGACGCCGGCGCCAGGATTAGCCCGCTTCGTCAGCGTCATTTCGCGCTCGACAACACGGAAGACATCTTGCATCTGCGAAATCGACGACAGACCAGCGTTGTTCGCCGGGGTCACAGTCACGCCGCGTTGCCAGCCGGATTTGAGCAGCGCGTCAAGAGCTAGGCCCTTCTTCTCCAGCCGTTCGAGAATGTCGGGATCGCTGATCGCAAGTCCGGCTTCAAGATCTGCGGCTATAGCCGTGGCAGGCCACAGCAATAGGCCAGCGAAAAGTGTAACACCCTTGGCCAGCGCCAATATTTTCTGCATAGACGCACCGATAAACATGAAACATGCCGACGATCTGGAGGCCCCAGCAATCGAGACTCGAGCAGTCTAGACCCCAGTTTTCCAGAAAAGCATTCTAGACACCGGTCCATATGAGCTATGCACCGAACTGCATCTTGGGTAAATCTGAAGTAGCGATGGGACCTCGGAATCGGAAGTTGGAGGGAGACACCAGCATCCCCTTCTTCTTTCGGTCCCAACGGCTATGTTGAGCAGCGTCGAACCCCTTCTTAGAGCCAGGGCCAATTATGTCTCCGTCCGGAAAATTTTATCTGTCAGCGTTGGCCGTCTGCCTGATCATGGGAGCCAATGGTAGGGCAATGGCCGGCGACTATGCGAACGAATGCAAGTCATCGGATGGATCATACCGCATCTTTGACGGCGTGCTCGAGAAAGAGGGTGACCCTGCGGGAACCTCTCGACCCTACCGGATCATCGAAGACCATATCCTGTCAGAAACCGAGGGATACTGCCTGTCCGACAATCCCGAATCCAACGGCGCCAAATTCGGCTATCTCGCACGCACGTGGCGCCAGACAATCGTCATTGAGAACGAGGACTCCAAGTCCCGCACCGTCAAGATGTCCTGCGAATTGGCCTCCAGCGGCCTGCCCGCCGCCTTCAATTGCGATCGGGACATCGTGACAAAGTCAGAGAAGTCACCGCGCCCAGTCCAAAGTTGGCAGGTCGGAGCCACCGGCACCTGGAGCCACAACGGCTCAGCGATGAAGCTCGAGGCCGATGGCGAGAACCGCCGCATCCTCTACATGAACCCTCGCGTCAACCTCTTGGCCGTAGGAGTTCGCCCCGACGCGGCACTTTTTGAAGGCGTGCGCTCAGGCAACACCTACTCGGGAACGGCACGCTACTGGTCGAAGCAATGCGGGGTTCAAACTTTCGCCGTGACCGGAACAGTCAGCGTCGACGAACGCACCGTTACGCTGTCAGGCGACGCCCCCAAACTGGACAAAGCGTGTGCTGTCACAGGCCAATCACCTCAACGGCTCGTGTTCGACAGGCACTGAGACAAGGCCGCAGCAAAGACGCTCAGCGGACTCACTCGAAGCCACGAGAACACGTGCAGACCGCAAAGTGGTCCCGCTCTCGCCGACCACAGCGCCAACCATCTGAATTTCAGGAAAAATTTGGTGGGTGATCACAGGCTCGAACTGTGGACCCGCTGATTAAGAGTCAGCTGCTCTACCAACTGAGCTAATCACCCACTCGCCGCTGGAGACGCATCGATCACGGCTCCAGAACGAAACGGGGTCCGTTGCCGGACCCGCGGGCGAGCATCTAGCACCCGTGGCCGCCCCTGTCCAGTGCCGCCGTTGCGGTTCTTTGTGCGCATATCCCTCAGCGGGAAAACCAAAGCCCTTCAGGCTGTTCAAACACCGCTCCGGCGCCCGTTCCACGGCCGGCCAGAAGCCCCGAAACCCCGATCCGCCGCCGCTGATAAGGCGAGCCCCAGCGCCGCCATAAGGCTCAGCATCGAGGTGCCACCGTAGGACACGAACGGCATCGGCACACCGACCACAGGCACAAGCCCCGTCACCATCGCCGCGTTCACAACGGCATAGAGAAAAATCGTTAGCGCCGCCCCCGCCGCCAACACCTGCGCGAACAACGATCCAGCCGTCATCATGATGCGCCACAGCACGAAGATGAGCGCCGCCTGCAAAGCGAGCAACCCGACTGCACCGGCAAAACCCCACTCCTCGGCAAACATCGTGAAAATGAAATCCGTGTGCTTCTCGGGCAGAAAATCAAGCTGACTCTGCGAGCCCTTCATGTAGCCCGTGCCACTCACCCCACCCGATCCAAGCGCGATCTTCGATTGCTGGATATGATAGCCAGCGCCTAGCGGATCTGACCCCGGATCGAGAAACACCTCGATCCGCCGCCGCTGATAGTCGTGCAGCGACGACCAGATCAGCGGCAACGCCGCCGCCAGCGCAACGGCAGCACCGGCAAAATAGAGCGCTGATACCCCCGCCAGAAACATAATCCCGAAACCCGTGATCGCGTACAGCAACGCCGACCCAAGATCCGGCTGCCGCAGCGTGAACACAGCCGGGATCGCGATCAACAGAACGGGAAGCGCGACCCAGAGCGCATCGGAAACCCGCTCGCGCGGCAGCCAATGGTAGTAAGCAGCCAGCATCAGAACGAGCGCCACCTTCATCAACTCGCCCGGCTGGAACGACACAAACCCAAAATCCAGCCACCGCCGCGCGCCCAGCACTTGGCTCCCCAGCACAGGCACCAGAACGAGCAAAAAAAGCGCTGTCAGATAGGCTGGAACCGCCAATCGAAACCACACCGCCGCCGGAACAGTCAGCATAACCAGAATGCACGCGAGCCCAACGAGAAACCTCAGACCATGCCGTTCCGCCCAAGGCTGGAACGACCCACCCTCAACGGAATAAAGCGTGGCAATCCCGATCCCACACAAAAGCGAAACAAGTGCCAGCACAGCCCAGTGCGTCCGCGGCAAACCGCTCAAAACCCTCAGTCCGCCAGCCGCTGTTGCCATCGGTCTCATCGCCCGCTCTCCACCACGGGCACCGCGGCCAACGCGGCCTCCGCCAGAACCAGACGCGCAATGTCGCGCACCAGCGGCGCAGCGGTCTGCCCGCCGCTCCCGCCATGCTCCACCACAAGCGACACCGCATACCGCGGCGAAGCCGCAGGAAAAAACGAGACGAACAGCGCATGATCGCGCAATTCATACCGATCATCGCGCGGCGCCGGCTGGCGCGCCGACGACCACACTTGCGAAGTCCCCGTCTTGCCCGCTATCAGCACGTCGCCCACGTCAAGCGCCGCATTCCCCCCCGTGCCGTCCGGAGCATGCACCGCTCCGATCATCGCGCGCCGCACCGCGTCGAGCCCAGCAGCAGCAATCGGGAGAGGCGGAAACAGCGACCCGGGCCCACGCGGCCCACCGTCCATCCGAACGAGGGTCGGAACCACCGCCCGCCCCGTCGCCAGCCGCGCCGTCATAACGGCCAGTTGCAACGGTGTGGTCAGCACAAAGCCTTGCCCGATACCGGCCAGGATCGTCTCACCCCGCAACCAACGCTCACCTTTCACCGCCAGTTTCCAGCCCGTGGTCGGAATAAGCCCGTCCTTCTGCCCACCCAACCCGCACGCATAGGTCTGCCCAAGCCCGAGCGTCTTCGCCATCGCCGCAATGCGATCGACACCAAGCCGTTCCGCCAACTCATAGAAATAAACGTCACACGATTTGCGAATTGCGTCGGCAAGGTCCACGGAACCATGCCCGCCCCGGTTCCAGCACTTGAATGTTTCGCCAGCAAACGCGAACGCTCCGCTGCACGCCACCCGTTCGTTGGTTGTGATCACCCCGGCTTCCAGCGCCGCCAGCGCAGTCACCATTTTGAAGGTCGATCCCGGCGGATAAAGCCCAGCGATTGCCCGATTGACGAGCGGCTTATGCGGATCGCGCTCCATGCGCGCGAAGTCAGCCTCATCGAAATGGAGTGTCAAAGCATTGGGATCATAAGACGGCACCGACGCCATCACGGCGACCTCGCCCGTCTCCACATCGAGCACAACGGCCGCCGCTCGCACCTCCGACGAAAGCCGATCCAAAACCCGCTGCTGCAAGCCCGCATCGATCGTCAGGATCACGTCCCGGCCGGAAACGGGCTCGCTCTCGGCAATCACGCGGACCAAATCCCCGCGCGCATCGACTTCGATCCGTGTCTGCCCCGCCTCGCCGCGCAGGTCGCGCTCGAGTCCCAACTCCACGCCCGTCTTGCCAACCCGTGCATCGGGCAGCCTCAGAAAGGCCTCATCATCCATCGCCGGCCGATCGACACCTCCAATGTGGCCGACCACATGCCCCGTGGCCACGCCATAGGCATACGCGCGATCGAACGCGACGTCCGTCTCGACACCGGGCAACTCAGGCGCTCGCAGTCCAATCTGTGCAATCGTCTGGAAATCCACCCCCGATCGGACGAGCAGTGCGCGGTTGCGCGGCTGCGCCCGCGCCTTTTCAACCAGCCCATTGATGTCGCTGTCACTGAGCCCGATCAGCGGCGCCAACCGTTGCAACGACGACCGCATCCGGCTGCGATCTCCCGGACGGATCCAAACGCGAAATCGCTCCACGTTCGATGCCAGCACCCGCCCGCTCCGGTCCAGAATGCGCCCGCGTCGTGGCAACAGCGGTCGCACATTGACGCGATTGCCATCCGCCAGCACCCGCAACCGCTGCCCCTCGACGACCTGCAGCTGAAACAGCCGCACGCCGATCACGCCGAAAGCCATCGCTTGCAGGCCGCCTGCAATCAGCGCGCGCCGCGTCAGGCGCCGGCCGTCAAGATCATCCCCGTCGCGCGTCTCCATCCCTAGACCCCGCGCACAAGGCGATCGTTGCTAGCCCGGAATGGCTCGGGATCCAGTGCCCGCAGCACAAAAGCCAATGGCGGATAGCACAGCGCAGTGATCCAAAGCGCCCAGGCGAACGGCCGCCAGTCGGCCAACCCCAAATGATAGATCGACGCGACGCCCCATGCGGCAAAGACAAGCCCCGCGAGAGAAGCGAGAAACACAACCCAGCGCTGAGCAGAGCCGGTCCCGGACATACGCTGCGCATCGACGCCCAGCATCATGCTGCCCAGATAGAGCAGCGCCCAATACCCGATCGGCCCGTTCGTCAGCACGTCGACAACGATGCCCGCCGTAAACGGCACCCAAGCAGAAAGCCGGTCTGGGTGCCGCCCAGACCAAGTGTAAATGGCGATAACGGGCAGGAACGGCAGCACGAACCGGGCATTCGGTGGCAATCCCCACGGCAGCACCGCGAGAACGGCAAGAATGGCAACAGTCACGGCGGGCATTAAACGTCCAGCGATCGACGTCATTTCGCCACCTCGGCACCGGCCGGCTGCAGCCGCTGCTCCAGCGGCGGCACGTCGCCGGTACCGGGCTCGTAGAACAAGATGCTCACGTATTCGAGCCGGTCGAGATCGGCATGGACGGACACTGTCGGCCGTTCGCTGCCGCCTGCCACGGTGCCAATGCGCAAACCACGCGGATAGATCCCGCCAATCCCCGACGTCACGACCTCGTCGCCAGCCTTCACAGTGGCGTCCGGCGCCAGAAAAAGAAGCCGCGGTGCAGGGCCATTGTCACCGGCCAGGATCGCCCTCGCCGCCTGCTGGCCGACAAAGACCGGGATACGGCTCTCCACGTCCGTAATCAGCAAGACGCGCGACACCCCCCTGCCCACGGCTGCCACGCGGGCCGCCAATCCGTCACCGGCAAGCACGGGATAACCGCTTTTGAGTTTTTCGATCTCGCCCGCGTTGATGATGGCCGAACGCACAAACGGCCCCGACGACGTCGCCATCACGCGCGCGGTCACGAACGGCATGTCCTGGTCCCGTGCTGTCTTCGCTACAGCGCCGAGTTCGGAAAGTTGCCGCTCCAGATCTTTGGCCCGCGCTTCCCATCCCTTGAGACGCTGGTTTTCGTTGGCGAGATGATCGAGGTCGTCCGCCCGCTCCAAGGCAAGCCCGATCGCCGCCCCCGCCGAACGCAGCGGTTCCAACGGAATCATGATCGTCCTCAAAACAGGACTGACCGCATCTGCGATCGCCACGCGCGCGCCCGCGATATATCCGTGATCCAGCCGGCTCAACACCAACAGCGCGACGGAAACGAACAACAAAACGGGCATGAGCACCCCGCCCGCATGAGGGCGCATGGGCGCCGCCTCGGCTGGGCGTCTGCGCAACTGGTCATATCCCACGTACCGCATGCGACGCCTTCAACGCTCAGCAATCACAAGTGCCTCCCGCCTCACGGCCGGATTAGAAGATGTTCCCGCGCGGCGATGTTCTCCAAAAGCATCGCCGATCCCCGCACGACGCAATGCAATGGATTGTCCGAGACGATGAACGGAACACCGACACGCTTGGCCAGTTCCTGATCGAGCTTATGCAGCAGCGCCCCACCACCGGTCAGCATGATGCCCCGGTCACAAATGTCGTTCGACACCTGCGGCGGCAATTCCTCCAACGCCCGCTCGATGAACTCCGCCATCGCTTCCACCGGCTCGTTGAGCGCTTCCGCGATATGCTGCGGCGACAGCACGGTGCTCTTCGGTTTGCCATTGCGCAGATCCCGCCCGCGAATATGGATCTCGCTCGCCAGCCCATTCATCTGCTGCGACGCCGATCCCGCCTCGATCTTGATCCGCTCCGCGTTCGACTCGCTGATGAGCAATTGATGCTCGCGCCGGATGTAGCGGATGATGGCTTCGTCCATGGCGTTGCCCGCAATGCGCAGCGACCGCGCCTCAATGACACCGCCAAGCGACAGAACGGCGATGTCCGTCGTCCCGCCGCCGATATCGACCGCCATCGATCCCACCGGCTCATCAATCGGCAGTCCCGCGCCAAGCGCCGCCGCCACCGGCTCTTCCACGATGTAGACTTTGCGCCCGCCGGCTTGCACCGCCGTCTCATAGACAGCCCGCCGCTCGACCGGCGTTGCACCCGCCGGCACACAGATCAGAATGCGTGGCCGCCGCAATCCCAAAAACGTTGTCCGCGTTCGCCGGATGAACTGGCGCAGCATCTCCTCTGTCGCAACAAAGTCGGCGATCACGCCATCGCGCAGCGGCCGGATCGTTTCGATCGATCCGGGCGTGCGCCCAAGCATCTGGTGCGCCTCGTGCCCGACCGCCAGCACTTGCCGGTGTCCCGGACCCGTCCGCACCGCCACGACCGATGGCTCGTCGATCACGACGCCGCGACCCATCACGTGCACGATGGTATTCACCGTGCCGAGATCGATGGCGATGTCTTCACTGAAGGGGCTGATCGTGGGCAGACGCATTAACATGTACTCAGGTCGACGCAGCGCCGCTGCCCCGGAACGAGGCACGGCACCAGTTAAGACGAAGGCAGAGCAAACCCCATGCCGCCTCGCCCCCCATGCTTGAGACGCTACCACCCGCCGGAGAAGCCCTCGCTCCAGCCGCGCGTCTGCCATCATCCCTACCGCGTTGGGACCGTATGCGCCAGATCGCACACGCCACCATAAGCCTTGTTACGGAAAAGGAATTTCTAACCCGGACCGCAAAAAGGGCGGCTCAAAAGCCGCCCTTTTCAGATTTCTGTCCGTCAACGCCCGCTTAGAGTTGCGCCTGCGCCACTTTTTGACGCTTCACAATCAGCTTGTTCAGCGCCGCCACATAGGCCTTCGCCGAGGCCACCATGGTGTCGGTATCCGCCCCGCGCCCGGTCACCACGCGTCCGTCTTCTTCCAGCCGCACCGACACTTCCGCCTGCGCGTCCGTTCCCTCGGTCACCGCATGCACCTGATAGAGTTCGAGTCGCGCCGAATGCGGCACCAGCATTTTGATCGCGTTAAAGGTTGCATCCACCGGTCCGTTGCCCTGCGCCTGCACCGTCGACGCCACACCATCGATCTCCAGCGTCAGCGTCGCCGCCTGCGGCCCAACCGTCCCCGCGATCACCGTCAACGACGCGACCTTCATCCGGTCGTGCGCATGCGCAATCCCGTGGTCGACCAGCGCCTCGATGTCCTCGTCGTACATATGCTTCTTGCGATCAGCCAACGCCTTGAACCGGTTAAACGCATCCTCGAAGGCATTCTCGCCCAATTCGAAGCCCATCTCGCGCAACTTCGACCGGAACGCATTGCGCCCCGAATGCTTGCCCATCACCAGCGACGTCTTCGCCACACCCACCGATTCCGGCGTCATGATCTCATACGTCTGCTGATACTTGAGCAGTCCATCCTGGTGAATGCCGCTCTCATGCGCGAACGCATTCCGCCCAACGATGGCTTTGTTGTACTGCACCGGGAAATTCGTCACCGCCGACACGAGCTTCGACGCGCGCGACAGCATCGTCGTATCAATCCCCGTCTCATACGGCAGCACATCCGACCGCGTGCGGATCGCCATGACGACTTCTTCGAGCGCAGCATTGCCCGCCCGCTCACCGATGCCGTTGATCGTGCATTCGATCTGCCGCGCACCCGCATTCAAAGCCGCCAGAGAGTTCGCGACCGCCAAGCCGAGATCGTTGTGGCAATGGGTCGAAAATACCGCCTTGTCCGAGTTCGCCACGCGCTCGCGCACCGCCTTGAACATTTCGTAGTATTCCTGCGGCGTCGCATACCCCACCGTATCCGGCAGGTTGATCGTCGTCGCCCCCGCCTTGATCGCCGCATCGACGCACTGGCACAGATAATCGATCGGCGTACGCGTCGCGTCCATCGCCGACCATTCAACATCATCGACGAGGTTGCGCGCCCTGGCGACCGTCGCCGAAATGATCTCGAGCACCTCCGCTTGGCTCTTGCGCATCTGGTATTCGAGATGGATAGGAGACGTCGAAACGAACGTGTGAATGCGCCCGCGCTTCGCATGCCGCACGGCTTCGCCCGCCCGGTCGATATCGGCGTTGATGGCCCGCGCCAGCCCCGCGATCGTTGCGTTCTGCACCCGCTTCGAGATCGCGCTCACCGCATCGAAATCACCCTCCGACGCAATCGGAAAACCGGCTTCAATGATGTCGACACCCAGCGCATCGAGGCAGTCGGCCACCTCGAGCTTTTCTTCATACGTCATCGTCGCGCCGGGGCACTGCTCCCCATCGCGCAACGTAGTGTCGAAAATAACGACGCGGTCGGCCGTGGCAGTCATGATGTCGATCCTTGAACTTGGGGCCCTGCGGTGCCAGGCACTCGGGGGCGCAGATGATCCTTTGGCTCTCTCGTCGTCTCCCCCTAAGCCCCTGCGACGCTGTGAACGCGCGTCCAGGTTCGGCTCAGGGGCCGGTAAGGAGCAGCAGCGACGGGAGACCACCGGTCCGGCCACGACCGGTCCGTCCCCGCAGCAAGGCTGCGGAGAGGCCAGACGAGCAGGCACGTGGGGCGGAAAAGAGCATCGCCGCGGGTCCCGGATCAAAACTGCACCAAGGGGTACAATATGACGAAATGGTTGACAATGCGCTGCAACCGCGCGCGCGCCCTGTTTGCCCAGGCTATAAGCGTATTGATCCGCGTCAGGCCGCCGTCAGCCGGCGGGGGCTAGGGTCATTGGAGACCAGGGCAACACCCCGGCCCAATATTCCGACGTGAGGCACCCATGACCGGCCAGTCCACCGTACCCCGCTATTCCCTGACGATGATCCGCCTCCATTGGCTGACCTTCCTCCTGGTCGTCGCCGCCTACATCTTCATGGAATTCCGCGAGATCTTCCCCCGCAACACACCCGGCCGCGAATTCATGAAGGCCACCCACTATTCACTGGGTCTCACCATCCTCGGCCTCACACTCGCCCGCCTGATCATCAAGGTCTCCGGAGAACCAGCCCCCGCCATCACACCGGCTCCCGCCGCTTGGCAGCACACCGCCGCCAAAATTGGCCACGCCCTGATCTACATCTTCCTAATCGCCATGCCGTTCATCGGCTGGGCCACGCTCTCCACCGAAGGCGACGCCGTCATCTTCTACGGCCTCGAAATCCCGAGCCTCCTCGGCCCCGACAAAATCCTCTCCGGCCGCCTCGAAGAACTCCACGAACTCGGCGGCCAAATCGGCTATGTCCTTTTGGGAGGCCACGCCCTTCTCGCCATCCTCCACCACGCCGTCTTCAAAGATACCTCGCTGATCCGCATGATGCCGAAGAAGGCGGGGTGACGATCGTGGCAGCAAAGACGCGCGTGCTAAAATTGGTCCTGTGAGGCGACACGCCAGACACTTGCGGATCTGCAACACCGACTTTACCGTCCGCGGCTCAGACGTGGCCTGAACTAGGAACTTTGAATGAACATTTTAGGCGCTCCCAGCATGATTGCCATGGCTCACCTCGCAATCGCTTCGTTTATCGGTCATACCCCGGCCATTGCCGGCGACGCCTACCAAGATGCTCTGGCCGCCTGCCAAGACGCCGCCGCGAACGTCGATGACCCCACGGGGTATGCCTGCGACTGGAAAAAGGTTGTAGAAGGCGCACCCGGCTCAGCCCTCACCGGCAAATACACGTTCCGGGAGCAAGGAATGTCGGGAGAAATGACGATATTGGAACCCGGTGATGGACCGGCCGACATTGGCATCACGACAGTAACAGAGAGCGACAACACGCCGACCTGTTCAGCGAAATTGGGCGCCTCACGCAACGACAACGACGAACTCTCAGCGACGATGGACGACCCGGCCGAATGTGAAGTCCGCATCGTCAGTGTCCCTGGCCCCAACATCGTAAAGGTCACGGCGACGGAAGCCTGCAGCTATTTTTGCGGCATGGGCGCCGCCTTCGCCGGCGAATGGCAACTGCAATCAAAGTAGCCTGTAGGTCGGGTTAGCTTAGCGCAACCGGCATACACCCGCGAAAAAAGCCGCATCACAGCCACCTGCCCCAGCCTCGGCGGATTACGGTGCTTGCCGAAGGGATCAAGGGGCACCCCCCACCCCCCCCTCACACCTCAATCGTACCTTCGCTCACGCGCACGCAATGCCCGCCAATGCGCACGCCTTCCAGCCCCTGTCCATCGATGGTCAGCACCAGCGACACGAGGCTCGGCCGGTTCATCTCGAAGCCCTGCTCGATCGTGCGCCGGTGCGTGCCATGCGGTAACCGGTCGAACCGCGCAATAACGCCAGCAAAACACACCGCCGCCGAACCGGTCGCGGGATCTTCCGGCACCCCGGCATCGGGTGCAAACATGCGAACATGAAAAGATGACGTCGTATGCTCGCACTGCCGCGTATAGAGATACGCCCCCACAAGCCCCTGCTGCGAAAACGCCGGCGCCCAATGACTGCCGTTGACGCGCGCCCTCGCAATCGCCTCGCGCGAGGCGATCGGCACGAACGCGAACGCAGTCCCCACCGCATAACAAACTGGCTTGTGGTTCTCAAAACCGATCTCGCTCGGAATGAGCCCGAGCGCCGCCGCCAACACATCGACGGGCGGCAGCGTCCCCGCCTCAACCGGCATCTTCGGCGCATCGAACTCCGCAAACGGCGATTGATCGGCCTTCAGCCGAACACCAACGCGCAACGTGCCAATGCCCTCTTCCAACACGATCAGCGCATCCGCATCCCGTCCCTGCCCGAACTTGTTCTCGGCAAGCAGCGCCGCCGTCCCAACGGTAGGATGACCAGCAAACGGCAGTTCCTTGAGTGGTGTAAAAATCCGTAAACGCGCCGAATGCGCCGGGTTCTCCGCCGGCAGCACGAACACCGTCTCCGACAAATTGAACTCGCGCGCAATCGCCTGCATCTGATCGTCCGTCAGACCGCCTGCGCCATGAACAACCGCCAGCGGATTGCCGCCAAAGCGCCGGTCAGTAAAAACATCCAACGTGCTGAAAGAAAGCCGCATCGGTCCTCGCTACGCTCAATCATAGAGGCGCCACTTACCCCATTCTGCCGCTCCCTCCAAGCACAAGAGACGAACAGAGTGGCACGCCTACGCGACCGGAGCTTTACCGGCCAGAACATGCCGCAGCAGCACCGCCGCATAATCGGGCATCGGCAACGGATCGAGATCGGCCAAGGTCCTTACCGCCACGATCTCTTCCAGTTCGGGTGCCGCCTCATGCGCCACCGCATCCCGCATGAACGCCATCAGCCGCGCCGCTTCGCCATCACCGATCAATTCGACCGCAATCGAGACCTGACGCCCCACCGTCGTGATCAGATACCCATCACTGACAGCAAGTGTGCACGCTAAAAGCCCTGTCTCCTCCTCGACCTCACGCAGAACGCTCGCCCGGATATCAACGCAGCCCTCGGCGTCCGCATCACGCGGATCGATAAATCCACCCGGCAGATAGACGAGCCCTGCATTCAAGTTTCCAGCTCTCTGGCGTCCCAACAAAATGGCCCCGTCGCCGGACCGGATCAGCGCCGACCCGAACACGTCGCACGCCGCAGTGCCCGTTTGGCCGTTCTCCTTCCAATAGAGAAACGCTTTGAATTCCACCGGCAGAAGCGTGCCAGAAAAAATTCCACCCGCGATCGCATGATCGGCGAGCATATAGATCGTTCCATTGAAATAGGATGGATTTTCCGCCGTCCGCTGCTTCCAATGCGCGTCGATCGCTTCCGCATTCTGAGACGCGAACGCCCACACCGCATCGCTAACGGTCAGGTTGCAGTCCTCCACAAAGCTGACGTTTGGGGGCCGCATTGACACCTTGTCCTCAGGCTGCAACCGGTTGTGCGGCCATTAACCCGCTAAAACTGTCTGCGCCAATCGCTGCCAGCGCCACCACGTAAAGCAGCACGATCAGCGCAAACCAAACCCGGTCCGCGCGAACAATGGCAAGTTCTCCGCCGCTGTCCCGCCAAGAGGCGCGCACCACACGAAAGAGCACCAGCATGATAAAGCCGTACGACGCCAGATAGACCTTGTCGACCATGGTCAGATAGTCCACCTCCGGCAGCGACGACCCGCCCGCGAGTTGCAAAGCCACAAGGGTCAAAAGCGCCGTGATGCCCAATCCGACCCGCGCGTCGATGAAGGCCGGCCGGATAAACAGAACCAACCCCGCGCACGCCATGATGAGCAGGATCGGCAGAAACGTTTTCACCGAAAGCGCTGTCATCGGCCGAGCAATCGAAATCGTCACCGCCGCGCGCGAATAGGATTCCTCCGCCCCCACCGTCGGATCGCCGAAGTTCGTTGGATAGGTATACTCGGCGATGATCAACCGGGCCGTCTCAATCCCGAACCCAGGCAGCACGATGCTACCTGACAACGTCACCGGTGTCTCATCGGCGCGATAAAGCTGCTTGGCCGAACCGCTCTCCGTATCCTCAAACAGGATGACGAGCTCCTGCCGGTCAAATGGATAGTTTTCCAGCTTCAACTTCGTCGCAAACCGCCCCTGATTGCGCACAATGGCATAGAAGCTTCCGTCCGGCAGTTCCTTCGGCTCCTCGTAGAGCATGTCGCGGACATGATCGTCGGGTGCCGACCGGTTCATGAATTCCATCGTTTTGGCGGGATTGATCTCTTTGTTGCGCCACCGGAACCAGACATAGAAATCCACCGTGTAGCTATGCGTGCGAAAATCGAGTTCATGGATGTCGTTGATGTAAACACCGGTGATAACCTCATCGGCCCCCGGCGACGCGGCCCCCGCCGCAACGGCCGCCGCGTCCTGCGCAGCCGCAGCCGTCGCGCCGCCATGATTCAGCACCGCCAAACTGCCCAGCACAGCAATCAAAAACAAAAGACGAGAAAAGCAGCCGGCCATCAAATCCCCCACGAATTCGCCGGACCCTACCGGTCAGAGTGGCCCAGGGACAATGCGGCCTTGGCGACGAGCACATTTTCCTGCTTCAGTCAGAACGGCAGGCATTCGGCGGCCAAACGCAAACACCGCAGCGCCTTTATCGCATACTGGTGCTCACCGGCGGCTGCGGAGCAGGGCGAAAAATGAGCTCATTCAGCCAATTGGCCCAAAGCGTTGCGCTGGCGTTCAGCCTCGCGCTCGCAGCCGTGGCCGGGCCAGCCAACGCTGAACAGACAGCCTCCCCTCTCGGCGCCCTCCCGCCCGGCTGGACCCTTACCCTTACCGATGTCGTCGCCCTCTTCTCTGGCCCCACCCCGGACGGAACAGTCACCATCGTCGCCCCGCCCGTCATAACAGCGGACGGCGACACCAAGGCCGCCATCATCGAAAATGCACCGGCACTCATCGAGGATCTGTTCGGCGAACCCCGCCCTGCCGGTGATCCCACACCGCTTCCTGCGTCCGATGCCGTCGCCCCCGGGCTCCTGGTGCCGCTCACTGTCGAACTCGAAGACGGCAGCGAAGCCCGCTTCGAAGTGACCGGCTATCCACTCCCCGGCCGGCGGCTGCAACTGTTCCTCGTCGCCTTCCCAGCGACCATGCCCACCACCAATCCTGAGGTCATGCGCGCCCGCACGCTCGTCGACCAATGGCGCGCCGCTGCGGTTATCGTGAACGCGGATCTGACATCGCAGCTGGCCGGCCCCGCCGAAGCGCGCGAGAGCGAGGATGGCACCGAACCTTCAGCGAGCACCACCGCTTCGGAGGCGCCTATCAACCCCGATGACCGCATCGAAAACATCATCTACTTTTTGCGCTTCGCCTTCGATGGCACCAATCCATCGGCCGCCGGCGAACCAAGCGCCGTAACCGCCCTGCTTCTGAAAGACGGCCGCGTCTTCGAGAGCGAAGCACGCGCCCCGGCCGATTTCGATCCCGCCTCCCGTCCACCTGGCAGCCCAGGCACAGGCCGCTGGCAACGCGACGGCGAAGCCTACGCGCTCGCATTCGCCGATGGCACCCAGGGAACCGCCGTCGCCGCCGCCGCCAAAACCACTCCTGCCGCTGCATCCATGGCGTTCAACGGCCGCTTCCTCGCCGCGGGAGGGCCACCGTCGGACCTCCTGAAGAGCATCATCGAGTTCTATCCCGACGGCAGTTTGCTGCTCAAAGACGAGACCAAAACGTTGAGCGGCTCCTACGCGATCTCCGGCCGAACCATAAGCTTCACAGCGCCGAACGCGCCCGCCGCCGCCTTTGCCTTCGGCTACCGTGGCGACGTATCAGCCCCCACGCTCCTCATCGTCGGCAACCGCATCTACGAACGCGCCGACGACTAATAAGCAGTTTTCCACAGCTGCACCCCGTTCAAAAGCATGCCTAAACACACCCGCGCGCGGCACACGTTCGCCAAGCACTTGGCGGCGCAATGATTTCCAACAATCAATCGTTTTGAGCAGACGATCCACAGGCAATCTCTCAGTTGAGAATCGCACCGCGTCGTTTCTATCTGCGTCCAGACAAAAGTGTGCCGCGTTCTAGGAACCTCAATCATGACGTGGCGACGTTGCCTGCGAACCTTTGGAATTGCGGCCGGCCTTTTAAGCCCACATGCGGCCCACTCCGATTTTGCCGGTCTTTATTTCGGCTCGCACATTGGCGGCAATTTTCCAGCCTTCGAAATTGAGGGCGATTTCGACAACCCAGACGCAACGAGCTACGACCTGAACCCCGACGCTTGGACTGCGGGCCTCCAGGCCGGTTACAACCTGCCGTACGCCGGCTTTATTCTCGGCATCGAAGGCGCCGTCTCATTTGGCAGCGAAGTCGACACCCGTGCCGTAATCGTTCCCGATTCAGGCGACAGCCGCGACGACGTCGCCAGCTACGTGTTCAAGGATACGATCACCCTCGCGGCACGCATCGGCGTACCGGTCACACCTGACATAATACCGTTCGCAAAGTTCGGCGTCGCCTGGGCCGATGTCGAAGGCATTGCCGCTGATACAGACGGTGTTCCCCCGGTTTTGGATAGTACCGATCTCACGACGATCGATGGCTGGGAAACCGGCTACGTCGTGGGCGGCGGCGTCGAGTATCAGTGGGCACCGAACTGGAGCATCAAAGCCGAATACGAATACATGGACTTCGGATCGATCACGACCGGCAACATTGATGGCGATACGATCACGCACGACGTCTCCAATCACGCCATTAAAGCCGGCATGAATTACCACTTCTAATCACCCGCTCCGGCACCTGAACTGATACAAATTGCGCGAGCAAGGTCGCTCTTGCCTGCCGTGCGACCTTGCTCTTGAACCAGTCAGACCCAGTGGACGCCATCAGGCGACAGCGAGGAGCCCCTGCCAGAAAACCGTGATCTTGTAGATGAGCGGAATTCCGATCACCATCATGAACGGGAAGGTCAGCCCCAGGGAACTGGTGAGGTAGATGCCGGGATTGGCTTCCGGGAACGTCGCACGCACGGCGGCCGGCGCGTCGATGTAGGATGCCGAGGCAGCCACTGCGCCGAGCACGAAGGCAGACCCGAGCGGCAGCCCCACAAGTGTCGCCAGCAGCGAAGCAAGCGTTCCATTGAGGATCGGCACCGCGATTGCAAAGGCAGCCATCCGCCAACCGACCTTCGCGAAATCAGCGAATTGCCGAGCGGCCGCCATGCCCATTTCGAGCATGAACAGAACCAGCACTCCGCGGAAAAGATCAACGAAAAATGGCTCAATGCGCTTGAAGTTCTGCTCTCCTACGGCCCAGCCGATCAGCAATCCGCCGCCGAGAAGCAGGATCCCGCGCCCGCGCAGCGTCTCACGCAGCAGTGCGCCAAGGCCGCCGCTCACCTTTTCTATCCGCGCCAGCGCCCAGCGCCCGTAGAATAGGGCAACTAAGATGCCAAGCTCGAGCAACGCGACAAGGGCCGTGACATAACCCGCCATCTCCGATCCCATTTCCTTGGCAAAGTTCTGCGCCACAGCGAACGTCACCGATGAAACGGAACCGTAGAGCGCGGCAACGCCGGCCGCATTGCGGATGTCGAGCCCGATCACGGTGCGCGCGAGAATGAACGCGATGGCCGGCAACACGAGGATCAGAATGATCGTCACCCCAAGGCCTGCCGCAATGTCGGCCATCGTCACCGTGGCGAGTTCCTGACCACCCTGGAGACCGATGGAGAACAACAGATAGATCGCGAAGATTTTCAGCACCGGCTCAGGTATTTCCAGATCGGACTTCAACAGCGTTGCCACCACGCCAAGAAGAAAAGCCAGCGTGATCGGTGAGATGAGGTTCTGCATGAGGAGTTCAGTCGGCATCGCGGGAGTCTCCCGTTTCGAGTTGCAACGCGTCAGCCACGCCCGGATGAAACCAAATCTGCGCGCGCTGATCCTGGCCCTGGCACTGCCGCGCCCGGCCACACGCAGTCATCCATTTGAAGAGGCGGATCGAACCACCACCGAGCGCGTTGCTACACGATCAATGCATAATTCAGGAAATTGATATATAACAGATAAATCATTAAATAAATCAATCTACGCCTGAACCAGCGCGGCCCTCAAAAGTAATCGGCCCGCGGCGTAAGCGCGCCGCGGGCCACAAAACTCTCGTATTTGCGTGTCTGCAAAATATGACCTGTCAGTTCCGGCCCTTATCGACCAGCTTATTCTTGCCAATCCACGGCATCATGGCGCGCAGCTTGGCGCCAACCTCTTCGATCTGATGCACGTCATTGTTGCGCCGCGTGGCTTTGAAGCTCGGCTGACCGGCCTTGCATTCCAACATCCAGTCGCGCGTGAAACGGCCCTGCTGAATGTCTTCCAACACCCGCTTCATCTCCGCCTTCGTCTCCGGCGTGATGATGCGCGGCCCGGTGACGTATTCGCCATACTCAGCCGTATTCGAGATCGAGTAGTTCATGTTGGCAATGCCGCCCTCATAGATGAGGTCGACGATCAGCTTCACTTCATGCAGGCATTCGAAGTACGCCATCTCCGGGGCATAGCCGGCTTCGACAAGCGTTTCGAAGCCCGCGCGAATGAGTTCGACAAGACCGCCGCACAGCACCACCTGCTCGCCGAAAAGGTCCGTCTCGCATTCTTCCTTGAACGTGGTCTCGATCACGCCCGAACGGCCTCCGCCCACGCCCGAAGCGTACGAGAGGAAAAGGTCGTGCGCGTTGCCCGACTTGTTCTGATGAATGGCGATCAGGCACGGCACGCCGCCGCCCTTCAGATATTCGCCGCGCACCGTATGACCGGGGCCCTTCGGCGCCACCATGCCAACGTCGAGATCCTCGCGCGGCTCAATCAGATTGAAATGCACATTGAGCCCATGCGCAAACATCAGCGCCGCGCCTTTCTTCATGTTGCCATGCAAATGATCGCGATAAATATCCGCCTGCAGTTCGTCCGGCGTCAGCATCATGATCACGTCCGCCCACTTGGCCGCGTCCGCGACCTCCATGACCTTGAGGCCTTCCTTCTCGGCCTTGGCCGCCGTGGCCGACCCCTTACGCAGAGCGATAGTCACGTCCTTGATGCCGCTATCGCGCAAGTTGAGCGCATGCGCATGACCCTGGCTGCCATAGCCGACGATGGCCACCTTCTTGGTCTTGATGAGGTTCAGGTCGGCATCACGATCATAATAGACGCGCATGGGTTCTCTCTTCGGTCTGTTCGGTTCGATCGGGTCCGGCCTTGCGGCGCGGGCATCAGGAATACGGAAAGCGAGCCTGGAGTATGAGCGGGCGGACCCTACACCCCACCCTGCGGCAGCCGCAACGCCTGCACACAATGGCATCCTGCGACAAAAGCCATACCAGCCTGCAGACGCGCCAAAGGCCTGTCCGGGCCATCCCTTATCGCGCGGTTAACGGAACTGCAACCGATGTTGCGTTAAGGGTTGAAATCCGTAGCAAGTCCACTCCGGGTTACAGATATGGAGCCTACCGTGATCACGCGCTTCGTGGCTATCGCCGTTGCAGCCCTGGCCCTTTCCGGCTGCGGGGACGCCACCGAAGCCCCCAAAATCGAGACCAAGCGCTATATCGTCGTCTCGGCCATCGATTGCGCCGACAACACCGGAATAGAGTTTGAACAGTGCGTCAAACTCCTGCAGGCAGCCGTCGTCCAGCATGACACGGCCGCCGCCACATATCCCAAGATCGAGGCCTGCGAAAAAACCGAAGGCGAAAACCGCTGCGAGCGGGCGGGCGAAAAGAGCTATCGGGCCCGCGTAACGGCATTCCAGATAACTGTTGGCGCCAAAACGTCCGCCGTTCCGCTCTACGCCCCCGCGACCGACAAGGCTGGCCTACGCACGGCCTCCAACGAAGAGATCCTCCCCGACGCCGAAAACTACGTCTTCACGCAAAGTGCCAACGACGCCGGCCACTTCTACTTCAAAGAAGACCCCAGAGCGAAGAAGTAGACCGAACGTTTGAGTTGGGAAGGGCCCCAACACCGTCACATCGCGCCCGCACCACGCCCGATGGCCGCAACGCCCGTCCGGCTGACTTCCACCAGACCCAACTCGCGCATCAGTCCGATGAAGGTCTCGATCTTCGAGGCCTTGCCGGTGATTTCGAAGACAAAGTGCTCGGTCGACGTATCGACCACCTGCGCGCGAAAGATCTCCGCCATCCGCAGCGCTTCAATCCGCTTGTCACCTTTGCCCGCGACCTTGATCAGCGCCAGTTCGCGCTCAAGCGAAATCCCCTCACCCGTCAGATCGCGCACGCGGTGCACCGGCACGAGCCGTTCCAGCTGATGCTTGATCTGTTCGATAACGGCTGGCGTCCCCCGCGTCACGATCGTAATCCGCGACACATGCTTATCGTGCTCGGTCTCCGTCACCGTCAAGCTGTCGATATTGTAGCCGCGCGCCGTGAACAGTCCGATCACCCGCGCCAAAACGCCCGGTTCGTTGTCAACAATAACCGATAGCGTGCGCGAGACGACATCTTGCGCGACACCGGGACCGACGTAATGGCTTTGCGGATTAGGATTTGCCATGGCTCTCTAATTTTTCTCTTTGCTCTTGTCCGTCTCGTCGAATGTGCCGCCCAGGGCGTCGATCTCCGCCGCCGAGTTCGGGAACACCGTCTTCAGAAAAACCGGCATCCCGACCTTGTCGACTTCGATTTTGAAAGCGTCCGCTTCCGCCGCACTCACCTTGTATTGGCTGAACGCCGTAACAACCCGCCGCCCCATCGCCTGCGCCAACTGATCGGCCGTCGGCGCTCCGATCTTGCGCAGTTGCTCCGGCTTGAGGCGGCTGTAGATCCGCGTCAAGAGCTTCGTCTCCATGTAGTCCTGCGCGATGCAACCCTCGAATGCAGCAGAATATGCGGATGCCAGTCCGTGCGTGCGATAGCAGGCGTCGATATGTTTGATCGCGCCCTCCGCCCCCCGCGTCCGCTGGATGAGCCCGATCCGCTCGGCCGCTTGCTTGATATTCGCTGCCCGGTCCCAGGTGATCGGCACGCCCGGTGGATCAGCCGGCGCAGCCGTCTCCGCCGTCGCCGGCCCGCATACGGCGACGGCAAAGCACGCGGACAGTAAGGCTGCGCGACGCGCAATCACACCAGCACCTTGCCTTCCTTGCCGATCGCCTTTTCGATTTGCTCTTCGCTGGCTTCACCCAGCAGCATCTCGTTGTGCGCCTTGCCCGACGGGATCATCGGGAAGCAGTTCGCAAGTTTGGCCACCCGGCAATCGAACATCGTCGGCACCTTAGTGTTGACCATATCGAGAATTGCGTCATCCAGATCATCCGGGTGCTCGCAGCGCATACCGCGCCAACCGTAGGCCTCCGCCAGTTTCACAAAGTCCGGCAGGCTCTCGGTGTAGCTGTGCGACAGGCGGTTGCCGTGCAGCAGCTGCTGCCACTGCCGCACCATGCCCATGTACTCATTGTTCAGGATGAACACCTTAACCGGCAGGTTAAACTGCACCGCCGTCGAGCACTCCTGAATATTCATCAGGATCGACGCATCGCCCGCGATATCGATCACAAGCGACTTGGGATGCGCCAACTGCGCCCCAATCGCTGCCGGCAGGCCGTAGCCCATCGTGCCAAGCCCACCCGACGTCATCCATCGGTTCGGCTCTTCGAAATTGTAATACTGCGCCGCCCACATCTGATGCTGGCCGACCTCCGTCGTGATGTAGGTATCGCGATCCTTGGTCAATTCATACAGCCGCTGGCACGCGTACTGCGGCATGATCGTGTCCTTCGAATTCTTAAAGGACAACGACTTCTTCGCCCGCCAGCCGTCGATCTGCTTCCACCACGTCTTGATGGCCGCCTTGTCGATCTGCGGCGCTTTCTGCTTCCACACACGCAGCATTTCTTCCAGCACATAGGCGCAATCGCCCACGATCGGAATGTCCACGCGCACGTTCTTGTTGATCGACGACGGATCGATGTCGACGTGGATCTTCTTCGAATGCGGTGAGAAGGCATCGATGCGGCCCGTGATACGGTCGTCGAACCGCGCCCCGATGTTGATCATCACATCGCAGTCGTGCATCGCCCAGTTGGCCTCATACGTCCCGTGCATGCCGAGCATACCGAGCCACTGCTTGTCGGACGCCGGATACGCGCCAAGCCCCATCAGCGTCGATGTGATCGGGTATCCGGTCAGCCGCACGAGTTCGCGCAACAGCTGGCTCGCCTTCGGCCCCGCATTAATAATGCCGCCGCCCGTATAGAAAATCGGCCGCTTAGCCGACGCGATGAGATCGACAGCCTCCGCCACCGGCCCCGCATCGGGCTTCAGCTTCGGCCGGTACGTCTTATGCGCCACGTTGGACGGTCCGGTATAATTGCCGGCCTTGAATTGGATATCCTTCGGGATGTCGACCACCACCGGCCCCGGCCGCCCAGACCGCGCAATGTGGAATGCCTCATGCAGAACGCGCGACAGATCGTTGATGTCCTTCACCAACCAGTTGTGCTTGGTGCAAGGCCGTGTGATCCCGACCGTATCGCACTCTTGGAAGGCATCGTTGCCGATCAGATGCGTCGGCACCTGACCCGTGATGCAAACCACCGGAATGCTATCCATCAACGCATCGGTCAACCCCGTCACCGCGTTCGTCGCTCCCGGCCCCGACGTCACGAGCACCACGCCGACCTTGCCCGTCGAACGCGCGTAACCTTCCGCCGCATGCACCGCGCCGCCTTCCTGGCGGACCAGGATGTGCTGAACTTTGTCCTGCTGGAACAGTTCGTCGTAGATCGGCAACACCGCGCCGCCCGGATATCCAAAGATGTGTTCGACGCCCTGGTCCACCAGCGCCTTCACAACCATTTCGGCGCCCGTCATCGTCCGTGCCATCGTCGTGCCCCTAAAACTCTAAGCGCCAATGCGCCACCCCATCCGGGCAGCGCGCGCGATCACTCTCGTCGCGCGAAGCTGGCGCAACCTAAGAGCCGTACTGTGCCCGGTCAAGGTAAAGGGTCAATAAATGCGACGATATGGGCGCCAATGCATTCCATTTATTGCGCAGAAATAGCCTTCCACGACTTCATATTGCCCGAAATCCAAGTCGCCTGCCGTTTGATATACCGCCGCGTCTCAGCTTTCCCCTCATCGATCGCTGCCCCCAAGGGCATTTCTCCCCTCAGATGCGCCATCAACGGCCTTAAGCCCAGCGCCCGCATTCCCGGCAGCGCCGGATCGAGATCGAGATCCATGATCCGCCGCGCTTCATCAAGCGCCCCCCGCCCCATCATCTGATCAAATCGCGCATCGCTCCGCTCATGCAGCGCCGCCCGGTCTGGCAGCACGACGAGCCGTTCCGTGTCCTCCGCGCGGATCAACGGTACTCCCGGCTCCTGCTGCCACTCCCACAACGGCCGCCCCGTCGCGTCCATGACCTCAAGCGCCCGCACGATCCGCTGCGGATCGGTGGGAGACAAACGAGCAGCCGTCCCCGGATCCATCTCCGCCAACGTGCGATGCAGCTTCGATGCGCCCAGGCGGTCCGCCTCCGCCCGCCAGTGCTCGCGAATGGCCGGCGGGATCGCCGGAATGGGCGACAGCCCTTCCAACAAGGCCTTGAGATAGAGACCCGTCCCTCCGACAAAAATCGGCAACTGGCCCTGCGCCGTCACGTCCGCCAGCACCGCCTCCGCCTCGCGCACGAAGCGGCCGACGGAATATCCCTCGCGCATCGCCACATGCCCATAGAGCCGGTGCGGAACATCGCCCATTTCTGCCGGAGTTGGCCGTGCGGAGAGGATCTCCAATTCCGCATAAACCTGCATGCTGTCGGCATTCACAACAATCCCGCCCCGCTCACGCGCAAGCCGCAGCGCCAAGGCCGATTTACCACTCGCCGTCGGACCGGCAATCAGGATAGCTCTTATCTGTGTCATGGCCCTGCTTAGCCGAGGCAAGGTCAGCACGCCAGCAATGCCTCCCGGTCCCATAAACCGCGCCGCCGATGCCGCACCCGCACGTTCTGGTTCTCACTGCCAATCCCGCCTCCGGCGCGCTCGATGACAGTGTCGCTGCGATTGTGCGCGCCCAGACCGGTACCGATGGCCGCTGGCTCAAAGCTGGCGCCGCCTTCGAAGCCCCAATTGAGGATACAAACATCCGCGAGACCGTTGCCACAGCCCTTGCAACGCGCCCCATCGACATCAACACGCTGCCAGCCACCAACCGCGCCAAATCCATACTCGCAGCCGACATGGAATCGACCATGATCGAGCAGGAGATGATCGACGAACTGGCCAGTCTGTCCGGCCACCGCGAAAAACTGGCAGCCCTGACGCTGGCCACCATGCGCGGCGAATGCGATTTCGTAACATCCCTCCACCACCGCGTTGGCCTTCTCGCCGGCCTCAACACGGCCGATCTCGCCACGGCCGCCGCGCGCATCACGCTCATGCCCGGCGCCGCCGCTCTCGTCGCAACGATGAAAGCCAATGGCGCTGTCACCGCCCTCGTCACTGGCGGTTTTATGGTCTTTGCCGAGCGGGTCGGCCACCAACTTGGCTTCGACCACGTTCACGCCAACACGCTCGAAATCAAAAATGGCATTCTCACCGGCCGCGTCGCCAACCCTATTCTCGACCCCACCGCCAAGCGGTCGATCCTGCTTGGCCTCGCCGGCACCGGCCGTCTCAAGCCTGCACACGTCCTTGCCGTCGGCGACGGTGCCAATGACCTCCCCATGTTAAAGGCGGCCGGCCTTGGCGTCGCATTCCGGGCAAAACCGGCCGTGCGCGCCGCCATGCGCGCAAGCCCAACCGGCGCGGTCATTGACCACGCCGATCTAACGGCACTTTTGCATCTCCAGGGCTTGTAGAAATCCACGCACACGTCCAAGTGTTGGCCGGTCGCCCGGACAGGTCTGCGGCGGCGGGAGTTTCGCGAGGGAAATCACGTGACCGATATCGGATTGTTGCTCGGCGGC
>JALHQM010000013.1:11349-19744 GCA_022841965.1 Hyphomicrobium sp. | reverse complement strand
ATCACCCATCAAGCCGAAACCAAATCCTTCGCTGATAAGCTCGGCCCCGTCCTACCCCTCTTCATGGCGCTCGGCGGCCTCGCCATCGTCGTCCTCGGCGGCAAGCTTCTGGTCGATGGTGCCATCGGCATCGCCCGTTCCTATGGAATGTCGGAAGCCGTGATCGGCCTCACCATCGTCGCCGTCGGCACCTCGATGCCCGAGTTCGTCACCTCCGTCGTTGCCGCCCTTCGCAGGCATGGCGATGTCGCACTCGGCAACATTATGGGCTCCAACATCTACAACATCCTCGGCATCGGCGGTGCGACCGCCCTCCTCTCGCCGACCGACGTCCCCGCTGAAATTGTCAATTTCGACAATCTTGTGATGATCGCCGCCAGTGCCGCGATGTTCGCCGTCGCCTGGAGCGGCTATCGCATCAGCCGCATAGAAGGGATAGCCCTCCTCGCCGGCTACATCGCCTATATCTACGTGCTCTTGCCGAAATAGCCCGTCCACAACGCCCGCACGCGCGCTGCCATCTGCTGCACCTCAGGCTTCCACCGCGCCCAGGCCTGCTTCATCTCCAGCCGCACGCGCGTCTTCACCATGCGCCCATAGCGCCAGACCCACGATCCGCGGATCTGCGCAAAGAGCCGGTCCTTCCATGGCATGAACCAATTGTACGCCCGCGCGAACCACGCGATCTGCATCAAGGCCGGCCGCGTCAGCATGAACAGACGCGCCACCAGTGCCGTCGAAGCAATCTTTGCAACAATGAACGTCGCGGTCGCGGTGGCCACTTTGCCTTGAGCGAGGAGCCACATCGCGGCCAGCTTCACCGGAAACAAAACCGCCGTCGGCAACGCGAACACGATGAGCGCCGCATAAGGCGGCAATCGCGCGATCAGCCCCTCCAGCTTGGCGATAATGCGAAAACGCGCCAGCCACGCCAGCGCGTCGGAGAGTGGCTTCCACCCCCACTCCTCGAACAGGACGACGAGCGCCGCTAAAACCTGCAACGCCATCATGAGCGGCGGCTTCAGCGCCGACCAAACGAGGAACCAAAGAACACGAAGACCCGACGCCACCAACTGAAGCGCGCTCTTAAATCCTTTGCCGAGTTGTGCCAACATGCGTTGAGATCCGCCATCAATCGGCTCGACTGTACGTCAATTGCCGTCAGTCCCCGGTTAACGGCTATCAGATCCCCTTCGGCAGGACCGTATCGGCCGCCCGCAGCGCCCCCGCTCGCTCGGCCTCCTCCAGCGCCAGCGCCAATTCCTCGCGCGCTTTTTCCGCCTGCCGCTGCCGGTTCCACAGGCTCGCATAGAGCCCGTCCTTGGCGATCAGTTCCGCATGTGTCCCCTGCTCGACGAGTTCGCCCTTGTCGAGCACAACGATGTTGTCCGCATGCACGATCGTCGAAAGCCGGTGCGCAATCACCAGGGTTGTCCGATCCTTAGTCGCCCGGTCGAGCGCATCCTGAATTTCCTTTTCCGTATGGCTGTCCAGTGCACTCGTCGCCTCGTCGAGCATCAGGATTGGCGGCGCCTTCAAAAGCGTCCGCGCAATTGCCACGCGCTGTTTCTCGCCGCCGGAAAGTTTCAATCCCCGCTCACCAACCATCGTCTTATAACCTTGCGGCAACGTCTGCACGAAGTCGTCGATCTGCGCGATTTTCGCAGCAGCAATAACATCCTCGTCGCTCGCGTCCGGGCGGCCATAGCGAATGTTGTAGAGAATGGTATCGTTGAACAGCACCGTGTCCTGCGGGACCACGCCGATGGCCGCGCGCAACGAGACTTGCGTCACATCGCGCACATCCTGGCCGTCGATCGTCACCGCACCCGACTGGATGTCATAGAACCGGAACAGAATACGCGAAATCGTCGATTTGCCCGCCCCCGACGGCCCGACGATCGCCACCATCTTCCCCGCCGGCACCTCGAACGAAACGTTCTTTAAGATCGCCCGGTCCGGTTCGTAGGCAAACGAAACATTGTTAAAGCGGATTTCTCCACTTCCGGCCACTAGCGGCTTGGCCCCCGGCTTGTCCTGCACTTCCGCACTCTCACCCAGGAGCGAGAACATCGTCTCCAGATCGACCAGTCCCTGTTTGATTTCGCGATACACCATGCCCATGAAATTGAGCGGCATATAAAGCTGGATCATCATTGCGTTGATCATCACGAAGTCGCCGAGCGTGTGCGTTCCAGCAATCACGCCCCGCGCCGCAAGCCACATGACAACCGTCATGCCAACCGTGAAAATCAGCGCCTGCCCAGTGTTCAGCGTTCCCAGCGATGCATACGTTTTCACCGCCGCGATTTCGTAGCGCGCCATCGCGCCATCAAAGCGACGCGCCTCAACCTGCTCATTGCCGAAGTATTTCACCGTCTCGAAATTCAACAGGCTATCGATCGCCTTGGTATTCGCATCCGTGTCGCTGTCGTTCATCTCGCGCCGGATCGCGATGCGCTTTTCCGAGGCCGCAAACGTGAACCACATGTAGGCGACAATGGTGACCAGAAGAATGATCACGTATCCAAAATTGAAAAAGTAGGTCAGCAGCACGCACACCAGAATCAATTCCAGCGCCGTCGGCGCCAGCTGCAGAATGCCCATCCGCATGATGAGATCGACGCCCCGCGTGCCGCGTTCGATCACGCGCGAAAGCCCGCCCGTCCGCCGCTCCAGATGGAACCGCAACGACAACTTGTGCAAATGCTCGAACGTTCGGTTGTTGAGCGACCGCACCGCATGCTGCCCCACCTTCGTGAACAGCACGTCGCGCACCTGGTTCAAACCCATCGACACAACGCGGGCCACACCGTAGGCAAGAATAAGCAGCGACGCGCCCAGCGCCAGCTGTCCAGCCCCCAGCGTATTCGGCGTCGGCGCATCGGCCGTGAGCCAGTCGGTCGTGTACTTAAAAATCACCGGGATCGAGATGGTCACCAGCTTTGCCAGCACCAGCATAACAAACGCCAGTGCCACGTTGAACCTCAAGTCCGGCCGCCCGGCCGGCCACACGAACGGCAGCAGCCCCTTGAAGACCGTCCAATGATCCGCATTGCTGGCCAGCCCGAGCAGATTTGGATTTTCACCCGTGGCTTTGGCGGCATGCGGCGACACACGCGGGGTCGTAATCGGAGCATTCATCTTGTCAGTGGGCCTTAAATCTAAAGGTGCGCTGCCGGCGGCGCGCGAGGATGGAACGGCACGGCGTCAGGACCTTAGCGGCGAGCCCGCGCAACTTCCACCGGTCTATGGACGCAACCGATGCGTCACGGCACGACGGCGGCGACACTTGGCCGCGAAATCACCCGCGGCGGACCGGCAGCCGCAGGGCAAGGCACGGCCGCACGACATGCGGGCTCGCCAACCGCTTACGATTGACCTTGTAGATGCGCGGATACGCTGTGCCCGAACCATAAAACCGCTCCGCGATGTCCCAAAGAGTGTCGTTCGCACCCGTCACATACCAACGCCGCCCTTTGCGTTTGATCACCCGGCCCTCCGCACAACGGCTGAGGGAGGTGTTGCGCACAGACTTCGCCTGCCGCGCGTCGATATCCTCTGCGATGGCCACCCGCTCTCTCTCAGCCGTCCGTTCCAGCTCCGCCGGTCTCTTCTGCCCAGGCAAATAAAATCGCTCTAACGTAATATTGGCCTTCTGCTGCGGAGCGGCGGGCTTGGCCTTAGCGCGATCGGCCTCGGCCTTCGCATCCTTCAGCCGCTCCAAGTCCTCCGCAATGCGCCGGTCGGTCTCGGCCTTAAGGCGAGCAAGCTCTTCGGCTCGCTTGCGTTTGGCAGCCTCAGCCTTCCGCGCGTCCGCCTCGGCCTTGCTGGCGTCCTGCACCTTACGCACGGTCTCCGCCTCGGCAAGATCGATCCGCCGCGCCTCCGCCTCGGCCCGCTCTTTCGCAATCGTTCCGGCGGCTGTGGCCGCCACCTCGTCGCGATCCGCACCAGGCGCGGGCTCCACTCCAGTCGACGGAGCCTCCTCGGGCCTGAGTTTACCGACGACATCTTCCCGATACCCGCGCGCCGACCGCTTCAACCATTCGATCACGACCGCCACAGGACCCGCCGCCTGCGCCGACAACCCATCGCCTTGCAAAGCCGCTTCGGGCACAGCACCGCGCGGTGGCGCTGCAGCGTCATTGGACCTCGATACGCCCGTCACAGTGTCGAACGCCTGCCCTGCGGCTTGGGCAAGGTCTTCCGCCCGCTGCCGCGTCGCCCGGTCCGCATCCCCCGTGACGCCATCGTAGGCAACCACCGCCCGCGCCCCAATCTGCGACGGGATGGCAATCCGGATCTCGTCGCCCGGCGCCACCCGTCCTTGGCCATCCGTGCGAGCCTCCGCACGGATCTGATGGATGCCCGGCTTCAACCCGTCTTTCAGTGCAACGCGCCAGCGCCCATTGGCAGCCACTGCCGCCTCGCCGATCGCCGAACCCGCCGCCATGAGTTGCACAATATCGCCGGGTTTGCCCTCGCCCTCGATGTTCGCCACCCCCGTTTCGCCGACAATCACCTTTTCGATGGTGGGCGGTGCCGCTTCCGCGCGCGCCTGAGCCCAGGCCGCCGGTGCGCCAAAACCGCTCGCGCACACAACCAAAATCACGGCCCGCTTGAACCATGCCGCTTTGCGCTGTGCGAAAGTCGCCGTCGAGTTCATGGCCTTCGCCTCTATCGCCACCACGGTGGACGTATACCGCAGGTGTTATGCCCGCCGTCTGGCTCTTCTGTTATAAGTCCGTGACAAACATTAGGCAGGACGGAGTTCGGTATGACCCGCCTGGATCTTGGGAAGAACCGAGTTCGCGGGTCTCGCTTTTTCTGGTCCTGGCCCCCATCTTATCAAGCCGTGCCGAAATCTAGAGACGTCAAACGATGAAAAAACACAAATCTCGGCCTGCGAAAGCCACCAACGGCGCGTTAACCCTAAACGAGACTGCACAGCCCGCGCGCCGTCCGCATCAGTCCGTCTGCGTCTATTGCGGCTCCGGCCATGGCGCCAACCCCGCCTATGCCGAAAGCGCGCGCGTCTTGGGCCGCGCACTCGCCAACGCAGACCTCGGTCTCGTCTACGGTGGCGGCAGTCTTGGCCTCATGGGTGAAGTCGCCCGCGCCACGCTGGAAGCAGGCGGCCATGTCACCGGCATCATCCCGGCCTTCTTGACCGAACGTGAGCATATGCTCAAGGACGTGAACGATCTGATCGTCACGCGCGACATGCATGAACGAAAACGGTTGATGTTCGACAACGCCTCCGCCTTCGTCGCCTTGCCCGGCGGTATCGGCACCCTCGAAGAACTCGTTGAACAATTGACATGGTCCCAACTCGGACGCCATGCCAAGCCGATTGTCGTCGCCAATATCGCCGGCTTCTGGTCGCCATTTCTAAATTTGCTGTCGCACATGCGCAGCGAGACCTTCATTCGGCCGGGTCTCGAGGTTGGCTTCACCGTCGTCGATGACGCTACTGAGATCGTGCCAGCAATCATGGCCGCCCTGACCCCGGATCGCCCCACCGCCAACGATGACGCCGTATTGGCCAAATTCTAGGGTAAGATGGCATTCAGCGACGCCGCGCGCGAATGTAGGATCGCCTCAGCGGAATAAAGCGCCGCGCACCGCCGTTCTTTCGACGCAGTGGCGCGGTCATCTCACCGCTTGCCCCGGTGGCGGGCACGTGTCCGCCGTTGACCGCGCCACCTGCCATGACGAGGCCCTGATGGCATCCACTGTGACGACTGACTTGGGCCTGCACCCGGGCTTGGCATTGTCGCCGCTCCTCTCGCAAAACATCGCCCATGCACTCACATTGCTGGCAGCGTTCGGTCTCAGTGCCGGCCTGAGCGCCTACCTTTTGGCCGGCGTGACCGGCATCGTAGCGGTGGCGGTCATGATTATCGGCCTTGCGGTCGCAGCCCCCAAGGTCCCCGCCGAAACGATGATGCGGCTCTACTCCGCCCGGCTCGTCACCTCGGACGACACCCAGCTCTCAAGCCTCATCGAGGTGCTGGCTTGGCGTGCTGGCCTGCCGCAGAAACCGAGCCTTTATCTGATCCCAAGCCTGACCCTGAACGCCTTCGCAACCGGCACGGCCGATCGTCCCGCCATTGCCCTGTCCGAAGGTCTCGTGCGCCGCTTGTCAATGCGTGAACTAGCCGGTGTCATCGCCCACGAAATGAGCCACATCCGCAATGGCGATCTGTGGATCATGGGCATCGCCGACATCGCAGCCCGCCTCATCCACGGCGCAGCCTTCGTCGCACTGGTCCTCTTTGGCTACAATGTCGTCGCCTACGCGACTGGCGCCGGGATGGTCTCCTGGCTCGCCATCGCCGCACTTTACATCACACCGGCCGCTCTCAATCTCCTCCAGCTCGCCCTATCCCGCGCACGCGAGTTCGAAGCGGATCGTCTCGCCGTCGCCCTCACCGGCGATCCCATCGGTCTCGCCTCCGCGCTCAACAAGGTCGACATCGTCACCGGGCACGTCTGGGAAGACCTGACGCCGCCAATCGCCGCCCGCCGCGTTCCCCTGCCATCACTTCTGCGGACCCATCCCCCGGCTGCTGTGCGCGTGGCCCGCCTGCAAGAGTTGGCCGAAACCCACGCGCCCGCGCCCCTGGTCATCGTCGAAAAACCATTTGTCTCCCTCGTCGGCATGGGCCCCGCCACATTGCGGCCACGCTATCGCTTCCCTGGCCTCTGGTACTGAATCGATTTCGCGCTCATCATGCGTAAACCGTGTTGAGTCGCACCGCCGTCGCGTTCATCGCGCGTTCAGACCTCCGCCCCCATACTGCCCGAAATGAGCGGCTCACTGCGCGCTCACCGCCTCGCGAGTCGATCTCGCAACGACAACTGGAGCCCGCAATGGCACCTCTCCAAACGAGCCGTCCGCACACACTGCGTGTCTCGGCCCTCGCTCTGGCCGCGCTTTCGCTCACGACAGTGCCCAGCCCCTCCGCCGCTCAGACCATCTACCGCGAATACGAAGACGGCACGGTTGAGACCCGGCGCGGCGATGAGTCTGATCTGTCAGCAGCGCCGCTGCGCCGCCCACCCCCGCGCGCCTTCGACGAAGAAGACGACGACCGCTTCGAGCGCGACGACGATGATGATGATGATGATGATGATTTCGACGACGACGATCAGGACGGCGGCGACCGCCAGGGCACCCTCGATCTCGCCCCCGCCCCCGCACGCAAGGCCCCCACGCCGCCACCGTCCATCGAAGCCAAACCGGACGATAGGGCCTGGAAACCGGCCCTCTGATTTGAAACATCGGGGACGGGAAGCAGCAGCCCGTTGCGCCCGTGAGCGCTGTCACGTACAGCGGACGGCATGACCCGCGACGCCACATCCGCTCCGCCGACCCCACCCGATCCGGACACCCGCACCGGATCGCCGGGTGGGGGGCAGCACCCTCACACTGGCCTGCCGAGTGTGGGGCAGCACGCCCACACCGGCCTGCCGAGTGTGGGACATCATGACGACCTCCCCGATTTCATCGCGCGCATCACCGCGCGCGAACGCCGCGCTGTCTCGCAAGCCGTCACGGAATTGGAACGGTTATCCAGCCACGCGCCGGCACTTCTGCAAGCCCTCCAGCCGCATCTGGGTCACGCCCTCGTCGCCGGCTTCACCGGCCCGCCGGGCGCGGGCAAATCGACCCTCGTCAACGCCGTCATCCGCGAATTGCGCGCCGCCGGAAAAACCGTCGCCGTCATCGCGGTCGACCCCTCGAGCCCGATTTCCGGCGGCGCCATTCTCGGCGACCGCATTCGCATGACGGCCGCCCTCGACGACGATGGCGTCTTCGTCCGCTCCCTCGCCTCGCGGGGATACTTGGGCGGCCTGTCGCCTGCCGCGGTGCGCATCATTGATGCGTTCGACGCAGCAGGCTTCGACATCATTCTCCTCGAAACCGTCGGCACCGGTCAGAACGAAATCGACGTCGCCGAAGTCGCTGATGTGCGCGTCGTCATCTCCGCACCGGGCTTAGGCGATGATATTCAGGCCATGAAATCGGGCCTGCTCGAAATCGCCGACATCCTTGTCGTTAACAAAGGCGACCGACCCGGCGCCGAGCAAACCATGCAGCAACTCGCCGGCGCGCTCTCCATCCGCGCCACCATCAGCGACAAGATCCCGCTTCTGAAAACCACCGCCACATCCGGCGAGGGCGTCGACAAACTCTTGGCCGAAATCAATTCCGTCGGCGAGCACGTCCGCGCGACCGGCGCTCAATCCCGCCGCCGCCGCCGCGCACGTTACCTGATCGCGCGCGCCGCCGCCGACCTCGTTGCAGCCCGCATCCGCCGCGGCGAAGGCAGCCGCCTCGACGACCTCTCCGACCACGTGCTCGCCGGCACGCTCTCGCCCGACG
>JALHQM010000013.1:0-11249 GCA_022841965.1 Hyphomicrobium sp. | reverse complement strand
AAGCCCTTCACCGCGTCGAAGCCCTTCGCGCCGGTGAATTTCGCTTCATCCAGATTGGCACCTGTGAAGTCCGCCCCCGTCACGTCGGCGCCCGAAAAATCAGCGCGCGTCAGATCCGTCCCGTTGAACAGCGCGCCCTTCAGGTTCGCATTGGTGAAACTTGCAAATCCGAGCCGCCCCCCGGTGAAGTCAGCATCCTCAAGATTGGCATCGTCGAAATCGCCGCTAAATAGTCCCACCTGCGCCAACGACGTGTTCTCGTCCCGTGGTGCCCGGCTGGTAAAGTGCGCGCCCTTCAAATCCGCGCCTTTGAAGTCAGCAAAATCAAACCGCCCAAACAGTTTAGCTCCAGCCATTTTCGCGCCGGTAAACTTCGGCGCTTCCGTCCAGTTCGTGTCCGCCACCGTGAAGGTCGAATAAATGCTCGGTCGCAAGATCGTCGCATTCTCAAGCGTCGCGCCCGAAAAGTCCGCCCGTGTCAGCGTTGTGCGATCGAGCCGCGACCCCGAAAGGTCCGAACCCTTGAACACGCCTTCGGTCAGGTCGGCCCCCAACAGATCGACGTTCGTCAGCCGTGCACCTTTGAAATCCAGTCCGGCAAGGTCAAGCCCAGACAAATTTTTGCCCGAAAAGTCCACGGGCTTCCCAGCCTTTGCCTGGAACAGCGAATGCGTCACGTCCTTGGCCGTAAAGTCGGCCGCCATTGCCGCCGCTGAAGCGGCGCACAGCATCAATGCAGGAACGAAGGACAGGCGCTTCATATCGAACCTCTCAAGGATGCGACTGTCATATAGTCACGAACACCCCGTCACGCCACTGCCGCCGAACCCTCACGCCGCCTCTGCCCCGGCCCGCACCAGCTTAAAGTTGATACTGTCGAGCAGGGCCTCGAAGCTTGCATCGATGATATTGGGCGAAACGCCCACCGTGATCCAGCGCTCGCCCGTCACCGTGTCGAGCGTCTCCGCCAGCACCCGCGTCACCGCCTCGGTCCCACCCGTCAGGATGCGCACCTTGTAATCGACCAGCTCGATCTCGTTGATATGTTTCTGATACTTACCGAGATCCTTGCGCAGCGCCTGATCGAGCGCGTTGACCGGACCGTTGCCCTCGCCAACCGACCACAGTGGCTCGGCCGCTCCATTCACATGCACCTTCACGATCGCTTCCGACACGGTCACGAGCTTTCCGAGCGCATTGTTGCGCCGCTCGACCATCACCCGGAAACTATCCACCGAGAAGTATTGCGGCACATTCGAAAGCATCCGCCGCGCCAACAATTCGAACGACGCTTCAGCCGCCTCGTACGAGTAGCCCGCAGCCTCGCGCACCTTCACTTCTTCCAAGAGCCGCGAGATCCGCTCGTCGTCGCGATCCTGCGCCAGCCCGAACCGCTCCAATGCCGAGACGACATTAGACCGCCCCGCCTGCTTGGAGACCAAGAGCCGCCGCTCATTGCCCACGGCGTCCGGTCGCACGTGTTCATACGTCTCCGGCTCCTTCAGGATGGCGGAGGCATGAATACCGGCCTTGGTCGCAAACGCGCTCTCGCCCACATACGGCGCATGCCGGTCCGGCGCCCGGTTCAAGACTTCATCGAGCACCCGGCTCGCATGCGTCAGCGCGCGCAGCTTTTCCGCAGTAACGCCGGTATCGAAGAAATTCGCAAACTCACTCTTCAAGAGCAGCGTCGGAATGATCGACGTCATATTCGCGTTGCCGCACCGCTCGCCAAGCCCGTTCAGCGTCCCCTGGATCTGGCGCACGCCCGCGCGAACCGCCGCCAGCGAATTGGCAACCGCATTCTCCGTATCGTTGTGCGTGTGAATGCCTAGATGTGAACCCGGCACCACCGTGGCGACCTCGGCGACAATCCGTTCGACCTCGTGCGGCAGCGTCCCGCCGTTCGTGTCGCACAACACGACCCAGCGCGCCCCCGAATCATAAGCCGTCTTTGCTACGCTCAGTGCGTAGGCCTTGTTGCCCTTGAACCCATCGAAGAAATGTTCGCAGTCGAGCATCGCTTCCTTGCCCGACGCCACCACCGCCTTGATACTCTCGGCAATACCAGCCAGGTTCTCCTCGTTCGTGATCCCGAGCGCCACGCGCACGTGATAATCCCACGACTTTGCCACGAGACACACGCTGTCCGCCGCCGACTGCACCAACGACTGGAACCCGGGATCATTTTCGATCGACCGCCCGGCGCGCTTCGTCATCCCAAACGCGGTAAACCGGCTCGTCGTCAATTGCGGCTTCACGGAGAACAGTTCGGTATCCGTCGGGTTCGACCCCGGATATCCGCCCTCGATATAATCGAGCCCCAACTGATCGAGCACGCCGATGATGCGTCGCTTATCCGCAATGGAAAAATCAACACCCGTCGTTTGCGCCCCATCGCGCAACGTCGTGTCGAACAGATAAAGCCGTTCCTTTGTCATCTCACTCACCAAACGCCCGCCATCTTCAGCGCGAGCACGACCGCAGCCGCCAGGACTGCGATCTTCAAAACCATGTAATACGTTCCATGCCGGGCAAAGGGCGGACCCATCTCGTCGCCGTCAGGTTTCCCCGTCATCGTCGACCTCGTCATCCTTGCGCGCCGCCTCTTGCAACGATTTGGTCATGGTCGTCGTTGCCAGCCACTCGCCAAACCGTTCCACCGAATTGCGCTGCGTCGCCTCGAAATCCCGCCCCTCGAAGAATTCGACGGCGGTTTCGGAGGATTCCACCGTGATCGCCTTCGCCCCGCGCGCCTTGGCGATCTTTTCCAAGGCATTGCAGAGCGCCGTCCCGACCCCGGTGCCAGCGTGATAGGGGTGAACGTACAGCATGTCGAGGATGCTATTCTCTTTCAATGAACCAAACCCTGCCGGCTCACCGTCGAGTTCGACAACCAGCGTGGTGGCCTCCTCCAGCCGGTCCCGGAACGCCTCTGCATCCTCGGCGAACGCCACCCAGGCCGCCCGCTGGTCTTCATCATAATCGTCCTGCGTTAACTCCTCGACACTGGCCGCAAAAAGATCTCGCAAGGCAAGGGTGTCGCCCGGCAAAAATGGCCGCAGCGGATAATCCGAACTCATGGCGCAAAGCTCATCGGGATCAGTCCCAGCAATACCGCCGCCACCAGAAGCACAATCGCCACCATGACCAGCGCGAGGGCCCACCCGATCGACCGGCCCACCATGTTCGATGCAGTGCGCATCATGTCGTCTCCGTCAAAGCCACCTCAAACAGCCCAAAAGACCACGCGGCGAGCGCCAGCGCCGTCAAGATCATCCCCAGCCCCACCAGCCGCAACCCCCACCGCACCGCCGTCGATTCCGTCGTCATGTCAGCTCCTCCACGCCGTCAACGCACCGCTCACATCAGGTCACAATGAACGCATCGTGCGCCTCTGAAATCCCCCTCCCCCTTGCGGGGAGGAGCCAGAGGCGGTGGTGAGCACCCGCACGAGCGCCCGAATGGGGTCAGACCCCTAATTAGGGGTCTGACCCCAAATGAACCGTGGATCAAACCTCACCGCGCAATCTCCCACGTCGTCTCGATCTCACCCGTGTCTTTGTTCTTCGTATCCTTCAACGTCACACCCATCGCCGCCAACTCGTCCCGGATCCGGTCGCTCTCCTTGAAGTCCTTCGCCTTGCGCGCCGCGAGCCTCGCGACAATCAGCGGCTCCACCTTCGAACCATCAACGGTCCGCGCCTCATGACCCGGGTTTAACTCATCCTGGGTCTCATTCTTATAAAGCCCCATAAATTGCAGCGTTGCTTTTAAAACGGCGGCAGTCTCCGTATTCCGGTGTGCCGACTTCGCCAACCCGTGGATGATCGAAATCGCACTCGGCGTGTTCAAATCATCCGACAATGCAGCGATCACGTCCGGATGCGGCGCGTCCGCCACGGGCGACCCATGCAGAAAACTAAAATCAAACAACGTCGCACGCGCCTGCACCAGTCGGTCCACCGTCCAATCGATCGGCTGACGGTAATGTGTGCCCAGCATCGCAAAGCGCACGACACGGCCATGCCACTGGCTAGCCCCAAACGTCCCCGTCCCCAGCAGCTCATTGATCGTAATAAAATTCCCCAGGCTCTTCGACATCTTCTCGCCTTCGACTTGCAAGAAGCCGTTGTGCATCCAAACCCGCGCCATCACGTCCGTGCCGTGCGCGCACCGCGACTGCGCGATCTCGTTCTCATGATGCGGAAACGCGAGATCAATGCCGCCGCCGTGAATATCGAACACGTCGCCCAGGTGCTTGCCGGCCATCGCCGAGCACTCGATATGCCACCCCGGCCGCCCCGGTGCTGCAATGCCAGCTGGTGAAGGCCACGCCGGCTCGCCCGGCTTCGACGGCTTCCACAAGACGAAGTCCATCGGCCCCTTCTTGTAAGGCGCCACCTCGACCCGCGCCCCGGCCTCCATCTCCTCTAAAGACCGGTTCGACAGCCGCCCATAATCCGCCATCGACGAAACGTCGAACAGCACATGGTCCGCCGCCACGTAAGCATGACCGTTCGCAACGAGCTGATTGCAAAGCACCACCATCTCAACGATGTGCTCGGTCGCCCGCGGCTCCACCGTCGGTGGCAGCACGCCCAGCGCTGCGATGTCTGCATGAAACTGCGCCGCTGTCTCTTCCGTCAGCTTGCGGATGCCGACCTCGGGCGCCAGCTCCGGATACCGCTCCGCGGCGCGAGCATTGATCTTGTCGTCCACGTCGGTGATGTTGCGCACATACGTCACATGCTCGGCGCCATAGATCTCACGCAGCAGCCGAAACAACACATCGAACACGATCACCGGCCGCGCGTTCCCGATGTGCGCAAAGTCGTAGACCGTCGGCCCGCAGACGTACATGCGCACGTTTCGCGGATCAATCGGCTGGAACAGCTCCTTCTGCCGCGTCAACGTGTTGTAGAGCCTGAGTGACATACGTATTCGCCCTCTTCACCGGCGGGGCGGAGCTCTGTCTTGCGAAAACGGAAAGACGAGGTCGCGCGGCCGGCCTGCTTGACTAGTACCGCCGATCAGAAGTCCCTGCACCACTCGCAGCGAATTCGCAACAGGGACTTCTGATCGATTAGCGGTACTAGAAACAACGGCTTGCTAGTACCCGTGATCAGTCCGACGTTCGTGGCTGAGGGTGCGGCGCTGACATACGAACTTCGGACTGCGGGTACTAGCCCGGAATGAGAATGCCGCTACAGGTGCTTACGGCGGTTGTGGTGCTGCGCGTGGCCATGCGCAGCTTATGCGACCGCTCACCTCCGCCGTCAACCGGGGCAGCGCTCCCAGTCCTCCGAACACGACCTGTGGTGCCACCGCCGCAGCAAAACCTGTTCCCCACAGTCTCGTCCCGCGCCGCAATTGCTCCCCATTACGCGCCTATGCCATAGTCCCGGCAGGATCAAAGACTTGGGCTAAGGATGCCGGCACACCAAACGGATAAAGCCGGACGCGCGATGACGAGCAGACGCACCACCATCGGCCACGCCCTGCGCCGCGCAAGTGCCCTTGCGTTGACGGCGGCCATCGTCGTTTGCGCTGCAGCGCTGCCGTCCTCGCCAGCCGCCGCTCAGTTTTCCTGGCCGTGGGACCAGCCCCAGGAACGCCGACCCGTGGAACAGGCTCCGCCCGCCTGGCGCCCTCCGCCCGAACCCGCCGCCCGTCCAGGCGCCCCCGGCGCACCCCCGCTCAGCTCAGCTGCCGGCCGCTCACCCGTCTGCCTTCAGCTCGAACAGCGCCTCGTGCAGGAAACGCAGAACGGCGGCCAGTCGCGCGACATCCTTCCACTCGTCGAGAGCCAGCTTCGCCAGATCGATCAGCAGTTGCGCCAAGGATCGCAGACACTCGATCGCTCCTGCTATGAATACTTTCTGTTTTCCAAAACGCTGCGCAACACGCGCAAATGTGTCGACCTTTCGCGCGAGGTCGATGGCCTGAAGCGCCAGAAGGCCGATCTCGAAAACCAGCGCAGCCAGCTCATTTCCTCGTCAGGCCGCTCCTACACCGACGAGATCGTCCGCGAACTCGCCCGCAACAACTGTGGCGCCACCTATCAGCAGCAAGCCCGCCGCACCGAGCAGAACCCCTTCCAGTCGCTGTGGCAGGAAGATAGCGGCGGCAGCGGCGGTGGCCTTGGCGGCTCGTTCTCGAACTTGCCCTACGCGACGTATCGCACCGTCTGCGTCCGCCTCTGCGACGGCTACTATTTCCCCGTCAGCTTCTCCACGCTCCCCAACCACTTCGAGCGCGATGCGGAAGTCTGCTCGTCCAAGTGTGCAGCGCCCACCGAACTCTTCTACTATCAAAACCCCGGCGGCTCGGTGGAGCAGATGGTCGGCGCCCAATCGAACACGCCCTACACATCGATGAAAATCGCCTTCCGCTACCGCAAGGAATACGTGCAAGGCTGCTCGTGCAAAGCCGAGGAATATAACGCTGGCACGCCCCCACCCAGTGACGGCACCCAGCAACAGGGCGCGGCACCCCCGGCAGAAACCCCGGCCACGACCGCCGCCGGCGGCACATCCGCCTCCGGCTGGTCGTCCGATCTCACGACGCCCCAGTAGCTACCCAGTAGCTAGCTCGCCATGAACCGCACGCAGTAAACCGGCGGCAAACGTCCGGCAGCTTCGCACCACGTGTCGCCGCCGTCCTCGCTCACCCACACACCACCCGTCGTGCTGCCCATCACCAACCGGTTCCCCGTCTCGTCGATATCGAGCGCATGGCGATAGACAAGGTCGTAGGCATGCTGCTGCGGCAGCCCTTGGCTCAGCGTTTCGAACGACTTTCCTCCATCACGCGTCCGTGTCACCACAAACCGCCCGTCGGCCGGCACGCGCTTTTCGTCTTTGATGGCCGGCACAAACCACGCTGTCTTGCCGTCTCGGGGATGAACCTTCACGGCAAAACCGAACGTCGAGACGGAGACGTCGGTGATCTCGCGCCAAGTCTCGCCGCCATCCTCAGAATGGAAGATGCCGTTGTGGTGCTGGATCCACAGCCGGTCTGGCTCGCCCGGACACTGCGCCAGGGCATGGATATCCTGAAACATTGGATGATGCGTGTGTTCGGGCGGAACATACTCCGCGCGCAGGCCGGTGCCGCGCACCCGCCAACTCTGCCCCCCATCGTCCGTCTGCCACATGCCACCGGTCGAAACGCCAACCCGCACGGTTGCGGATTTGCGGGGATCAACAAGGATCGCATGCAGCGCCGGCAGGTCGGCCCCACCCGCCATCCACTTCGGACGATCGGGATGATGCCAAAGCGATTCAACAATCCGCCACGTCGCGCCGCTGTCCTCTGATTTGAAAAGCCCCCCCGGAATGGTCCCACACCAAAGCGTCCCCGGTGCGTCGTGACCGCCCGTCTCAAGAGCCCACACGCGCACCGTCGACCAGGGCAGCGGACGCCCCCACATGTCGTTCTCTTCCAGGCCCTCCGGTCTTGGCGGATAGGCAGGTGCAGCCAGCTCTTCCCATGTCCGGGTCGCCTCATCCGCACGGTGCATCTTGACCCCGAAGTGCCCATGATCGAGCGCGGCATGGATGTGCCCGTGCCGCGCGTCATGCAGCACCATGGAAACATTATCGCCGAAGAAATCCGTATGCGTGATCTGCCAAGGCTGCGCGCCGCCCCCCGTTCGCTCGAACGTGAACAACCCTTTGCGCGTCGCGACGAGAAAACGGTTACTCATTGCGCCTCTCCGGTTCAGTGCCCAAGTTCACCCGCCCGACAGCGACTGCAAAACATAGATTTCGGATGTCGGATGCACCGGGTCGCTCAGCGTCCGGCGATCCGCCACGCGCGCGCCATCGACAAAGATGAGCATGTGTTTTCTGAGAGCCGACTGATCATCGAGAATGTAACGCCGGGCCCGCGCATTCCCGTCAAGCGCCGCCTCAAGAACATCGCGCACGGTCGCCCCATCAACCACCGAAGGCGGCAAACTCACATGCCTCTGCAAGGCCGGCGCGAAGACAACTCTCGGCATGCGGCTCCCCTGACCGGCAAATCTGACAGGGAGCAAACACCCGGACCACGCTTACTTCAAGCCGTTTTGCCCGACAGCCGCGCCAGCGTCTTTGCGCGGCCGATCAGCGGCAGCAGCGCTTTTAATTCCGGCCCGCTCTCCTGCCCCGTGAGCGCCAAACGCAGCGGATGAAAGAGCGCCTTACCCTTGGCCCCCGTTGCAGCTTTCACTGCGTTCGTCCAATCCGTCCACGTCGCCTCGCTCCACGGCTCAGCCGGAAGCACACTCGCAGCCTTGGCAAGAAAATCTGCATCTTCGACGACGGGCACCAACGCCTGATCGACAACCCGCCACCAGTCACTCACATCATCGAACACGGAAATGTTTCCGCGCACCGCCAGCCAGAACGCCTCCCCGCCGCCGATCCCCTTCGCGACCAGCCGCTCCGCTACATCATCATAGGGCGTCGCATGCAAATACCGCGCATTGAGCGCCCTCAGTTCCCCCAGATCAAACCGCGCCGCCGATGTCGAAACGTGCGACAGATCCAGCCGCTCAGCCAACGCCTCCATCGATCGCATCGGCTCGATCGCGTCCGATGTGCCGATCAGCGCCACGTAGCTCGCCACCGCCATCGGCTCCAACTCGCGGCTGTTCATCAGCGCCATATCGCCCGACCGCTTCGACATCTTGAGATCGCCGCTGGCCGTCAGCAGCGCGTGATGCGCAAACGCTGGCGGCACCGCTCCAAGCGCCTTGAAGAGGTCCACCTGCACGCCCGTATTGGTGACGTGATCCTCACCCCGAATAATATGCGTGATGCCAAAATCAATGTCGTCAACCACGCTCGTGAACGTATAGAGGAACGTCCCATCTTCCCGGATGAGCACCGGGTCCGACAGCGACCCCAGATCGACCGTCTGCGCACCACGAATAAGATCGTCCCACCCGACGTTGGTGTGCTCAGGCACCACCCCACCCGCCGCGCCCGAATTGTCCAACCGGAACCGCCAGTGCGGCGCCCGCCCCTCGGTTTCCAACCGCGCCCGCTCCCCGTCGGGAAGCTTCAACGCCGCCCGGTCGTAAATCGGCGGCCGCCCGCTGGCGAGCTGCCGCTTGCGCCGCCGGTCCAGTTCATCCGGCGTCTCGAAGCAGGCATAAAGCCGCCCGGCCACCTTGAGCTGTTCCGCCGCTTCGAGGTACCGCGCCGTTCGGTCCGACTGCCGGGCTTGCGCGTCCCACGTAAACCCGAGCCACCGCAAATCCTCCGCGATCTGCAGGGCAAATTCCTCCGTCGACCGCTCCCGGTCGGTATCGTCCAACCGCAGCATGAACGTCCCGCCATGCTTGCGCGCGAACAAATAGTTCAACACAGCCGTGCGCAGGTTGCCGTAATGCAGATAGCCCGTCGGGCTCGGCGCAAAGCGAAGATGCGGGGTCATGAACTGCGTCTGCCTTTATGAAACATCGCCGCCGTCGGCGCGCGGAACAACGATCTTCGAACCCGAAGCGCCGGCCGCAAGCGAGAGATCAGTTTCGCGGAACTTATTTGTGATCGGATAGCGCCGGTCCCGCCCGAAATTACGCGCTGAAATTTTGACACCCGGCGCCGCCTGCCGGCGCTTGTATTCAGCCAGATAGAGCAACCGCTCAACCTTCTGCACTGTTGCCACGTCATGCCCGCGCACTACGATGTCGGCAATTGGCATTTCCTTCTCGACCAGACAGAACAGAATGTCGTCGAGCACGTCATACGGCGGCAGACTATCCTGATCCGTTTGGTTGGGCCGCAACTCCGCCGACGGCGCCTTCGTCAGAATGCGCTCAGGGATAACCTCACCACCCGGTCCCAGCGCACCCTTCGGCACATGTGCGTTGCGCCACCGGCACAACCGGTAAACCTCACCCTTGTAGAGATCTTTGATCGGGTTAAACCCGCCATTCATATCGCCATAAAGCGTCGCATAGCCGACCGACATCTCGCTCTTATTGCCCGTGGTCAGCACCATCAGCCCGAATTTGTTCGAGATCGCCATCAGGATCGTGCCGCGCGCCCGGCTCTGCAAGTTCTCTTCCGTGATATCTGCGTTCGTGCCCGCAAAGAGCTCCGACAGTGCCTTCGAAAAACCTTCCACGGGTTCCGCGATCGGCACCACGTCATAGGCAATGCCCAGCGCCTTCGCACACGCCGCCGCGTCCTCCAAACTCTCCTGCGACGTGTACCGGTACGGCAGCATCACCGCGCGAACTCTGGAAGCGCCCAGCGCGTCCACCGCGATTGCCGCCACCAGCGCACTATCGACACCGCCCGACAACCCGAGCACGACGCCAGGAAAACCATTCTTAGCCACGTAGTCTCGCAAACCCAAAACGCACGCGCTGTAGGCCGACGCATCGCCTTCCGGCAGCGCGGCGCGCGCGCCCGTATCACACACCCATCCGCCGCTCGCCCGTGTCCATTCGGTGAGAACGATCCCCTCGTCCCACGCCGGCATCTGCACCGCCAGCGAGCGATCCGCATTCAAAACAAACGACGCCCCGTCGAATACGAGTTCATCCTGCCCGCCGACGAGATTGAGATAGACGATCGGCAGCCCCGTCTCCGTCACCCGCGCCACGGCGACATTCATCCGCAAATCGGGTTTCGGCCAATCGAACGGCGACCCGTTCGGCGAAATCAGAATTTCCGCCCCACACTCTGCCAGGCACTCGCACACCTGTTCCTTCCAGATATCCTCACAGATCGGCACGCCGATCTTGACGCCCTTGAACATCACAGGCCCCGGCAACGGCCCCGGCGTGAACACGCGCAGTTCGTCGAACACGCCATAGTTCGGTAGCTCGACCTTCGTGCGCACGGCTTTTACCGCGCCCTCATCAAGCAGCACCACGGCATTATAGACCCGAGCCTTCCCCTCGCTCGTCGTCTCCGGCCAGATCGTCCCCGTCAGGACCGCCGGCCCCGGCCCCATCGTCCGCGCCAGCTCTTCAACCGCATGCAGCGCCGCTTGTTGGAACGCCGGCCGCAGCACCAAATCTTCCGGCGGATACCCGGTCACGAACAATTCCGGAAACACGACGAGATCCGCGCCAATATCGGCCGCCCGGCGCCGCGCCGCACGTATCTTCTCCACGTTGCCGGCAATATCACCGACAACGGCATTCATCTGCGCAAGCGCGATTCTGAGGGTTGAGACAGGCTGGGTCATGCCGCGCTTTTACGTCGCCCCGGCGTCCCGGTCCACGGGACAAAGCAGCTAGT
>JALHQM010000012.1:58240-65190 GCA_022841965.1 Hyphomicrobium sp. | reverse complement strand
ACCACAACATCAAAGGTGACGGCTGACTGTGCCTCATCACCATTGGAAAGCTCCAATGCGATGGCCGTCAGCGTCAGCGTCATCGTGCCCGAATAGTTGAGCGGCGGCGTAATCTGGAGACTTGGCAGCGCGGCCACTGGAATGGTCCAGCTGCCATCGCCGTTGTTTGAGCCGGCCGAGAACCTCGATCCTTGCGGAACACCGGAAATTTTCACTGAAAGAACTTCCGCGCCGTTTGTTGCAACCGTATCGGCAAGGCTGGCCGATAGTCCCGCAATTGCAATGGCCGTATCCTCAACGCCTGCAACCGAAACCGGTGCCGCAACATTCGGCGCATCGGCGTCAGCCGTCACATTGACCGTGAACGTTGCCACATCGAGCTGAGTGTTATCCGCGTCTGGCGTCGGATCGACGGGCTCAGTCGAGTACGATGCCACCTCGACGGAAATTGCACCGTGCCAGTTGGCAGCTGGAAGTACCTGCAGGTTGGGCACATCCGCCACCGGAACCTTGATGAACCCAATAAGGCTTGTCCCATCAATCGTCGCATCGCTATCACCGGCCATGACGACCGGGTAGCCTCCAACCACTGTCGCACCATCCGACACGCGCAAGTAGACGTAGTCGCCAATGACTTCGCTGCCGTCCACGTCCCGCTCACTGAGCGTGAGATTGAGATCGATGGGCGTATCTTCGATGCCCGTATCCGGCGTCGCCAGGATTGTTACGCCATCCGCCACAGGATCGACCTCGATCGGTACGGTCGTTGCCCCAGTGGTCGCCCGCTGGAGCGACGCGCTGGTCGCCACGGCTTCGATCGTAATGTTCATTGTGCCTGAGAAGTCGGCGGGAGGAATAATCCGGACTGCGCCCGCATTCACCGCCGCCGCGCTCGCAACCCACCGGCCCGTGTCGGGGTTAAATCGCGCCCCTTCAACTTGGGCTCCGGGCGGGATGTTGGAGATCATCACCGAAACAGTCGGGTTACTGGTGTCACCAACCGCCGGAGCAGCCGAGACATTCAGCGTGATCGAACCATCCTCGTTGCCCGAATTGGTGCCAATCGAAACCGTCGGCGGCAGCGGAGCTGTCCCGCCTGGGCCACCCGTCCCAGCGGTCAAAGTGACTGAGAAGTTTGCAGAGTTGCTGGCCGTATCCCCGTCATTCTCAACCGCAATGGTCGTGAGCCGAAGGTCTGCGGTGCCCGCCACGCCGTCCGGTGAAGTCACATGCAAAACCGCAAGCTCGGCCGGCGTAAAGATCCACGTCCCATCACCGTTATCCAGACCAATGATAGTCCCCGCCCCGTCCGTAAAGCCGAGAGCCGGCGCAGTTCCAGGGTTCGTGAGACTCATGACGTAATAGATGTCTTCAGATGGCGTGCGTCCAAGGCTGCCATCCGTATCTGTCGAAACGCCGCCGACGCTCAGTGCGATTTGGCTGCCAGACGAGCCAGATACCGAACTCGCAAACGCCGTCGGCGTATCGGCGGTGCCAATCAGATCGACATTGAAGATGCCCATCTCGATCTTATCGACGCTCACCAGGCTACCGCCGATGATCGCAGCATCGCGAACCAGCGCACTAACCGGGATCGAGAAGTCTTGGTTCGAATCCCTGAATAGCGTGCCGTCAAGAGCAACGCCCGAGATGTCCGCCGCAAGAACCGTGATCGTACCGGTCGCGGAATTATAGGTGAACGTACCTGAGATGTGATTGGCCACCAGGTCGTCCAGGTCTGCGCCTGCCCCCTGAATGTCCTCCAGCCTATCTGCGATTCCAGCGTCTGCTATGAGGTTCGAAAGATCGAACGTGTAGCTGACAACCGCTTCCGATCCGTCATCGTCCACGTAGCCATGGTTCGCAGCGCTGGCCAGCGAGATATCGCTTCCCGCTTCGAGTGCGCCCTCAGCAACGGTCGCGCCCAAAGTCCAGTTGTCCAACCCGTCGACCGTGCCCAAGTTGATGATCGGGTTAACAGTGATGGTCACCGGCCACTGCGGCGACGAGGCATCATCGCCGTCGATCTCCTGCGTAACCGCGCGCACCGTGACGGTAGAGTAAGGATTTTCGCCGGAGAAATTGGGCACCGGCGGCAATTCCAGCGTCGGCAGGGCCGCAGCCGTCACGCTCCAGGTCCCATTTCCAAGATAGATCACACCACCGGCCACCGCAGATGTCGGGATGACGCCCTGCGGCACGCCGCCGATCACAAACGAAAGTGTTTCCGACCCGTCCGTATCGACGAGCAGGCTGTTCAGATTGCCGCCCGCACTTGCAAGGATGGCTGCGCCGAGTTCAATGGCTTCGTCCTCGTCCGCCACCACGTCAACCGTGCGTGTCCCTGGCGCATCCGCAACGCCCGTCACCGAGACGCGGATATTTGTCGTCAGCGTCGTCGGGTCGGAATTGCCGTTGCTGGTATCTGTCACCAGAGTCTCGGCCGTGAGGACGATGTCACCGCTGAGAGCACTTGAATAATGCTGCGGCGGCTGGACCGCGAGAGCGGCAACATCCGCCGCAGTAAGATTGTAGATCCCCGAGACCGGCAGGATCTCAACGCCGCCGGCGCCGAAAATCTGCGTCCCAGCCGGAACGACGGCAGTTAATCGCACAGCGTAGCTCTCAGAGCCATCTTTGTCGTTGAGAGTCACGCTCATCGGAACGGGAATGCGCGTATCTTCGGCACCCGTGCCGTTGCCCTTCACTGTTGGCACATCGGCCACCGGGTTGACGCGGATATCGATGTAGTCCGTCACTGTTTCCGTCGCCGACGTTCCATCCAGACCACCAGAGCTTCCCGGCGCGAGTTCAACACCGGTCGCACCTTCGGTGGAGATCACATCAACGCGGATGCCGTTGGTGCCAGTCAATGTACCTGACCAATTGTCCCGCGGATTGAAAGCAACCCCGCCGCCATTGAGGAATTCATCGAGGGCTGCCTCGCGCGCCGCGTTGGTTGCGCCGGTTGCCGTCACGAGATAGACCCCACCACCTTGGTGTGTCAGAGTCACGCCAGACGTTGTCGTGCCAACGATCGTGCCGATCGGACCCAGTCCGTCGCTCGGCACTGTGATCCGTACCGACAGTGTTTCTGAATTGTCCACGTCCGCGCTATTGCCCGCATCAATGGTCAGCAACACGTTCGGACCGTCTTCGACCACTGCAGAGACCGGGTCCACCACAAGCACCGACGGCGTGTCTGCCACAGCCTGAACTTGGATGGTGTGGCTGAATGAATTGTCTTGCGCGTTGGCCACGCCGCCATTGACGTCAAGCGTTGTCACCGTCACCGCCACGGTGCCGTTCGTATCCGAATGCGTTGGCCCCATTGTCACGTTGAAGCCGGCGAGCGTCGCGCGAATATCCGCTTCCGCTTGAGCACGGTCGGCCTGTGAAACCGAGCCATCGGCGGCCCCATATGACAACAGGCTACTGGTGATGGTGTAGGCGCGCGTACCGGCGTCAAAGCTGACCGACGCGCTTCCCTGGGCGGCACCGGCGACGATCGTATAAGTCACCGTCGCACTATCCGCTGGAAAATCGAGCACGATCCGCGAGATCGTTTCACTCGTCCCGTTGTTGCCAGTGCCAGTTCCGTTGTCCTCCAAGCTAAGGCCGCTATTGATGGTGGACCCGAGTGTGAATGCCCCGGTGTCCTCAACGACCACGGAAGCAGCCGGAGTGACGATCCCATCGGCATCGGGTGTCACCGTCACCGGCAGGGTCTGCGTCGCTGTATTCGTCGTGACGCTACCACCGGCATTGGTATCGACGACCACGCCGCGCACCGTCAAATTGATCGTACCCGAGTAGTGGGTTGGCGGCAGAATGCTGAGTGTGGCGAGTTGCGCTTCCGTAACGCGCAGCCAACCTGTCGTCACCACGGTGCCGACTGGCGAACCGCCGCTGATGAATTGCGTGCCCGCAGGATAGCTCGACTGCTGGATTTCAAAGAACCGCGTTTCCGATCCATCGGTATCCGTCGTCACCGACGAAACAACAATCGCGCCGAGTGCAAACGTCGTATCTTCCGTGCCTGAGGCACTGGCTGGAATCGACAGTGTCGGCACTTCCGGCACCGGCGTCACGGGGATCGTGAAGCTCGCGACTGTCTGCGCCGTCGGCACAGAGATTTCAGGACCAGCAACACCGCCGCCCATCCCCACCGTCGCGCCGTTATTGTCCTCCGCCGGATTGCTTTCCACTGCAATCGCAGTGACCGAAACGGTAATATTTTCACCGTTGTTGGCACCCGGCCGCACCTGCAGCGAGGCCATCGCCGCGTTGATGTCGGCGGCCGTGCCCGTCAGCACCACCTGACCCGGCGTCGATATATTAAATGTGACGCCCGAGGTTGTGCCAAACTGCACGTCCGGCCGCGCACCCGCACCAGGGGTCGAGAAGGCAACCGTCACGCTCTGATATGTTTCCGAGCCGTCGGTATCATTCAACGCCGTCGTCACCGCATAGGTGACAAAACCTGAATCCTCGTTCACCGGTGGCTTCGTCGCTGCACCCACGTTGACCGTCGGCAAGTCCGCGACGGCCTGGACAGTCACGGCATGCGTCAACGTAAAGGTATCCGTATCCGTCGTCGCCCCGTTCGTATCCGTCACGGTCCCGTCGATCGTGACGGTAAAATTCTCGTCCCGGTCATCCGCCAGCGTCACCGAGAGCGAATTCAAAACCGTGATAACAGAGTTGGCGTTGGCGCCACCAATGGTCACAGTTCCGGTCGTGATGTCGACGGTCGTCGTCACACCCACGATCGACGTTCCAAAGGCCAACGCCTGCGCATTCACCGGGAAACCGGTCAGCGTCAGCGCGAGTCCTTGCGAACCGTCCGTGTCGGCGATGGTCAGACCAATGCGCGCACCGATCGGGATCAAGAGATCCGGATCGTTCACGTCAGATAGACCCCTGTTCTCTTGAACAACACTCGAAGTGTTAGTCGCCGTGGGGATGTCGTTGATCGGATTGATCGTCACATCGATGTAGGTCGTTGCGATCTCGATCCGCGTGTCGAGGTCGCCCGAAGTGCCGGCACTCGCGTTGTTGTTCGGCGCCAACTCGTCGTCCGGCGCCATCGTCGTGTTGCCGTAAAGCGTCGCGTTCTCCGTCGAGATCGCCTCGACGCGAATACCGCTGGTTCCCGTCAGTTCGCCGGAGTAGTTGGCCCGTGGCGTGAACGTGATCCCGCCGTTGAGAAAGGTATCAAGCGCCATCTCGCGCGCCGCTGGCGTCGCCCCCGTCGCGGTGACGAGATAGACACCACCGCCCTGGTTCGTGAACGTGACGCCACCTCCCGATGTGCCTGAGAGCGCACCGACGGGCGTGCCGCCGTCGGCAGGCACCGTAATGCGCACCGACAGCGTTTCGGAATTGTCGTCATCCGCGCTCCGGTCTGGCCGGATCGTCAGCGTCGTGCTTGTATCTTCGTTGAGCGAAATGGAATCCGCCGTCACGGTCGGGGCATCGGCAATTGCCTGCACGACCACCGCATGACTGATCGTTGTCGAATAGGTCGAGGCGTCGTTATCGGTCGTTGTGACCTCGACAGTCAGATTAAAGTTCTGGTCCGAATGCAACGGCGCCTGGATCGCAAGCGTATCAAGTGCCGCGCGGATGGCGGCTTCCGTGCCCCCCGTCAGCGTGATCACGTCCGTCCCTGTGGAAGTAAACGACTGCGGATTTCCGCTCATGTCGGTATAGGATACGGTCGAGCCCACAGGAAAAGCCGAGACCGTCACTGTTGTCACGGACTCCGAACCATCGTTGTCGATTTTCGTAAACCCGATGTTCGAGCCGATGGTGACCAACCTGTCTTCCTGCACGACGGAAGAACCGTTCGGCGTCACCGGATCAGCAACCGCTGTCACCGTGACAGGCACCGTGAAATCTGTGAAGGTTTCCAGAACAGCGACTTCACCTGCACCGGTCTCAGTCGGTGCGCTCTCAATACTGGTCACTCGTACAGAAAGATCGAATTCCGTATCGAGATGCTGGCGCGCTCCGCCTGGCACAAACACCAGACTGAGGTTCGAAAGAACATCTTGAATTGCCGCCGTCGATGACCCAGACACCGTATAGGTGCCATTGCCGTTGAGCGTCAGCGTGCCCGCTCCCGTCGAGGACTCGGACAACGTAAAACCGGACGGAATATTGCCGATGATCACATCTTTGATCCGCTCGGTGCCATCTGCGTTATCCGGATGCGATACCGTGATCGAGATCGGAATATTCTGATCTTCAAGACCAGATCCACTCCCTGAGCCCGAAGGTGCGTCCGCAACCGCGGCAACCGCAATCGTATGCGTGTAGGTGCTGGTCGTCGTCGCAGCAGACTCGCCCTCGCTCGTCGTCTGGTCCACCTTCGTGATCGCAATCGAGACAGGGATGTTGACGTCCGAATGCTGCGGCGGCGTCAACGTAAACGTCGCCAGCGTCGCCCGGATCTCGTCTTCCGTCCCACCCGTGATCGTATAGGTCGTGATCCCAGCCGCAGTCGCCGGCGTCACCGTCACGCTGCCGGATGTCGTGTAAGTCACCGTCGCGGCCGCCGGGATATTCCCCACCACGATCTGCGTGATCGATTCCGACCCATCCGTCTTGTCGTTCTGGCTGATCGCAATGTTGGCGCCGAACGTCACGGACGTATCTTCGTCCACCGTGCTCGATCCCGTCACCGTCGGCATATCCGTCACCGGACGCACCACAACCGGAATCTGAACCGCATCCTCAGCCCGCAGCAGAGTCACCTCCCCACCCGAGAGTACGCTCTCGATGGTGCCCACGCGCACATCGACGTCGAAGTTCAGATCGCTGTCCGCCGGCGCCTGCACCTGCAAGCCCGTCGCCAGGAACGACTGGAACTGGAGAGCCGTCGTCGCCGCACCCGGCGTAAACGTATAGACATCGCCCACTGCCGAAACCGTGATCCCGTTCGG
>JALHQM010000012.1:2322-58140 GCA_022841965.1 Hyphomicrobium sp. | reverse complement strand
GCCGGCGCCTGCACCTGCAAGCCCGTCGCCAGGAACGACTGGAACTGGAGAGCCGTCGTCGCCGCACCCGGCGTAAACGTATAGACATCGCCCACTGCCGAAACCGTGATCCCGTTCGGCAGCGTCGCCGGATAAATGAGTGTCACGCCGGTGGGAACCGTGATCTCCGCAAAGTCATACTGCTCCGAACCGTCTGCATCGATCCGGCTCACCGTGATCGGGAGCGCAATCGGCTGGTCCTCGTTGCCCAAAGCCGAACCCGAGATCGTCGGGCCATCCGCAACCGCGGCAACCGCAATCGTATGCGTGTAGGTGCTGGTCGTCGTCGCAGCAGACTCGCCCTCGCTCGTCGTCTGGTCCACCTTCGTGATCGCAATCGAGACAGGGATGTTGACGTCCGAATGCTGCGGCGGCGTCAACGTAAACGTCGCCAGCGTCGCCCGGATCTCGTCTTCCGTCCCACCCGTGATCGTATAGGTCGTGATCCCAGCCGCAGTCGCCGGCGTCACCGTCACGCTGCCGGATGTCGTGTAAGTCACCGTCGCGGCCGCCGGGATATTCCCCACCACGATCTGCGTGATCGATTCCGACCCATCCGTCTTGTCGTTCTGGCTGATCGCAATGTTGGCGCCGAACGTCACGGACGTATCTTCGTCCACCGTGCTCGATCCCGTCACCGTCGGCATATCCGTCACCGGACGCACCACAACCGGAATCTGAACCGCATCCTCAGCCCGCAGCAGAGTCACCTCCCCACCCGAGAGTACGCTCTCGATGGTGCCCACGCGCACATCGACGTCGAAGTTCAGATCGCTGTCCGCCGGCGCCTGCACCTGCAAGCCCGTCGCCAGGAACGACTGGAACTGGAGAGCCGTCGTCGCCGCACCCGGCGTAAACGTATAGACATCGCCCACTGCCGAAACCGTGATCCCGTTCGGAAGCGTCGCCGGATAGATCAGCGTCACGCCGGTGGGAACCGTGATCTCCGCAAAGTCGTACTGCTCCGACCCGTCCGCATCAATGCGGCTCACCGTGATCGGCAGTGCTATCGGCTGGTCCTCGTTGCCCAAAGCCGAACCAGAGATCGTCGGGCCATCCGCAACCGCGGCAACGGTAATGATCATCGGCGACGTCTGCGTATCCGTCACCCCGCCCAAATCTTCGGTCGTCGCCGCGACCGTCAGCGTGATGTTCTGATCCGTGTGCTCTGGCGGCGTGAGCGTCAACGTCGCCAGTTCGGCGCGGATGTCCGCTTCCGTCCCTGTCAATGTAATCGACCCATTCGCCGGCATCGTCTGCGTCACGTCAGGTCCGCCACCCGCGGGCGTATAAGTCACGATCGTACCCGCCGGAAATCCAGACACGACGACTTGCGTAAGCGTCTGCGTCAACGGGTCGTTGATGAGGATGCTGATGTCATCGCCGAACACAACGGCCGTATCTTCATCCGTTGCCTGCGGCGGTGTAGTGAGTGTGACCGGGTCTGCCACCGGGTTCACCAGAACGCTGATCGGCGCGCTTGCAACCTCCTGGTCGCCGTTCGAACCTTCCGTCGCGATCGCAACAATCGTCATTCCATCGAACAAGCCACTCTCGTCCGGCGGAGGCAGGAAATACACATTCGAAACCTGCGCTGGCGTCAGCGCGTAGGTCTTGGTGCCATCACCGGCCACTGTGAAGGGATACTCTGCGCCACTACTGTCCGTGATTTTGGCATCTGCGTTGACGCCCCGAATCTCGACAACGTGCGTCTCCGATCCGTCGATGAAATCGCCGAAGGTCGCGGCGAGATCATTAAGATGCACGAGCGTATCTTCGTCGGTCGTCTCGTCATCCCCCGTTGCCGTCACCGGATCGGCGACCGCTTCCACATCGATGTGATAGTCGAAGTGAACTGTTTCACTGTCCTCGTAACCTGGCAGCGCCGGATCCACATTGCGCTCGATTGTGGTTACATCGATACCAAGCGTGATGCGGCCGTGAAAATCCTGTGGCGGCGTCACGGTCAGCGACAGCAGCAGCGCCTCGATTTCGCTGGACGCGCCCGTCACCAGAAAGGAGCCATCCGGCTGTTGAACGATCGAACCTGGCAGACCCGTGTCCCAACCAAGCGTCGCCCCGGCTGGCAGATCTGTGATCACGACCTGCTCGAAATCTTCCGATCCATCCGGATCATTGAACGAGATTGAGACTGGTGTCGCAATGATCACGTCTTCGTCTGTTTGGGCGGCCCCCGAAATGGTCGCCGGATCAGCCACCGCCTGTACCGTGATGTCGACGGTTCCCGTTATCGTCAACCCTGTCCGCGGATCGCGGAAGGAATAGTCAAACGACGTAGTGCCGGAATAACCAGGCGCCGGCGTGAACACAAATTCACCCTTTGGCCCGAACGTCACCGTCCCGGCGGCTGGATCGAGCGTGACCTGCCACGTCGTAATCGGCAGTGGCATGATGCTCGGATCGAAGAGATTTCCAGAGTAGACGGTATCTTCCACGCTGCCAAATTCGGTAATGGGCACGATAGGCGCCCAGATGACAGGCTGATAACCGCCGCTTTCGAAAACGTCGCCCCCCTCCTCGATATCGCGCGATGCCCGGATGTATTCGATATCGCCAAGCAGCCAAAGGTGATCGAGCGATGCACCAACCGGCGTCTCCGGACCGACGTAGAGACCATTGTTACTGGAGGCGATCTTCTCGCCATTGCGATGCCCGGGCTCCTCATCCCCAAGTCCCGTCAGGTGCGATAGCGCCGAGCCGACGGGGGCGTCCACAAGGCGACCGCTGGACCCCGCCTCACCGCGCTTGATGTCGTCGCGGCCCCACCGCCGCGTTTCCAACGCAGCCGGATCCAATTGTGCAAGTCCCGCCTCACTTGTCAGAGTGTCGGGGATCGACGTGACTGGGCCATAGCTGCTGCCACTCTCAATCGGAAGATCATCGATGGGCTGCTCTGCCGGCTCGAACTCAAGATCTTGCGGCAGATGGTGGTCCAACGGACCCGTTCCTACCCCACCCCGCTCTAAATCGCCGATAACGGCCGCGAGCAGCGCCGGGTCGGAATTCAGAAGATCGATCAGTACGCCATGCTTATTCTCAAACGCCTCGGGTATACCCGCGCTGCCCCGAAGTACGATCAACCCACCATCGGCAAATCGAAATCCAAGAAGCCCATCCGTCGTGACTGTCGCCTTCGCCCCGTGTTGCAGAACGAAATCAGAAAGTCCCGTCGCTTGTCCGCCCGTCGCGTCAATATCGATGATTTCCCGCCGGCCAGGAACCCTCAAGACACCCGGATCGGCCTGTAATGACGAGGCATCATTGGCTGCAATTTCGAGATCAGCGGAGTCCGAATTACCGGAAAGAGACGAGCGGTCCATGAGGTCATCCTATGGGAACTTATACGAACCCATTCCGCCACACACGGAATCCGGGCCTTATAATTGACCGTAGACGGCTTATAGTTTCTAGATTGCTAAGAAAGGACCGGAATTGGACATTGATTCAAAGTATTAGCAATTCATTAAATGCCATTTGTTGGCACCATCCCGTTCAATCAAGACATGCGGTGAAATCCGCCCAAATTGCGTATCGATATTGCTTTGAAGAGAACCAGCTGACGAGATCTCAATTTCGACACCTAAGGTCAAAACGAGCCGCACGTTGTCAAAACCAATCGCTTCGCAATCCGCCACCAATTGTTGCATGCAAAAGAAAGGCGCGACGGCATCGATGGATGCCTGCGGCCTACAGAGCCTGACCAGCCACCCAACCACTGGCCCAAGCCCACTGAAAGTTATAGCCACCAAGCCAACCCGTCACATCCACCGCTTCACCAATCGCGAAAAGCCCGCCGACTTTTCTTGCTTGCATGGTCTGTGAAGACAGTACGTCAGTGCTAATGCCGCCGGCCGTGACCTCTGCTTTAGCGAACCCTTCGGTGCCGGTGGGGTGAAAGCGCCAGTCGGAAAGCTGCCGCTGAGCGCTCTCCAGCGAACGATCAGGCATGTTGGCCAGCTCTCCGCCAAGGCCGATCCGCTCCGCCAGAGCATCAGCGAGGCGCGCTGGCAGTGCGCGCGCCAACACCGATCGAAGCGCTGAACGAGGGCACGTGCGCTTAGCCTCGATAAGCCAGGCCGTCCCGGTTTGCGGAAGAAAGTTGATCCCGATCTCCTCGCCGCCCGTCCAGTGAGAAGAAATCTGTAAGATGGCCGGACCCGACAAACCCTTGTGGGTAAAGAGCGCCGCCTCGCGAAATGCGACCCCACCGGACCGCGCGATCACATCGGCCGAAACACCCGAAAGGGTTTGAAACAACCTGTCGTCGTTTCCAAGTGTCAGCGGCACAAGGGCCGGTCGCGGTGCGATGACCGCGAGCCCGAACTTGCGCGCCACATCATAGGCAAAGCCGGTCGCCCCCATTTTCGGTATGGAAAGGCCACCCGTAGCAAGGACGAGCGAAGGCGCAGTGAAGACCTCATCACCGCAACTGACGCGGTAGTGTCCATCGGCATGCTCAAGCTCGCGAACGCCGTGGCCAAACCGGAGTTCGACGTGTCCCTTGGCGCACTCTTGCAGCAGCATCGCTACGATCTGTCGGGCCGATCCATCACAGAACAACTGCCCCAGCCCCTTCTCATGCCAAGCAATACCGTGGCGCTCGACCAAGGCGACAAAGTCTTCCGGTCGAAAGCGGCTCAGCGCTGATTTTGCAAAATGACGATTTGCTGAAAGATACCGCTCAGGCGGAGTATGGAGATTGGTGAAGTTGCACCGGCCGCCACCCGAAATGAGGATCTTTTTTCCCGGTTGGTCGGCGTGGTCAATGAGGAGCACCCTGCGTCCGCGCTGGCCCGCCGTGAAGGCGCACATCATCCCCGCCGCGCCCGCGCCAAGTATGATTGCGTCATAACGGTTGGATGATGTGGTGTTCACGGTTCCTGCTGCGCATCAACGTTCTGCCCGGGCTTTAGCAGACAGATGGCTTTAATGCCATTCCACGCCCAGCGAGACCCCCAAAGCTCCTAAAAGCCGCCGTCAAGCAGCCCGACGCAAAAAACTATCGCGGTCGTTTACGTTTGAGCGCGCTTTGTGAAAAGCGCGAAGCGGTCCGCATCCAAAGCCCCGCTTGCAACGGCAGCCCGCACCGCACATGCCGGCTCGGTATCGTGACGGCAATTGCGAAACCGGCATTGCGCAGCGAGAACTTCGATATCCTCGAAATCAGCTTCAACGGTCCGGGTTGGCTCCCACACTTCCAATCCACGCATGCCGGGCGTATCGATGATCGCACCACCGTGTGGTCGTATAAAAAGATGCCGATGCGTTGTCGTGTGCCGGCCGCGGCTGTCATGCGACCGAACCTCTTGCGTTGCCTGCAAGTCCTGGCCAAGCAGTTGGTTGGTCATGGTTGACTTCCCAGCGCCCGAAGAGCCGACAAGCGCGATCGTGCGGTTCCCGTCAAAGTACTGCGCGAGGTCAACGAGTCCACTCGAATTGCGCGCGCTCACAATATGCAGCGGCACACCTGGAGCAATGTTTCCAATCTGCCCCCGTATGTCATCAGTCACGTGCGGAATATCCGCTTTGTTGATGACGATAACCGGTACCGACCGACTCTCTGCGACCAGTGCGAGGTAACGCTGCAAGCGTTCCAGATTGAAATCACCGTCAAGCGCCATTACGATGAAAACGAAATCAACGTTGGCCGCCACCAGTTGCGGCCGGGTTTCGCCGGCAGCCTTGCGCACAAAGGCGCTCGTGCGCGGCAAGATCGCTTCAATAAGGCCCGGGCCATCACCGGTACTCGGCCGTAAAGCGACAAAATCGCCAACCCCTGGAAGGTCGGTCCGCTGCGCCGCTTCGTTACGAAAACGTCCGGTAATCGTGGCCGGCAACTCGGCCAGCTCAGTCGCAACCTGAAAATGCGTCCGATGCTCGGCAACAACGCGACCCGGGGTCAGTCCGTCCGCGGCGTAAGGCAGGAAGTCCCGCGTTCGTTGATCGTTCCAACCCAGAGACTGAAGCATCATCTACAAAATTCCCAGCGGGCAGCAGCATCATCACTCATCGGCCAAACCTTCGGACCAGCCATAACGAACGTGCATGTGCAGGTATTGCCATTCCGAGCGTGGCAAGAGTACTTAGCAGTCTCATCGCCCGGCCAAAAGGGTACAGAGCAACCGGCAAGGGAACGCACTTGAACGCCATCAACGCCCGCATCTCCAAAGAACTGAACGTCCAGTTGTCCCAGGTAACGGCAGCGGTAGAACTGCTCGCCGAGGGCGCGACCGTGCCATTCATCGCGCGTTATCGCAAAGAAAAAACCGGCGGCCTTGACGATACCCAGCTCCGAAAGCTCGAAGAGCGGCTCGGCTATCTCACCGAGCTGGAAGAGCGCCGTGCGACCATCCTCAAGAGCATTGCCGAGCAAGGCAAGCTCACGCCTGAATTGCAACGGGCCATCAATAGCGCCGACAGCAAGGTCGATCTCGAAGACATCTATGCACCCTTCAAACCAAAACGCCGTACAAAAGCGCAGATCGCGCGCGAAGCTGGGCTGGAGCCGCTCGCCGACGCCCTCATCGGCAATCCATCGCTCGATCCAAACCGGGAAGCCACGAGGTATCTCAGCGCAGAGACTGGTGTCGCTGACGTCAAGGCAGCGCTCGATGGCGCGCGTTTCATCCTCATCGAGCGCATCGGCGAGAACGCCAACCTCGTCGGTGAATTGCGCCAATGGCTCTGGGCGAACGGCTATCTCACGTCGAAGGTTGCGAAAGGCAAAGCAGCAGAGGGTGCCAAATTCTCAGACTATTTCGATTTTTCTCAGTCAATCAGGGACATCCCCTCCCATCGCGCACTGGCACTTTTGCGCGGACGCAATGAAGACATTCTCGATCTGCATCTGGACGGTGCACCAGAGTTAGGACGACCGCACCCGGCAGAGATCAAGATCATGTCGGCTTTCAACATTGCCAATCGCAATCGCCCGGCCGACACATGGCTGATGGAGACAGCCAAATTGGCGTGGAAATCCAGGCTGCATCCATCACTCACCGCCGATCTGCTCGTTCGGCTCAAAGACAACGCCGACAGCGCGGCGATCGACATCTTCAAATCGAACCTGAAAGATCTGCTGCTGGCAGCCCCCGCCGGCCCCCGTGTCACGATGGGCCTCGACCCAGGCATTCGAACCGGCGTCAAAGTCGCCATCGTCGATCCGACGGGAAAAGTGCTCGATACCGCGACGATCTACCCGCATGAACCGCGCAACGATTGGAACGGCGCGCTCTCCACTCTGGCTGGCCTCTGCCTCAAGCACAAGATCGACGTGATCGCGATCGGCAACGGTACGGCGGGGCGTGAAACCGACAAGCTCGCCGGCGACCTGATCAAGAAGATGCCCGATCTAAAACTCACGAAAGTGATGGTATCGGAAGCGGGCGCCTCCATCTATTCGGCATCAGAACTTGCGGCAAAAGAATTTCCCGATCTCGACGTCACCTTGCGCGGCGCCGTTTCGATTGCACGGCGCCTGCAAGACCCGCTGGCGGAACTCGTCAAGATTGAGCCGAAAGCCATCGGTGTTGGCCAGTACCAGCACGACGTCAATCAGGCGGCGCTGGCGCGATCTCTGGATGCCGCCGTGGAAGATTGCGTCAACTCTGTTGGTGTCGACGTCAACACAGCCTCGGGGCCCCTGTTGGCGCGGGTCGCGGGCCTCAACACGACGATTGCACAAAATATCGTGCTCCATCGCAATGCGAACGGCGCGTTCAAGAAGCGGTCTGAAATCAAAAAGGTTCCGCGCCTCGGTCCGAAAGCCTTTGAGCAGGCCGCTGGCTTCCTGCGCGTTATGAATGGCGCAAATCCGCTGGATGCCTCAGCCGTTCATCCCGAAGCCTACGAGGTCGTCGAACGCATCGCAGAAGCAACGAAGCGGCCTCTCAAAAGCATGATCGGCGATCGCACATTCCTGAAGTCACTCGACCCGAAACAATTTTCCGACACGCGATTCGGCATTCCAACCGTCAGCGACATTCTCAGTGAGCTAGAAAAGCCCGGACGCGATCCCCGGCCGGAATTCAGAACCGCCGAATTCAAGGAGGGCGTCGAAAAGATCGCGGATTTGACCCCAGGCATGATGCTCCAAGGCGTCGTGACGAACGTGACGGCATTCGGTGCATTCGTAGACGTCGGCGTCCATCAGGACGGTTTGGTGCACGTCTCGGAGCTCGCCGACAAGTTCGTGAAAGACCCGCGCGATGTGGTGAAGGCCGGCGACGTCGTTAAAGTCCGCGTAAAGGACGTCGACGTTGCGCGCAAACGCATTGCCCTGACGATGAAATCGGGCCCAATCGACACAACATCCGCGCAGCCGGGGCCGACGACGGATCGGGGCCGCGTAACTCCGGCCAGAAATGAGCGCTCCAATCCTCCATCGACGACCAAAGAAGCCGGAGAATCCGCACTCGCAGCAGCGCTTCGTCGCGCTCGTGAGAGCGGCAAGTCCTAAGAGAACAATCCATCCGCGTTGCCCCCATGCGGGGAAATGAACCAAGCATGCGATCCATGAAATCCGACGCTGTCGGTTCCAGGGCGGTGGTTACTCCTTTGGAATTCGATTGCCCCATCGTAGGATGCCATGCACCCGCACCGTTTGGAGATGGCAGCATGAAGCTTCGCGTCGGCTACGAGCTTCGCTATACATTTCCGCAAGCGACCCCCTCAATAATTATGCTAAACGTCCACTACACCCGCGCCTCCGACCTCGAAGTACCCGATCACATTGTCATCAGCCCGTCTGTCCCGATCTCTGGCTACCGCGACGGATACGGCAATTGGTGCAGCCGGATTGTAGCCCCAGCCGGACCCGTACTCATCTCATCAAATTCAACCATACGGGATCGAGGATTTCCAGATCCCGTCGTCGCGGATGCGGCCCAGGTTCCAGTTGAACAGCTCCCGGATGAGGCCATCGTCTTCCTTCTTCCAAGCCGGTTCTGCGATAGTGACAAACTACTCGACCTCGCATGGACGGAGTTTGGCTCAGCCAAGCCGGGTTGGGGTCGCGTGCAAGCCGTCTGCGATTTTGTGCATCAACGGATCACATTCGGCTATGGGTTTGCGCGCCCATCTCGCACAGCCTCTGAGGCCTATCAGGAAGGCCAAGGCGTCTGCCGGGACTACGCCCACTTGGCCATTGCCTTCTGTCGCGCACTGAATATCCCAGCCCGCTATTGCACGGGATATCTCGGTGATATCGGCACACCGCCTCCCTATCCACCGGGCGATTTCGCGGCGTGGTTCGAAGCCTATCTCGACGGCCGTTGGCACACCTTTGACCCACGAAACCACGTTCCCCGCATCGGACGGGTGCTCATTGCACGGGGGCGGGATGCGGCAGACGTCGCGATCATCACAACATTTGGTCCAAACAAACTTGAGAGCTTCCGAGTATGGACGGATGAAGTCTGAGTAGACGTCACAAACACGGGTCACAACCGGGCTGCTGAACTCAGAAGAAGACCGTAGTCTTCGCGACATTGACACATCGCCATGGACATCTGGAGTTGATCATATGTTTCGCACAGCGCTTCCCACGACGTAAAAACCCGGTAAAGTCTTGCACAGAGATCCTAGGCGAACGCTGCCATTTGAATACAATTGGGATCAAGACCCGGGGGGGGGTAATCGGAATGTCCATCGAGAGTGACCAGCTGCTGGAGCGAGTCCAAAGCGATCCCAAATTCCACGACCTCGTCCGTCGGCGATCGCGCCTCGCTTGGCTTTTGACCGCGCTCATGATCATCATTTATTTCGGCTTCATCCTCACCATCGCCTACAATAAAGATTTTCTCGCCCAGTCTCTCACGGGCGGCGTGACGACGGTCGGAATTCCAGTCGGCATCGGCGTCATTCTGTCAGCCTTCGTGCTCACGGGCATCTACGTCGCCCGGGCAAATACGGCCTTCGACGACCTGACCAAGCAGATCATCGAGAGGCTGAAAAAATGACGAACATTTCCGTAGCTGTCCGCGCGGGGCTCGCGCTCGCGGCAATCACGACATTTGCGACTGCAGCCAGAGCCGATTCCATCAGCGTCACTGGAAAATCCGATCTCAACATCGAAGCCATTTCGATGTTTCTTCTCTTCGTCTTGGCAACGCTCGGGATCACCAAGTGGGCAGCCGGACGCACGAAATCAACGTCAGATTTCTATGCCGCCGGCGGGGGCATCACAGGCTTCCAGAACGGTCTCGCGATCGCTGGCGACTATATGTCGGCCGCATCGTTCCTCGGCATCTCTGGTCTGGTGTTTGCCAGCGGTTTCGATGGTCTGATGTATTCAGTCGGCTGGCTGGTCGGTTGGCCCATCGTTCTGTTCCTGATTGCCGAGCGCTTGCGCAATCTTGGCAAGTTTACATTCGCGGACGTCGCCGCCTTTCGCTTGCAGCCCACGCCCATCCGCATCCTGTCCGCCGTCGGCACGCTTGTCGTCGTTGCCTTCTATCTGATCGCCCAGATGGTGGGTGCCGGCAAACTGATCGAAACGCTGTTCGGCCTGGATTATCTCTACGCCGTCATCCTCGTCGGCCTGTTAATGATCGTCTACGTCGCCTTCGGCGGCATGGTGGCCACCACCTGGGTGCAGATCATCAAGGCATGTCTGCTTCTCGGCGGTGCGAGCTTCATGGCCTTCATGGTCTTGGCGAAGTTCAACTTCTCCCCAGAAGCCATGTTCCAGCGCGCAACCGAAGTGCACCCCAACGGCGCGTCAATCATGGGTCCAGGCTCTTTGGTCAAGGATCCCATTTCCACCATCTCGCTGGGCCTCGCCCTGATGTTCGGCACCGCCGGCTTGCCGCACATTCTCATGCGCTTCTTCACGGTTTCGGATGCCAAAGCCGCGCGCAAGTCGGTTTTCTACGCCACCGGCTTCATCGGCTACTTTTACATTCTCACCTTCATCATCGGCTTCGGCGCCATCACGCTCCTCCTTCAAGACCCCACCTATTTCAAGGCTGGCGCTGTGGCAGGACCCAACGGCAGCTATTCCCCCGCTGACATGATCGGCTCCGGCAACATGTCGGCCGTCCATCTCTCCGACGCCGTGGGGGGATCACTGTTCCTGGGCTTCATCTCCGCCGTGGCATTCGCCACCATCCTGGCCGTCGTCGCCGGATTGACTCTCGCCGGCGCGACAGCCGTAAGCCATGACCTCTACGCGTCGGTGATTGCGAGGGGCCGCGCCAACGAATATTTCGAGGTCCGCCTTTCGAAAATAGCAGCCGTTGCAATCGGCCTCTTGGCCATCTTCCTGGGCTATATATTCGAAGAGCAGAACGTCGCCTTCATGGTTGGACTAGCCTTTGCCATTGCCGCCAGTTGCAACTTCCCTGTCCTCGCCATGAGCATGTTCTGGAAGGGCACAACGACACGCGGCGCGTTGATCGGTGGCTTCCTCGGATTGCTCAGCGCCACACTGATGGTGATTGTCAGCCCGCAGGTCTGGGAGACCACTCTGGGTTATCCAAAAGGTTCGGCCCTGTTCCCCTACGACAACCCAGCGCTGTTCTCCATGAGCCTCGCCTTCTTCGGCATCTGGCTGTTCTCTATCACCGATCGCAGCAAAACTGCCGACGCCGAACGGGCCGCGTTTGATGCCCAATTCATCCGCTCCGAAACCGGAATCGGTGCATCCGGCGCCGCCGCCCACTGAGTGAAGGCAAGCGTCAGAACTTCCGGCGCACTTCGGATCGGATGCCGAAGTTATCCTCAGAACCTTGGAGGATTTGGTACGTCGCATCGGCCCGGAAGAGCCACGCATTGTCGAGCGGAATTTGGTAGCGCATACCGAGTGCGTACTGTGCATCCCGGGCGCCGATGCCATCGTTCTCGAACGGCTGCACCATGGCCAACTCGAAGACGATCTGCTGATCGAGATTGAACAAATACTGAAGCCCGATGGCACCGCCTAAAGCGTTGGAACCAGTGTCATCAAGTTTGGGATAGCCCGTCAAAGCATCGGTTTCGAAATTGATACCAACGTTTTTCAGAATACCGGCGTTGAACCCGTCGACAAGTGGCTGCGGATTGCCGAAGCCAACGAAGAAATTGCCATACGGGAGCAAAGTGCTCGGCAAATGGGTGATGAGGCTGTTCTCTGAGATGATGGCGAAACCGTCGCTATCGCCGTCCGGGTCATCGCCGAAGTTTGCGAAGACACGGGTCGAATTCGAAAGGGTATTCAAGTAACGTCGGGTGTACGCCGCAGTGAGGAAATGCGTGGTGCCCTCCTGGGAGCCCTGGCCGTCGATCATGCCGTAACCCGTTTCGATGTAACCGTCTAAGGCATCAATGAATGCAGTCACGCCGTAAAGGTTGGCAAGGTGGTTGTTGACACCGTTGAGGCCAAGGATGCCAGGATTGTCGACATCGTCAAAGGCGGCAAAGAAGGTGATGTCGAAGTTGGAAAGCCCCAGAGCGGCGGAGTTCTTCGCCGGCAGGCTGAAGGCGCCGCCGAGTATAGCGTCGTTCGCCCAGATGCCATTCTGCAGGAACAATGGAAACAAGCCGACAGTGAACGGCAGATCGAAGCTCGCTTCATTCCCCGAGAAGCCAGTATAAAGGGAACCGAGGTCACCTTCAAAGAAGAGCGTTTGCGGTTCCGCATCGAACTCGAAGTTCTCTTGTCGGTCCGCGTCCCCACCACCAAACTCATAGCGCGTGAACTGGTTGTCCTTCGTAATGGGAGTGAAGAAGGCGTGGATGCGTTCCGTGCCGGTAATCTTAAAGTCGACGTCGAGATTGAGGCGCGTCGCGATTTGCCCGATCTCCTTGCCGTTGTTCTGATTGAAGGCGACAGCCGTGCGCCAATCGCCGTACACGGCAAGTCCAGGGAGAAGTGGGTTCTTTTCACCCAGCAGAGTACCGCTCGGTTCATAGATACCGGACGTGTACTGCTGGCGCCCGAGCTCGATTGGTGGGCGCGGCGGATCAACGGCAAACTTGCCACCATAGATGTCGATCTGCTCTTGATGCTCATACTGCCTCTCGTAGGCGGGATCGGCACGGAAGAGATCTTCCTTGCCAGCCTTTCGCTTCGAAGTCGCCAACGTCTTGGACGTCTTCACGACCTTTGAAGCGGACGACGCGGGGTCATTTTCCACTTCCGCTTCTTCCACTTCGGCTTTAGCAATCTGCGCTTCCGTTGCCTCGCCAGCTTTACTGGCTTCGCTCACGTTCTCGGCCTGCGCCTTATCGTCAGGCGTGTCCGCTGCAAAGGCCGAGCCACCCGCCAGAACGCCGGCAATCAGGGCAGCAATCCCAACGGAAAAATGAAGGCTCGCATGTCTCTGGCAGATCATTTGAATGCTCCACGTCGCGGCTTGAACCCGGCAGATACGAAAAATCCGCTACAATGATCGGGCTTCTGGCTGTCAGTCCTTCACGTCAACATCGACGGCGAAGGCGTGGAAATTCATGATCCGCTCATTCATACTTTGCTCCATTTCCTTCGTCGCGGTGACGAAGCGCATGAAGTAGATCGGTTGGGCGCGGCTTCTCATGCGGAACGCAAGCTGATACTTGCCCGGTTTCGTGATGAGGTTCCCCGGGACTTTGTACTTGGCCACCTTCTCACCGAGTGGCGTTAGCGAGCGCGCCTCCATGCGCACCAGTGGCGGATGGTTGAGTACCGTCGTTGGCACACCCGGTGGCCGCAGATGCGGCAGAGGATCGATGTCGAAGTTCACCGGCAGATACATCTCCCGCTCCGTGCCCTTCACGTTTGTCGTGAGGAACATCGTCTGGAAATGTATGAGCTGCTGATCGGTGGCGATTTTTCCGGCGGCAACGTCAAGGCTGTGCAAGTTGGCCATATCACCGTGGCTATCGACGTAACCTGACTCCCAGACGTTCTGGCCGTCGGGATCGACGAGTGCCACGTTCACCCACAACTGTGGCTGCGCGCCCAGAGACCCCGATGGCAGGTTATGACCCGAGTTCGTGTTTTTGATGCGATAGGTAAAGGCGAGATCGGTGCCAACCTTCGGCGTTTTAGTAATGAATGGACCGTCAACGTGGGTCCCGTTTTCTAAGACCTCGTGCCGTAACTTGTCGCGCTCGTCGAGCTTCTTCAGATTCTCATCGATGATGAGACGAGCTTCTTCACGATCCAGGGCATCGGCCCAACGCTTGGGAAATTTCGCCTTGATCTTGCCGGCCGCAACCTTGTCTTCGAAATCAATCGTTCCCCATCCCGCGCGCCAGTCGAACAAGAGCCAGTCCTCGATGCTGATCGCCATGCCCTTCTTGCTGTGCGGGAAGATTCCGGGGTGCGCGATCGAGTAGCCAGGACCAATGAAACTATGGTTGGCGTGGCGGCGCCCCGGATTGATCGACTTGCCGCCCACGATCGCCGTCGGCGCGGTGTCATACCCTTCGGGCTTACCCGGCACCTTGCCCATGTGGCAATCCTGGCAGGATACGCCGGCCTTGCGAGCAGGGCTGTCGCGGTACTGGTCCCAGACAACTTCAAGCTTGATGCCCAAGTTGACGGCCACCTGATGGCAACTGACGCAGAACTCTGACTTGGTAATCTGATCGTTGGTGATCATCCCAGCGTGAATCTGATTGCCGCGATCCTTCTCGCTCGTAGCGACGGTGTAAGTCTCCTTGTTCTTGATCACGTCATCGATCACGCTCTGTTCGCCACTGCCAAAGACGGGCTGGTTGATCGTGCCCGGTTCCACGCGGCGTTCACCATTGACCTTATTGTACTGTTCTTTCACGCGATGGCAGGTGATGCACGTCACGCCTTCGCGCGAAATTTGGGAGCGCTTCCAAAGCGGCGCTGCACGATCTTCGCCGAGCTGGGTGCCAACCTGCTGATGACAGCGGACGCAGAAGGTGCCGACCGTTCCCTTGGTCAACTCCTGGAACTTCTGCTCGAATTTGTGAAACATCGGCGAGATAGACGCGTAGGCATGCTGCGATGCCGACCACTCTTCATAGATTTGCTTGTGGCACTCTCCGCACTGAGCAGCCGTTGGATAAAGCGACAGGTCCTGCGCCGCCCCGCCATGTCCCGCCGGCAAGGTCTCAGACGCAGCGTTCTCCGGCCCTGCACTATCTTCGTAACTTTTAGCGACCGGCTCACCGTCCGCCGTTGTGCTCTGCTGCGCTGAAACAGGCGCCACACAGGCCAACACAATGCAGCAGGCAGCAGCGCCGCTGAGCATCCACGTCCATGCGTCTCGCGAAATCGCCATATCCTAATCCCCCATGCGTCCGGATAGTTTCGGATTGCGCATTTCCCCCGCGAAATGGCGCCTGACCACTGCCGCCGCAGAACATCAAGCCATAGTGTGGCTATGGACCAAAAAAGGCAGCGATATGGCAGTTGTTAATTCAAAAAATACAGGGGAGTGATGGAATAAAATTGATTTTGCCACCGCAATTCAAACGGCAGCCCCTTCCTATGAAAATGAAGCTAAACTTCCGCTCGGAGAAAGAGGCCTAGACGCCAACAAAACGTGCGTATTTTGGCGAAACGCCGCTCTCCCTCTGAAACGTTAGCAATGGTACTTTTTCTGGGTAAAAGCATTTCAAGTGAGCGAGCTTGCCGAAGATATGCTCGTGACAGACCGGTGCCAAGAAGCCATGAAAGCGCCATCGTCAGATCAGATAGAGAGAATAATAAATTCGCAATGGAGGCAAAAGAAATTGAAATGCCAAAGTCGGATTAACCAACCGAAGCAGGGTGCGAAATGGCCCGCATCTATCCGCAGCATCACCAGACTGGAGAGCTTCTAACGAGGCGTAACGGCGTTGAGCGTTGACGACGAACGGGACAAATCGAAAAGCTCTAGGAGCACACAATGCCAGGCAGACACACGATCACTGTGAACGGCACGACGTTCACCGCTCAGAATGGAGAACGGCTCCTCGACGCAGCCCTCAAAAATGGGGTCGATCTTCCCCACGACTGCCGCGCCGGCCACTGCGGCACATGCTGCGTACAGCTTGTCTCCGGCAAAGTGCTCGGCGGAGAAGGCGCACAACCGGGCATTGTCCACGCCTGTCAGTGCCGAATCTCTGGTGACGTTGTCGTCGAGAGTGGCCAATCGCCGAGTATCCGCACAGTCGAAGGGGTACTCAGTTCGCTCAGAGCACTGTCGCCTGAGGTGATGGAAGTCGGGATCTCGACCGAGCGCCCTCTGCCATATCTGGCCGGACAATATATGAAATTGCGTTTCGAAGGCTATCCAAGCCGGCCGTATAGCGTCACGCACGCGCTGAGTGGCCAACAGAGTGCGAGGACTGTCTGGTTTCACATCCGCCGGATGGAGACCGGACGCGTCAGTTCATCCCTCGGCAAACGCATCACCCTTGGACATCGCGTGACGCTGAGCGGCCCCTACGGCTCCGCATACTTCAGGCCAGATATCGAGGGACGGCTGATTCTCGTCGCCACCAACACCGGCTTTGCGCCAATTTGGTCCATTGCTGTTGCAGCCCTGCGGGAAAACCCGAACCGCAGCATCATGATCATCGCCGGCGGCCGCACGCTACAGTCGCTCTATATGGGTCCCGCCCTGGCGCAGTTGGCCCGCTTTCCCAATGTCTTGCTTGTCCCCGTCTGCAGCCGCTCGCAAAACCTGCCGCCTCCGGTTCTGCCCGGCCGCCCGACCGACTATCTCCCAGTGATGCTCCCAACCGATGTGCTGTTCGTCTGCGGTGCAGAAGCAATGGTAGCCGAGGTTAAGTCGATCGCCGCGAGCGCGGGCGCAGTCTGCTACGCGGACCCGTTTTTGCCCGCAACCGACGACACCGAACCCGACAACTTACTGACCCGCGCAATAGGATGGCTAACGTTGCCGGCCGCCCGGCCGAAACGTCAGTCCGTCCGCCAGCGGCAAGAACCGCCAATGAAGGCAAAGCAGGGCGCCGATACGAGAGAAAAGCAACGTCTAGGAATTTGAAGCACACATCATGCGGCTGACCACGCTGCGCCATAGCGCGTCAAAACCTGCGTTTGCCTCGTACCTTCTGGGTGTCCTGACGTTTTTCGGCGTCGCTGCTTTTGCCGAAAGCGCATCCGACCATGCCAAAGTGTCGGGACCCAACGCCTGCGCCGAATGCCACAAACAGGAGGTTGAGGCCTGGAAGAGCACGCATCACTTCAAGACCTTCCGCGATATGCCACGCAACGAAGGCGCCAAAGCAATCGCCGACCGCATGGGCGTCCGGCGCATTAAGGTGGAAAGCCTCTGCCTCGGCTGCCACTTCACGGTCCAACAGAAGGAGAATAAGCCGGAACCGATCGCCGGCATCTCGTGCGAGTCCTGCCACAGCGCCAGTCAGGACTGGATCAAGGTTCACAGCGGCTACAGCGGAAAGACCGCCGCGACGGAAAGCAAGGCCGAGGCAGCCGCGCGATGGAAACTGGCGGATTCGAAGGGCATGATCCGCCCCGTATCCCTCTACCGGTTGGCAAAAAACTGCTACAGCTGCCACGTCGTCCCCCACGAAGACCTCGTGAATACCGGTGGACACAAAGCCGGCAGCGCATTCGAACTCGTCTCCTGGTCGCAAGGGGAAGTTCGGCATAACACCTGGCATTCCAAAGGCAAGGAGAACCTGCCGGCCAGCGCAGCGCGCAAGCGCATGCTCTACCTCGTCGGACTGGGCGTGGAATTGGAAACAGCGCTGCGCGCCGTTGCCAAAGCCACCAAGCGCAAACCCTACGCCTTCCTGATGGCCCAGCGCGTTGACCGGGCTAGAAAGCAGCTGGCCGCAGCGGGAAAAGCCGCACCCAATGTGCCGGAAATCGAAAAAATCGTCGAATTGGCCCACACAGCCGGACTGAAACTCAACAACAACCGTTCTCTTACGACGGCAGCCGACAGCGTTCAGGCGTTGTTGGAGAAAATCAGTGCGTCCTACGACGGCACCACGATGTCTGGGCTCGATGCCCTGATACCGCCGCCGGCAGCCTTCAAGGGGTCAGCCCGGACGGCCGCCGCGGTCAAATGATCCACGATGTGAAGAGGTGTGCGATTGGCGGTTCAGCGCACGATCGAAGGGGCGGCGGGCCCAAGCGGATTGAGGATCTCAGGCTTTCGCCTAAAGCCACTCGCTCGGGCGGCGGCAATCGCCGCAATATCCGGCCTGCTCTTCGCTTGCGTATGGCTGTATGGATCAGGACTTCGAGATGCGCGATATCTCGACGGTTGGCTGCTCGCTATTGGAATGAGCTTCCAGGTCTACTTCCATATCGCGCTCAAGACCGCGCAACTGTCCCCGAAAGCGGTCGTGCGCTGGCGCACGTTTCACATTTCTCTGGGTTATGTACTGATCGCAGCATTCCTGTCGCACGCGAATTTTACATTGCCAGATACCGCACTGGAATGGGCGCTTTGGACAGGCTTCATCTTCATCGCACTCAGCGGCGCGTTCGGCACGTACCTATCCTGGTCACTGAAGGCGAGACACGGAATGTCCGCCGGCTTCAACTTTGATCGCATCCCAATCCGCCGTGAGGAAATCGCTCAGACCATTCATGCTGCCGTGACGAAGACCCCATCACCATCCACCGACCTTCCCCTACCGGCACTGCCATATGACGTCTGGATCCTCGATCTTTACGCCAATCACCTCCGCGATTTTCTCCCCGCACCCCGTCATTTCACAGCACATCTCGTTGGCTCGCGCAGCCCGGCACAACGTCTACTCAATGAAATCGATACGCTATCGCGCTTTGTCGATACACCCCGCCAGGAAAAACTAGCCGCCATCAAGGATCTGGTGATCGAGAAAGACCGGCTCGACTTTGCACATGTCTACCTCCTCCTCACCAAGGGATGGCTGTACGTGCATGTGCCGGTCACCTATGCGCTGATCGTGCTGTCCGTGCTGCACATCGTTGTCGTGTATGCCTACGCATCCGGAGCGTGGTAATGCGCGGTCTCAAGAATGTGGCGTCGCTCCCTCGGACGAAAGCCGTCAAGCAACCGCCGTCAGGACCATCTCGCGACCACATTGCGCGGCAACTGGCGCTTCTCACCATCGGCTGCCTCACGGCCATATTTCTCGTATCTTCCGGAACGCAATTTCTGATGCCCGGTCCCTTGACCAGCGCACACAGTTCAATTGAATCCTGCAGCAGTTGCCATGCGAGAGCCGGAACCGGAAAGTTCAGTTGGGTTGCCGGTCTCGCCGCAAGCAACCCGCATGACGACAGCAAAGCCTGCCTCACCTGTCATGTGATGCCGGACACCGCGTTCAACGCCCACGGCGCGTCACCTGCCATCCTGCAACAAAGCACTACCCGGCTGGTGAAGATCGCCGCTGAAACGTATCAACCACTGTCCGCGCAGGCGCAGGAAGCTGCTTTCCCGACGCACGATATGGTTGCGGCAGGCCTTCAGTGCGCAACATGCCACCAGGAGCACCAAGGTGCCAACTTCAATCTCAAGGAGATTTCCAATGAGCAGTGCAGGTCGTGCCACGCAGTGAAGTTTGACAGCTTCGACGGCGCGCATCCTGTATTCGAATCCTATCCATTCAAGAGACGAACGCGCATCATCTTCGACCACGCAGGCCACTTCGGAAAGCACTACCCGGAGTTGGCAAAGAAGGAACCCGGCAAGACACTTCCGGCAACCTGTTCGACGTGCCACGACAGCAGCGCCAGCCGTACCGTCATGGCAGTGGCTCCATTTGAGAAAACCTGCAGCACCTGTCACCTGGACCAAATCACCGGCAAAGAGCGGGCAAGCGGGCCAAAAGGCATTGCCTTTCTGTCTCTGCCGGGTATCGACGTACAATCCCTCCGCAAGAAGGGGGCGCAGATCGGCGAATGGCCCGAAGACTCCGAGGCCGCGTTGACGCCTTTCATGAAGGTCATGATCGGGCGCAGCTCAAGCGGCGCGGCATTGATCCAAAGCCTGCAAGGCGTAACGCTACAGGATCTATCTGCCGCAAATGACGAACAAATAAAAACCGTGACGAGCCTCGTCTGGGAAATCAAAAAACTCTTCCACGCCATGATGTCCGGCAAGGCATCAGATATCCTCGCCAATCTGACCATCGGGGGCAGCACAAAACTGAGCCCCGGTACGATCGCCGACCTGACGGCAAACCTCCCACGCGACGTCATCGCAAGTGCGCAGCAGCAGTGGCTGCCCAACCTCGCGAAGGAAATCGCCGCACGGCCAGACACCGGCGAACGTCAACGCAGCGGCTGGAACACGCACCCAGTCAACCACAAATCCGCCGTCCTCGCCTTCATGCGATCCCAACCTGCGGTGGCTCATCTGCGGCCCCTCCAATTTGCGCAGGCTGGCGGCAATAATTTTAGCGACGGCGACACAGCGATGCCGCGCCGGCCGTTGCCCAGTGGAACGCCGCGGTCCATCGAACAGCTCGATCAGGAGATAGGCGCAACGCCACCCCCGTCCGCCAAAATTAAATCGTCAGCGCCACCAGAAGAGCCCGCGCCTAACGCGAGCAACGCAACAGGATCGGACGCCGCACCGTCCGGCGACACGGGTACGAGCCCTACGACCGCCGCATCGCCTTCCGACCCAGCCAATCAAACCGATGAATTGCTCGCGCCAACTGAAGCCGAGTTGCGCGAAATAAAAGCCCGGGAAAAAGGGGCCCCGCCGCAAAAAACAGCAGCACCTGCCGCGACCGAAAACCCAGCATCAAGTGATGAAAAACCCGCTGCCACGCCACCAAGTGCGACGGCAACCGCCGCACCTCCATCAAGCTCAGCCCCAACGACGGCCAGCAATCCAGATCAGACCACCGCACAGACCGAAAACGCCGTCGACAATTCGTTCGATGCCGAGTCCTGGGCCGACACAGGAGGGTGGTACCGGCAGGATCACGCGATTTTCTACCGGCCGGCGGGTCACAAGGATAAGTTCCTCGCCTCATGGCTGCTGCTCACCAGTCCGGTCGCAGCGAAGGGCGCGACCGGCGCCGAAGCTGCGGTGTTCGAGCAGCTCATTGCAAAGGATGCGCAAGGCTCCTGCACGAAATGTCATAGCGTGGATGACATCGCCGGGCAGGGCCGCGCCGTCAATTTCACGCCACTCTCTGCCAAGAGCAAAGCCGGACAATTCACCCGCTTCGCCCATGAGCCGCACTTCGGGCTGATGGGAGACCGGGGATGTAGCGGGTGCCACGAAATGCAGAAAAACACTCCGCCCATCAAAACCTACGAGCAGGGCGACCCAAAAATCTTCGCTTCGAACTTCGGTGCGGTCAAGAAAGAGGTCTGCCAGACCTGCCACGCCACCAACGCCGCCCGTCAAGACTGCACCCTCTGCCACGCATATCACGTGAACGGGGTATCGACGCCCATCATGAAAACGAAGATTCCCACGCCATAGACGTTGTCGATGTCAGCGTCGCGTTTCGGAGGTTTGAAAATGACACAGAGCTTTGCGCTTCTAGCCATAGGAACAGCAGCCAGCTCGCTTCTGGCCATTCTTGTTCTCTTGCGGCTACGTTTCAATGGACAATGGCCACTCCTGACACTGACGCGACGGTGGGTGACGACAGACGCGCGCACCTCCGGCATTGTGCTCGCGGCGGTCTCTGCAATCGCCGCTGTAGCGTTCGCAGCCATCCCCGAGGTGGCCACCGGCACAGCAACAGCGCAGAGCGCCGCCGCGTCGACCCCCCCCGCTCATACCGCCTTCGATGCCGACGAAGATCTTGCCGCGCTCCAGTCCTACGCCTCATCGATCGACGCACCGCACGAGAAAGCATCCAGCAAGGCAGCAACAGGCGAAGCCCTTCCCGGCGTCGATCAGATGATCGGCAAACTTGTGGCGCGGCTCAAGCAGCAGCCCGATGACGTCAAAGGCTGGAAGATGCTCGGCTGGTCCTATCTCAACACCGGCCAAACCGATGACGCCGCACGTGCCTACGAAACAGCTCTGCGCCTAGCCCCATCTGATACTGAAATCACGGCAGCTCTCGCTGCCGTGAAATCAGCCCAGGCGGAAAATGTCCAGTCGCCCATCGGACCAAAATGAGCCGCACCCTACTTGCGGATACCCTCGACGTGGAGGTCGAGTTCAACGTCCTTCGACGCCGGACCAAGCTCTTTGAGGATGCCGAAATCGGCCAGAACGAGTTTGGTCTTGCCGGCGAAGCCCTGCCGGTATCCACCCCACGGATCGTCGCCTCCACCCACGAAAACCGCATCAATGGTGATCGGCTTGGTCACACCTCTCAGCGTAAAATCGCCGACGATCTTTGCTTTTCCCGCCCCATCCGGCGTCACCGATGTGCTGACGAAGGTCGCCTTTGGAAATTGCGCGACATCAAGAAAGTCCACGGCGCGCAGGTGCTTGTCCCGCTCGGCGTGATTTGAATTGATACTTGCCGCATCGATTTCGACGGCAACCTTAGCGGCGGAGGGGTTCTTTTCGTCGTAGCTGAAAGTTCCTGAGAATGTATCGAAGCGTCCGACGAGCCAACTGAAGCCAAGGTGCGGAATTCTAAAATTGATCGAGGCGTGCGCTCCCTTGGTATCGATATCGTAGTCAGCCGCACTCACCGGTGGAGAAGCGGCAACAAGAGCAGCCAATCCGAGGCTGACCATTCGAGCGATCATGTGAGTATATCCCTTCGCAAAGTAGATCGAGTAACACGCCATCACCACATCCGGCGGTGAGTCGCACCGCTATCCCAGAACCGATGCTTCAAGGCAGCAGCCGAATGAAGACCCGCCAGCGCCATCACAGCATAGGCGGTCCATTCGTGCACCAACCCCGCGGCATCCTCAAGTCGCGGCGCGACAACCAACGCCGGCACACTGAACCATCCGAAAACGTCGATCGCACGACCGTCCGCCGTGGAGATGAAATAGCCGCTCACCATGAGAATAACCAGCAGCGGATAAAACGCCACATGAACGATCCGCGACGCACGGCGCTCGGTGGGCGTCAGATCATCGCCGTCCGGCTTCACGTTGACTAAGCGCCACGCGATCCGCAAACCCAACACGAAGAGAACCAGCAATCCCACGCTCCGATGCAGATCCGGTGCACTTCTGTAATACGGACTGTAGTAGTCGAGCCCGACCATCCACCACCCAAGCCCAAAGAGCGCAAAAACAGCCAGCGCCATGCTCCAATGGAGCACACGCGAAACTGCCCCATACCGCTCACGTGTATCTCTTATCACCATAGAACGCGTGTCTCACTCCGCAATCTCGCAAGAATTTGGCATCTCAGCTCAACTGACGGAAAATTCCGGCCAGACATTGACGGCCACCGCTGCATTTCTGCCAAACCATGATCGTACAAAACGGCACGGGGCAAACATCGCGCACTATGCGCCACGAACACCAACTGTTCGAGGGACACAATATGCGAAATGCTCATCTCATGACCGTCATTCTTGCCGCCGCAATCCCGGCCATCGTGTCTGCACCAATGGCCAAAGCCGAGAGCTATATCTTCAACCCCAGAAAAACCGAAGTTCGCTTCTCCTACATGATGGGGCTATTGACGCAACGCGGCCGCTTCAGCCGCGTCGAAGGCTCCCTCCAATATGACGAACGCACACCGGAAAGCAGCAAAGTCTACGCGAAGGTCGCAACAGCAAGCGTTGAAACGGGCCAACCCATTGTCGATGACGAATTGAAGGGCGCGAATTTTTTCAACGTCAAGGCCGCCCCTGAACTCACATTTCGCAGCCGGTCGGTCAAAACGACGGCTGAGAACACCGCCGAGATCACGGGCGACATCACAGTCAATGGAGTGACAAAGCCCGTCACGCTCGCCGTCACGCTCACCCCGCACGAAGACCCAGCCCTAAAATTCAGCGCCGGCAGCAAAAAATTCGTGGCCAAAACCACAATCTCTCGCAGTGCCTTCAACATGAACTCCTACGCCGACATGGTCGGCGACGAAATCGCCATCGAGATCGACGCGGTCGTCCGACCTCAACGATAGCCGACACCGCGTGGCTCAGCGCACGCCGAGACCAACGGCCCATTCCAAACGGGCCGCTGGTCACCTCTCCTGACCAGCACTGAGGACATCACGCAGCAATGCGCAGCCGCGCCCTGACCTCAAATCCGCGCAATCGGAACCACCACGCGCCCCGCCCGGCTCTCCCCAAAATAAGCTTCAACGCCGTACACCTGCTCCAACGCCTTAGGCGTCAGAACATCCTGTGCTGTGCCAGCCAGAACGATGCGCCCTTGATGGAGCAACAAGAGCCGGTCGCACCATTGCGCAGCGAGCCCGAGATCGTGCAGCGACGCAAGAACGGTTTTCCCGTCCCGCGCCATCCCCCGAAATGTCTCCATCAACGCGATCTGATGCGCGGGGTCCAATCCGGTCGTCGGTTCATCAGCAAGCAGCAATGGCGTTTGCTGCGCCAAGGCCCGCGCCATGAGCACCCGCGAGCGCTCCCCACCCGATAACATGCGCGCCGACCTCCGGCGAACCTCCATAAGATCCATCGCCGCCAGCGCTGACTCCACCGCCGTAACGTCGGCCTGAGACGGCGGCGCCAACCCCGAGCGATGCGGCGCTCGCCCAAGCATCACGACGTCTTCTACCGCGATCGGCCAGATCACCTCGCCATCTTGCGGCAGGTACGCCAAGCATTTGGCTCGCGCCGTCGCAGTTATCCCGGCAAGATCCTGGCCCGAATACCGGATGGACCCGCGATAGGGCAGCAAGCTCAGAGCCGCTTTCAGAAGTGTCGACTTGCCCGAGCCATTCGGCCCGATCAGCCCGACGACGGTGCCAGCCTCCAAAGTGTACGACAAAGTGTCGATCACATCCCGGCCGCCAAGCGCGACCGACAGGCCCGAGACCTCAAACAACGGAGCGGCCACACCTGTCATATCATCTCCCGCCGCGTCTTGAAGATAAGCCACAGGAAGAAGGGCGCGCCGACGAGCGCCGTCAACACACCGAGCTTCAAGTCACGGTCCGGCGCAATCACCCGCACGGCAATGTCGGCAGCGAGCAGGACGGCGGCCCCCCCGAGTGCGCTGGCCCCCAAGAGGCGGCTCGGATGCGACCCCACCAAAGGCCTGAGCACATGCGGCACGATGAGGCCGATAAATCCGATCGCCCCCGCAACAGCCGTCGCTGCCCCCACGCTCGCTGCCGTCCCGAGAACCACCAGCGCCTGCACCCGGTTCAACCGGAATCCCAAACTGGCCGCCGTCGCCTCGCCCAGCGTCAAGGCATCGAGCGCGCGCGCCACATGCGCCAGCATCACCCAGCCCACCACCATGAATGGCAGCGACAGCCAGACATGCGTCATCGACCGATCCTTGAGCGACCCCAGCATCCAGAACACGATTTCAAGCGCCGCGAACGGATTGGGCGACAAATTGAGAACCAATGACGTCAATGCCCCGGCAAGGCTCGAAACCGCGACCCCAGCCAGGATGAGCGAAAGTGGCGTTGCATTTTGTCCCGCGAGCAAGCGGACGACGACCACGGCGAAAAGCGCGCCACCCAGCGCCATCAATGGGAGCGCCAACGAAAAGACCGACGAGACGCCGGTATATATGGCCAATACCGCCCCGAGCGACGCCGAGGCACTGATGCCGAGCAGCCCCGGCTCCGCCAGCGGATTGCGCAGATAGCCCTGCATCGCCGCGCCCGAAAGCCCCAGCGTGGCTCCGATCGCGGCGCCAAGAATAGCGCGCGGCAATCGAATTTCCTGCATGACGATCGCGACAACATCCCCATCCGCCGCAAAGAGCGCGGAAAGCGAAGCCGACACACCGAGCCCCGCCGGCCCAATCAGCAGCGAGGCGACGAAGAGAACGCCGACGAGAACCGTCAACATGGTCATCAGCAGCAGAAAGCGGGCGCGCTCGGTCATCGAACGGTCATCGCGCCGCTGTGAAAGCGCGTTGCAACAGGCTGCGGAACCGCAGGTGCCAACCCCCGGCGTATGTCAACCAGCCGCTCCACTGCCCTGAGGACATGGGGCGTGCCACACACCATGTACGTGTCAGGCACCACCGCCTCTTCACTCCGCGCATCCAGATACGCGAGCGCCGGGTGAACGAAGATCTCCTGCGCCAAAGCTGGGCGGTCATAAGTCCGCCCCTTCACGACCAGATCCGGTTTGGCCGTCAACAACACTTCCAGCGGCAGAGCCGCGGTCTGCTCCAGCCCGAGTTCCGAACCAAGATTGCGCAAACCAGCCGCCTCCAGAACAGCACTCGGCAGCGTACCGCGTCCCGTCGTGTAAGAATTCGCGAAATAGAACGCCGCCAGCGGACGGTGCTGCGGTTTGTCCAACTGCTGCACTTGATCATCAAATGCCGCGACCAAAGCCTCGGCTCTCGGTCGCTCCTCCACCAGATCGCCGAGACGCAGAAGCTGAGCGCGAATATCCGCCAATGTCGTGGCCGGTTCGAATTGCTCGACACGCTGCCCCAAGCGCTCAAGAATAGACACCGTCGCACGCGCCGTATACGTCCCGGCCAAAACGAGGTCCGGGTGGAGCACGAAGACTTCCTCAGCCCCTCCATAGTTCGGTTTCAGCGCCGCAGCCTCTTTATACATCACCGAAGAGTCGGCCTGTTGCGCCAAAAACGACACCGAAGCAATACGCGCCGGCTCGACGAGCAGCATCAGCATCTGATCGGTGCAGAGGTTGAGCGATACAATGCGCTGCGGCGGCTCGGCGGCAACCGGCACGCTTGAGGCAAGTAGCAAAAGCACCGCACGAAGACGGTGATAGACTGCGGAGACCATGAGCAACGTTCCTCGTCGAGAGCCTGTACAAGGACAGCGCCGCCGCACCGCGAAGTCTGATAAAACATTTCCCAGTTCACTGGCAGAACTTGGCGCTCACATGCGGCCCACAGAATTTTGGACCCGCAATCCAGAGCACCAAAATGTCACCAACAAACAATCGAAAACGAGATCAATCCCGGCCCGCGACACGCAGCAATCGTCTCGTCGCCACCACGGGTGACCGCTCCATTCCGCTTCCCCGCAGAACGAGTGGGCGACAATACCGGCTGGTCTCCTGGCTCGCGGCTCTGGCGCTCCCCTCCGCCTTCCCAATCCGCGGTGCAGTGACCGCATCTCAGTGGCTACGTTGGAAGGAGCTTGCCGCTTACAGTTGCGGGGTCAGCCTCGGTTTTGGCACCCAATGAGCGCCGCACCGCGTTCCCTGTCCAATCACTCGCGTGCTCGAACGCCGGCATTGCAGCGAACACAACGCATCCCCACAGCCTTGTCAACGGAGCATGCTTCGCAGCCTAATCTATTGGAGCAACAAAGCTCCCCGCGCAGCGCCAAATCCGCCCAATCGCCTTTGAGATCGCATTAACCAGCTGCATCCTGCGGACCCTAATACACACGGCGTCTTCCACTGTGACGAATTTGCGCCCCGATGACGACCGGCGTTACTCGAACGCAAATCCGCATTGACTCTCGTGAGCACTGCATGCTCGAATGTCTTTGTGACGGTTCCACGCGGGCAAATCTGCGCGTGTGGTGAAAATGGGAACACGGTGCGGCGTTCACACGCCAATGCCGGGACTGCCCCCGCAACTGTATGCGGCAAGTTCTTTTCACGTATGCCACTGACGTCTCACATCGAGATCTCGGGAAGGCTGAAAGGAACGCTCGAGCCGCGAGTCAGGAGACCTGCCTTCACAAGCTGCCCATCTCCCGTGCGTGGGGCGCGGAAGAGCGTGAAGTCGTAGCGGCGGCTGATGTGTCAATCGGTGGGAAAACCCATCGGAGGCATGCAGGTCGTTGCGATGAACGGTTCCCGTCCATTGCACACGAACGTCTCGTTTTTGACCGCGACGCACTCAGCGCCGCGATTGCTGACGCGTGCGCCAGCGAGTTAAACGGACCTGCACCGCCTCCGCCGGACATCCCACCCTCATTGTCCGACGACGGGGGAAATAAATGCTGCGCAAACACGCAAAGTCCATCGCGATCTCCGCGATGGCAATAAGTCCTATGACGCTGCCTCTGACGCATGCTCACGCCCAGGTCTCAGCCGCGCCAACGATCGAACTGCCTGAAGTCACGGTTGGCCAAGAAGAGCCAGCAACGAACAAGCCCGTTCGCAAACCCAAAAAGGCACCAGCGGCCGCCCAGCAAAGTTCAACGCCGGTGAATTCGGCAAGCGAACCAGCCGGCGACGCCCGCGATACCGACAAATCGGAAGTCGCCATCTCTCCCACCGGTGAGACGACACCGGTCGATCAGATCGCTAGCTCTGTCACCGTCATTACTTCAAAGGAAATCGCGGCTCGACAGCAGCGCACGCTGCCCGATGTGCTCAAAAGCGTACCCGGCCTAAACGTCGTTCAAACGAACGGTCCCGGCGGCCAGACATCGGTCTTCATGCGCGGTACGAACTCGAACCACGTCAAAGTGCTAATCGACGGTATCGACGTAAGCGATCCGAGCAACGCCAACCGCTCGTTCGACTTCGGCCAGATGCTCACCGGAGATATTGAGCGTGTCGAAGTCCTGCGCGGTCCACAAAGCGGCCTCTACGGCGCCGACGCGCTCGGTGGCGTGATCGTCATCTATACCAAGAAGGGTGAAGGCCCACCGAAAGTCACCGCAACAGTCGAAGGCGGCTCGTTCGGCACCTTCAACCAATCGGCTGGTGTTCGCGGCTCAAGTGGACCAATCAACTATGCCTTCAACGTTCAGCATTTCAAAGCCGATGAAACGCCAATTACGCCCCTTGAAATCCTCCCGCCCGGCCGTCAACGCTTCGACAACGCCTATGAAAATTGGACCTACTCGACGAAACTGGGTGTCGATGTCACGAACGATGTCAGTCTAAACTTTGTCGCACGCTACACAGATGCTGAACTCGATTTCACAGGCGGCGCAACACCCAACGCTTTCCAATCCCAATCTGCGTTCGAACAACTCTACACTCGCGGCGAAGCCGTTTGGCGCGGATTCGATGACGCGGTCACAAGCTACTTCGGGGTCAACTACTCCGATCTGAGCACCAAAGATATCGCAAACCTGAGTGTTCCGTCCGCACCCAGCTTTAACGACGGCGAACGCATAAAATACGACTGGCGGAGCGTGATCACAATCGCCCCCGGCACTGACGTCATTGTTGGCGCAGAACATCAGTCCGAGAGCCTCAAGACCGCATCACTCGTCGCCGAAGAATACAACAGCGCCGGCTTTGCCCAATTGCAGTCAGAAGTCTTCAAAAACGCCTTCCTGGCCGCTAACATCCGGTATGACGACAACGAGAACTTCGGCGGTCACGAAACTTGGCGCATCGCTCCAACCTATTCCGTTCCATCAACAGGTACCAAATTTAAAGCATCAATCGGCACCGCATTCAAAGCGCCGACCCTAAGCCAGCGCTTCGAGGACTTCCCGGCCTTTTTCTTCTTCGGCAATCCAAATCTCCAGCCCGAAGAAAGCACCGGTTGGGACGCGGGCTTTGAACAGGCCCTTTTCAACGGTCGTGCCCAATTCGGTGCGACCTACTTCAACAACGACATCACCAACCTTATCGAATTCAGCTTCGACCCCGTCACATTTAACTCGACCGTTGTGAACGTCGGCCGAGCCAAAAGCGAAGGCGTTGAAGTTTTCGCATCAGCCGATGTCACCGACGATATTCGCCTGCGCGCCGACTACACCTACACGGAAGCAACCAACGAACTGACCGGCGCGGAACTCCTGCGGCGTCCGCGCGACAAAGCCTCTTTCACGGCTGGATGGACGCCGACCGACAAACTGCTGTTGTCCGGCTCAGTTCTCTACGTGGGCGAAGCCCTCGATGTCGACCGCGTGACATTCGGCAACCTCGTGCTGCCGAGTCACACGCTGGTCAACATGGCGGCGGACTACAAGCTCAACGACAACATGAACCTCTTCGGACGCATCGATAATCTCTTCGACCGCGAATATCAGAATCCAGATGGCTTCCTCGGCACGGGACTTGGCGCCTACGTCGGCCTGCGCTTCACCAACTGAAACCAGCAGCGAGCGTGGCGCGGGATCGCCACGCTCGCTGTCCCCTCCGTTCTTTGTGATAAAATTGATACATTTCTCGCGCGGCAGCGGTCACACGCCCTCGGCTGTCCTCTGCTCCAGCCAACAGCCCAGCGAAATTCAAGGTCTTTTTTGCCCAGACGCGCTGCTATGTGTTACTCAGGCTGCAGTCTAGAACATTTCCAAAAGCAGCTTTGCACCATGCGCATCAGCAAAACGACCCATAACGCGCTGCAAATTCTGATTGCGACGGCCAGGTCAGGCAAAGACTTGATCAAGGGCGCAGCCGTCGCGCGAGAGCTCGACCTGACCGAACAAAACACGTCAAAGATCGTCCATCTGCTGTCCCGTGGCGGTTATGTTAAGGCGGTGCGCGGACCTCACGGCGGCATGACACTCGCCCAAAACCCCGCAGATATCCGCATCGGCGACGTGGTCCTCACCCTGGAGCGCATGACGATTGAAGACGCTCGTCAGTCCGGCGGGCGCGATTTCAATCACCTCTTCGATGACGCACTCGAAGCGTTTGTCTCTGTTTTGAATCAGCACACATTGGCCGATATGGTGCGCAATAAGAGCGGCGCCCGCATCGCCGGGGTCGCCGCGAAGCCGTCGAAAGCCAAGACACGATCGGCGCGCAGCAAGGCTGCAAGTCGTCCACATCTCGTTCGCACGCAGCGTGCCTCTGCACCCAAACCTAGAGGCGTTCCAAAGTAGACGACGCCAACCCAGCCGAACATCGGACCCAGTCCACCGTTGTCATCTTGACAGCAGGGGCCATTCGATTGCTTTGTCGAAAGACTGGCGCCGAACACCAGTGTTCCATGTTGAGGCCTTGAACCTCTCCGCTTGGAGATACGCTCTTGAAAGACGCCCACTCACTCCGGTCTGCCGTCTCCCTCAGCCGCCGTCCATCCCGGCAGAGTCAGTATCTGCACGGCCCCGCAGACATTTTCATCGGCAAAGGGTTTCGCTTCTGGCTCACCGGACTGCGAACCGGCGAACTCGTCCATTGGGAACGCGCATTCGATCTGGCTGAAGAAAAAATCGGCCGCGACGCCGCGCGCAACATCTGCCGCGACTTCTCGCAGTGGGTCCGCCTCCTCAGTGAACGCTCCCGCCGCGACCTTCGCGTCCTGCCCCCAAATAGCCGCTGCTTCTGCCGGGATGAGTGCGTCGCTATGGCCGTCATCGCCGCGCACCAACACAAGGCGTGTCCCGCGATTCAAGCCTGCGCCATGACGCTTCTCGATTGCGAACCCAACAGCGACGTATTCGCCCTATCAGAATCCCTGGCCGATCAACTATCGGCTGCAGATCAGTTTCTATCATCATCGACGATGACGCACGTGGTGCGCTATGCTGACAACGCTGCCCAACTCGTAATGTGAGCTGCCGGCTGAAGCCGCGACGACAGCACCAAATCAAAAACGGCCTAGCTTACCGGCTTGACGACCTCGACCGTGTCACCGGGCTTGAGCAAGGCATTCGGTGAGAGAACGACGCGATCATCCATCGTCAGCCCCGAACACACTTCGGCCTCCGCACCCAGATCGCGCCCAACACCCACCTTTCGAAACGCAATTTTCTCCTCAGCATCAACGACCGCTGCAAACTGCTCGCCCTGCCGTACCACAAGCGCGTTGCCCGGCACGAGCACGCACGGCACGTCGCGTGCAACGTCAAGCACGACCTGCCCAGAAAGACCTGCCGGCAAGGCGAAATCGGTATTTTCCATGACGAGTTCGGCGCGCATCGTCCCCGACGTCTGATCGATAGACCGCGACGTCCGCACCACCTTCGCATCGAACTTCCGATCAGGTAGTTCAGCGAACGTAAACTTCGCCGGCGTCCCCTCCGTCACCTTTAAAGCGAACGACTGCGGCACATCGATTTCAACCCGCAGCTTCTCCAGTCGGGCAATGTTGTAGAAGTAGGTCCCAGCCCCGCCGAAGTCCCCCGTCACGCGATCGCCGCGCTCCACCTGCCGATCGATGATCACGCCGTCGAACGGCGCCCGGATCGTCTGAAAACCCTGCACCTCTTCCAGTCGCCGCACTTCGGCCCGCGCAGCAGCGAGGTCCGCCTTTGCAATCGCCACATTCGCCTCGCGATCGTCGCGGGCCTGTTCGGGCAGAAACTTCTTCGGCACAAGCTCCTGCGCCCGGTCTAACGTGAGTTCCGCAAGCACCAGCCGAGCCTGCACTTGTTCGACTGCGGCCTTCGCCCGATCGAGCTGCTGCCGAATTTCGGGCGCATCAATAATGACAAGGACATCCCCCGCTTTCACCCGATCACCAATTTCGCCGCGTCGCTCCGCAACCACGCCGGTGGCCCGGCCCGACAGACGCGCCTGTTCGATGGGCGCCGTCCGCCCAGAGAGCGTGAGCCCGAACCGACCGGCTGCAGCCTTTGGCGCCACCACCCTCACCGAACGGAGCGCGGCAACCGCCGGTTTGGCATCATTGGCAGTGGCTTTCGTTCCCGGCGTCAGCGCGCCAGCCAGCGAAGCGGCAATATCAAAATGGCGATCGGCAGCAATCGCACCAACCGCGACACCCACTAGTCCCATAACTTTCACCAGCGCTGTTGCCATCGTCATTTCGGTCCCACACCGTCAAGAACCAGATGTGAAGATGCCCGTTGCACCTCACCGCCGCCAGAAATTATCTTCGAACGCCGCTTGACCAGCAACGCGAACAGCACAGGCACAAACGTCAGCGTCGCCACGGTGCCAAAGAAAAGTCCGCCGATAACCGCCCGCCCCAACGGAGCATTTTGCTCACCACCATCACCCAGGCCAAGCGCCAGAGGAATGATCCCCACAATCATGGCAATCGCAGTCATGATCACAGGCCGAAGCCGCGTCTCCGCCGCTTGAATCGCCGCCGCAACCGGATCGACACCGGCGAGAAAGCGGTCGCGCGCAAAACTGGTCACCAACACACTATTCGCGGATGCCACGCCGATCACCATGATCAGACCGGTCAGAGCCGGGACTGACAGCGGCGTGCCTGTGATCCAAAGTGCGAAGAAAGCACCCGCAATGGCAACCGGCTGCGTGCCCAACGCAATCAACGGCATCACCCACGATTGGAAGTTCACGACCATAATCAAATAGACCAGCACAGCCGCCAACGCGATCCCACCAAACATCTCGCCATAGGCCTGCTCCATCGATTGCGCCTGTCCACCAACGTCGATCCGATTGCCGGGCTTCAGCCGCGGCTTCACGGCTGCAATAGCCTGCTCGAGATCACGATAGACACCGCCGATATCGCGCCCCGCCGCATTCGCAAGGATGGTGGTCGTCGGCTGCAGCATAAAGCGATCGATATTCGCCGGCAGCTGCTTGATCTGCAGAGACGCGATTGACCGCAGCGGTATCGCCGGCCCGCCCGACGCCGGCTGCACCGGCATGTTGAGCAGCTGTTCTGTCGTTTTCAACTGCACCGGCGGGGCCACAATCTGCACGCTATAAGACGCTGAAATGGCAGGATCGGCCCAGAAATTCGGTGAGACTGTTCCGCCAACTCCCAAGGCCGATAAGACAGCACTCGCGGCATCCTGGGGTGTTACGCCGAACTGCAAGGCCCGCACGCGATCAATCTCAAGATTATATGCTGGGAGATTGCGTACTTGCCGTGTCACCACATCCGCAGCACCCGGTATCTTCTTGATCGCCTCCGCCAGATCACGCGCGATTTCCGCATTCCCCCCCGCATCGCGGCCAATCACGCGCACCTCGAAGTCAGCCTGCGCGCTACCAGCCAACGTCTGCGACGTGGCATCTGCGGGAACAAAGTAAAAGCTGAGTTGAGGGAACCGCTCGCGCAGCAGTCGGCGAATGGCATCCGTATGCGCCGATGTTCGCCCCAATCCCCCCTTCAACTGGACAAGAACCTCACCATCGAACGACCCGATGACCCCACTCTGCACCCAAGCAAGATTGATGGCCTCAGGCGCACCGATGTTTTCCGTAATGAAGGCGATGTCGTCATCGGGAATGATCTCGCGCATCGCCCGCTGCACATCAGCAAAGACAGTCGCGGTCTGTTCCAGCCTTGTCCCCGGCTCCGCGCGCAAATAAACGCGGATCATGCCGGCGTCCGCCTGCGGAAAAAACTCCCGCCCGACGTTCAAAGCCGCATAGCCACCGACACAAAGCGCTGCCGCCAGACCCGCCACAGGCAGAATTTTAAACCGGATGAAAAGCCGCAAGATCGCAACCAGCAGGTGTTCAATGGCCCCGAGCGCGCGGCCAACGGCACCCGACACTCCGGCAAACACACCGCGCGGATGATCGTCAGGGTCGTGTTCCGTCAACATCAGTGACGCGAGTGACGGGACCAGCGTCCGCGAAAGGATGTACGACGCTGCCATCGCAAACACGACCGAAAGCCCGAGCGGAATGAAAATGAATGCCGCAGTCCCCGTCAGCAGGAACAGCGGCGAGAACACGATGCAAATCGCCAACGTCGACACAAACTCCGGGAACGCCACTTCCTCCGCACTCTTCAAAATCGCCGCCTGCAACGGCATTCCATTTTCAAGATTGCGATTGATGTTCTCGATCTCGACAAGTGCGTTATCGACCAGGATCCCGATCGCCAACATCAATCCACCGAGTGTCATCAGATTGAACGTCTGCCCCGTCAGCGCCAAACCCGCTACAGACGCCAGCAGCGCTAAAGGGATCGAGGTCAGGACGATCAAAGACGACCGCCAACTTCCCAGAAACACGAGGACCACGAAGGCCACCAGACAGCCGACGATAACGCCTTCCTTCAAAACATTGTTGACAGCATTCTCCACAAACACCGATTGATCGAACACGGGCTCAATCGTAATTCCTGGCGGGGCCGATGCGCGCAACTCCGGCAACTTTTCTTTCACCTGCCGCACAATATCGACCGTCGACGCATCCCCCAATTTAAGGATGGCCACAATCACGGCATTCTGGCCGTCCAGCCGCGCGATGTTGGTCTGAATGGCGGCACCGTCGCGAACACTCGCCACATCGCCGACGCGCACCACCCGCCCCTCGACCGATCGCAACGGCAGATCCGCGAACTGCGACACCTGCTCCGGGCTTGCATTCGTGGTCACCACGATTTCGCGGCTATCGACGCGGAGTAGACCTGTCGGCAGCGTGAGATTCTGTGTGTTGACCGCTCGCGCGACTTCGTCAGCCGAAACGCCATAGGCTTGCAGCGCTTCAGGTCTCAAGTCGATCATCACTTGCCGCGACGCACCGCCATAAGGCAGCGTCAGCCGCAACCCTGGAATCGACTGGATCTGCGATCGCAACTGCAGCCGGCCATAGTCAAACAACGCAGCGGAATTCAGTGTGTCGGACGCAAGTACGAGCTGCAGCACCGGCACGCTCGACGGCACGAACGGTACAATCAGCGGCGGCGACGTGCCCGGCGGCATCCTCCGCAAGATCGTCTGACTAACCGAAGTAATCTGCGCGAACGCCGCGGTCACATCTGTACCGGGCTGAAACGTCACCCGAATGATCGCCACACCCGTCAGCGTTTCCGACCGGACATCGCGAATATTGTCGACGTTATTCAGGATTGCGATTTCGCCGAACGTCGAAATCTTCGATGCCATTTCCGGCGCATTGAGACCTTGATAGGTCCAGATGAGATTGATGGCCGGGATCTTCACTGCCGGCAAAATGTCCGTCGACATGCGCTGCGCCGACAAGGTGCCCGTCAGCAACAGAAGAATGGCGAGCACGCCGATGCTGTGCCGGTGCGCCAGGGCATAGCGAACGATCCACAAGCTCCAACCCTCCCCCAAAAATCAGCTCGTGCGGGGCCAGCCCGCGCCCACACCTCGGTCAACGACCGCGTGCGGCCTCGGCGAACGTGCGGTCCAACCCGCTCTTCGTAGCGAACTTTATGCCCGCCGTTCCCAAAATTAGTTAGACGTTACCGTGATTTAATCGGTTCTGGGGCGCCGGATACGGCCACCCGCCACACCGCCGGTTGTGCAGCAATATAGTTGCCTCCAGTCCCAGTCTGGAGGCCCGAATGGAAAAGCGATGAACGTCCGGCGCGTGAATTGACCTGCCGACGCGGCCCACCTACGTTGCCCGGCCTGTCGCGGGCGTCATCCGTCCGCAATCAAACCTAAGCCAGACACCGGAGACCCGGCCAAGCACCGGGCACAATCGTCACATGTCCTTCCACGTCACGCCTGCCCAGCTCGAAGTCGTAGCCGACGTCCGCGTCTGGCCGTTCGAAGAAGCCCGCCGCCTCGTCGATCGCCTGAAGAAGGTGAAGGGCGGCATGGACAAGACCGTCCTCTTTGAGACGGGCTACGGCCCATCGGGCCTGCCTCACATCGGCACCTTCGGCGAAGTGGCCCGCACGAGCATGGTCCGCCGCGCCTTCGAGACGCTGACCGAGGGCAAGGTCAAAACGCGCCTTCTCTGCTTCTCCGACGACATGGACGGCATGCGCAAAGTGCCCGACAACGTGCCCAACCAAGCGATGCTGCGCGAAAACCTCCACAAACCGCTGACGCGCGTCCCAGACCCCTTCGGCCAATACGAGAGCTTTGGCCATCACAACAATGCGATGCTGCGCCGTTTCCTCGACACCTTCGGTTTTGAATACGAGTTCGCCAGCGCCACCGACTATTACACCTCCGGCAAGTTTGACGAGATCCTCCTCCGCGCCGCCGAACGCTACCAGCAGATCATGGAGATCATGCTCCCCACCCTCGGCGAGGAGCGTCAGGCCACCTACAGTTGCTTCCTGCCAATATCGCCCAAGACCGGCCGCGTACTCTACGTGCCGATGAAGGACGTCAACGCCAACGCCGGCACCATCACCTTCGCCGACGAGGACGGTGAAGACACCACGCTCCCCGTCACCGGCGGCCGTGTGAAGCTGCAATGGAAGCCGGATTTCGGCGCCCGCTGGGCCGCCCTCGGCGTCGACTTCGAGATGTACGGCAAGGACCACATGTCCAACACCCCCATCTACGACGGCATCTGCAAGGTTCTCGGCGGCACTCCGCCCGAACATTTCGTCTACGAACTGTTCCTCGACGAGAAGGGCGAAAAGATTTCCAAGTCGAAGGGCAACGGCCTCACCATCGATGAGTGGCTGACCTACGCCACACCGGAAAGTCTAGCGCTGTTCATGTTCCAAAAGCCGAAGTCCGCCAAGAAAATGCATTTCGACGTGATCCCGCGCGCCGTCGACGACTACCTTCAGTTCCTCGGCGCCTATCCCGGCCAGGACCCCAAGGCACAGCTCGACAACCCCGTGTGGCATATCCATGCCGGCACCCCGCCAGCCCAGTCGAGCCCGATTTCATTCGCACTTCTGCGCAATCTCGTCGCCGCCTCGAATGCCGAAAACAAAGATGTCCTATGGGGCTACATTCGCCGCCACATGGACGACGCAACGCCGGAAAAATACCCATTGCTCGACACGCTGGCGGGCTACGCTGTGCGCTACTACCGCGACTTCGAATTCGCCAAGAAATCCTACCGCGCCCCCGACGACGTCGAACGCGACGCCCTGCAGGCGCTCTCGGACACCTTGGCCAACACACCTCCCAGCGCGACTGCTGAGCAGCTGCAAGGCATCGTCTACGACATCGGCCGATCGATCCCCCGCTATCAGGATCTCAACGCAAAAGGCGCAACGCCCGAGCGCCCCGGCGTCTCCAACGCCTGGTTCGCCGCCATCTACGAAGTGCTGCTGGGCGAGAGCAAAGGACCGCGCTTCGGCTCGTTCATCGCCCTCTACGGCATCGACGAAACACGCGCATTGATCGCCAAGGCGATCGCCGGAAAAGCGGGGCAGGCCGCGTGAGAACGCGCCGCTGCTACTCGCCTTTGGCCAGCACCGGCTGATCAAAACCTGTCAACAGCAGATTGATCAGCGCATCCGTCCGCCGCGCAATGGTCTGCGCTGTCCAAACTGTTTCCGTCGCCGCATTCTGTGCCAGCAGAAACGGCGAACTCACGAGGATCTCGCGCTTCTCCTCCCACGACAGCGTACCGGCCCTCTGATTATCGCGGCCCGACAGCAATACCACGTTGCCAAGCCTTTGATGGTGCGCCTTGCAGCCATCAGGATTGCGGAAGAGCACGAGCCACGCTTTGCACCCGTGCGGATTTCGCGGCAGGATATGCTCGATCGTCACTTCGTCGCGCAGGATGGGGCCCGGGTCGGAACCCATGTTGGCACTAATCCGGCGCAAAAGGCTGCCCGCATAGTGTTTGCCGGCCAAATTCGGGCTCCGAAGATTGGTTATCGCTTCAGCACGCAACTTGGACTCGATATGGAGCCGTGACATCGCGTTCGGCTGACACCCCGTCTCGATCTCGTCCATGAGCCGGAGCAGCCGCGTTTCCTGCACGCCGGGATCGACACCCGCAATCTTCGACATCCACACCAGACAATCGAGACGGCGCGTGAATTCAACGGTGTGTGCTGCGCCCGCCCCATGCACCTTGAGCCACAGCAGAAACGGCGGCACCCAGGTGTGCGCGTCGATCCACGTCATAAAATCCACCGATCGGGCAATCGACATCCGCTCGCCGTCGTCACGACCCACATGGCCGTGGCGAAGATCCTTCAGCCGCCGGGCATGCGGCACGAGATGATCGACCATAAACGTCAAACCGTCGTTGGCGATACCGAACCGCTCGACGATCTCCATTTCCACCGGCCGCGCGGACTGTGATTTCCCCCGCCACGCCATCGCGCGGACATGCGACAGAAGACGAAACATATCTTCAGGGGTCAGCATGCTTTCGCAGCTCTCCCAAAGTCCTGCAGCCGTCACGTGCGCCTCAGCTGGCATGGCGGAGAGAATAAGAGACTTGGCCTCGTCCGCATGACTGAACGCGAGACGGGTATTCTGCTCGGTATTCAGCATGTCCCAGGCGAGATCGGCATTGTCGACGGTGATTGTCACCAGCCGGCAACTCTCCAAAATATAGTCCGCAAGCCCGCGCCGGATCTCGTCCGTCATGCCGGGCGCCAACAACTCCGAGCGAATGCTGTCCCGATTGTCGACGATGTTGCGTTCACTTTCCGACAGAGCCTCCCGCGGCACGTCGGGATCAAGCTCCGTCGAACCCCGGCGCTGCACGATGCTGGCGAACAACTTCGCTGGCAAAGCCTGGATGGTCAGAAGATCCTGACCCTCCCCCTGCGCAGGCCACTGATCCACCGCAACCAGCCAGTGCAGACGCTCAGCGCGGACCGGATCGGTTTCCAGATCGCGCAAAACGGAAAACAAGATGGTCAATGTGACAAGCCGCTGGTGACCATCGACGACTTCGACATCAGACGTCCCGGCCGTCTTGGCGAGCATCAGCCGCCCAAGAGGGTAGAAGCGCTGGCTCGACGGGCGCTGCATGGCCGATCTGAGATCGCAGACCAACCGCACCGCATTTTCCGGTTTCCAAGCATAGGCCCGTTGAAAACATGCCAAGCGATACCGATAGCGTCCGTCCAGAAGCGCGCCGACGGTGAGGACTTCCGCCACCATTGGCTCGAAGGGCGCGCTCACGTCCGGCAGCCGCACCCGCTCCTCCGAAAACCCAGGCGCGTCGGCCGCATTGCCGGAGACCTGCTGATCAAGAGGTGGCTGCAATCGGCTGCCAAGTGAGGTGCGGGCCCAGAAACCCGTTGCGGCTTCTGGTGTCGGTCGCTGAGCCAAAGAAAGTCCCTCAGTACAAATTTGCTTTTGTCTTTCTAGACACCCGTTGCCGTCCCCGGGCTGTACCGCAGAGACAAGTCGCGACCACAGTGTCTAGTGATGCTTCGATTATTCCCCACCGGCCCGCTGTCGGCAAGTGCGTCGTAAAAGAATATGATCCTCAAAAAAAGCATCTGTTCCTCAAAAAATGTGACGGTCCGGATGCATGGCCGCAGTGCTCGCAGAAAACGACGTCATTGCCGCAGCGCCTTGCTCACCACGGTCAGGTGGCCTACTCCTCGCAGCCAATTTATAGGCAGCAGGAATGTCGTGTCGAACATCGTTTACAAAATCGTAGAACAATCGGCCTGGCGCGAAGCACAGAACCTTGGTGCCTATTGCGGATCGCCCGACGATCGCCGCGACGGCTACATTCATCTCTCGTTCGCCAATCAGATCGAAGGCACGGCGGCACGTCACTTCCGCAATCGCACTGGCCTAGTGCTGATCGCATTTTCGATGGATGCACTGGGCCCCCTGCTCAAAAATGAAGCATCGCGCGACGGCGCACTATTTCCACACCTCTATGCGGATCTGCCGGCGAGCGCCGCCCTCTGGGAAAAACCGATGATCCTTGGCGCCGACGGTGTGCCGCGCGTGCTCGGAGGCATCGACTAATGCTCTCAAGCCTCTATGGCCTCGCCCGCGGCGCGCTCTTTTCGATGGAACCGGAAGATGCGCACGAATTCACGTTGCGCATGCTCGAGCGCGGACTTTATCCGCGCGACCCATCCAACAACGCGGCCGAGCTGGCAACCGAAGTCTTCGGCCTCCGCTTCCCCAATCCCATTGGCATCGCCGCCGGCTATGATAAGGATGCCCGCGTCCCTGACGCTGTACTCGGCCTCGGCTGTGGCTTCGCCGAAGTCGGCACCCTCACCCCGCAGCCGCAGTCCGGCAATCCCCGCCCGCGCGTATTCCGCTTAATTTCCGACAACGGATTGATCAACCGCCTCGGCTTCAACAACGGCGGTCACGCCGCCGCTCTCGCACGCCTGCAGGTCCGCCCGCCAAACGGTATCGTGTGTGTCAACGTCGGCGCCAACAAAGACAGCACCGACCGCGCGCAAGATTACGTGCGCGGCATCGAGACGTTCTACGACGTCGCCTCGATGTTCACCGTCAATATCTCGTCGCCCAACACGCCCGGCCTGCGCGATCTCCAGGCCCCCGCTGCACTCGATGACCTGATTGGCCGCGTGATGGCCGCCCGCACAGCCAAAATCGCCGAAGGCAAGCCGAAGCGCCCCATCGTTGTAAAAATCGCCCCCGATATTGCCGAAGACGACATCGGCCCCATCACCGAACGCCTCCTCGCCCACGCCGTCGATGGCATCGCCGTTTCCAACACGACCTTGTCGCGTCACGGGTTGCGCGATCCCAACAAATCCGAAGCCGGCGGCTCATCCGGTCGCCCCGTATTCCACCGCGCCACCGTGATGCTCGCAAAAGTCTATCAGGCGACGGCCGGCAAGATCCCCCTCGTCGGCATCGGTGGCATCGACAGCGCTGAAACCGCGCTCGCTAAAATCGAAGCCGGCGCCTCGCTCCTACAGCTATATACGGGCCTGATCTATCAAGGCCCCGGGCTGATCGGCGACATGAAGCGCGGCCTCGCCCTGGCCGTCCGCCGAGCCGGTGTGAAAAATCTGTCGGAACTGCGCGGACGCCGCGCCGCCGAATGGGCAGCCAAGCCGTTTGAACTTTAGGTCTAGCTTCAGTCCGGCTTCTTCACAATCGCGAGCGCCCGTGCAATCGCCCAGATCGGCACGACGATGATGGCCCCAAGGAGCAAATACTGCAGCAACCAGTCGATCGCGCCGAAGCCGAGATCATAGATCGCTCTCAGAAGCTCGTTGATCCGGTCGAAGAAGTTGCGAAGATTGATGCCGAGCGCGCTCAGAACGACGCCGACGACGATCGAGAGCAATGCCAGCCGGATCACCACCGCCAACGGGCTGCCACCAAAAACCGATCTGCCGTCCATGGCCATGTCGCTCCTGTGCAATTGCGAGCCGCCTGATAGCATAGGGTCATCCAAAGTGCGACCCATCCCGCCGGTTGTTGCGGTACAAAGAGTGATGCCACCCAAATCCCCTGCGCGGATGAAGATTGTCCCCTCGGCGCGCCGCCAACGCAGTGCGCTGATGCTCGCGCCGCCCTTGCCTGAACCCTTTGCGGGCTGGTTCACTGCCAAAAGTTGGCAGCCCCGCGCACATCAGTTGGCCCTCGTCGAAAAGGCCTCCGCCCGCCGCTCCACACTTCTGATCGCCCCGACCGGGGCCGGAAAAACACTCTCCGGCTTCCTGCCGAGCCTGATCTCACTTGCGGCCCGCCGCACACGCGCCAACGCACCCGGCCGCCGCCTGCACACGCTTTACATCTCGCCGCTCAAAGCGCTCGCCGTCGATGTCGCCCGCAACCTCATGGCGCCCATCGCCGAAATGGGCTTACCCATCAAATGCGAAACCCGCTCCGGCGACACCTCCGCCGCCAAGCGCCAACGCCAGCGCCAATCCCCGCCCGATATTTTAATGACGACGCCCGAGCAGTTGGCCCTCCTGCTCAGCCACGAAGACGCCCCCCACCTGTTCGGCGCCCTCGACACGGTCATCCTCGACGAACTGCACACGCTCGCTGCGTCGAAGCGCGGCGACCTCCTCGCCCTCGACCTCGCCCGCCTCCGCCGCCTTGCTCCGAACCTCATGAGCATTGGCCTCTCCGCCACCGTCGCCCGCCCTGCGGAATTGCGCGCCTATCTCAACGCGCAAACCGCACCTGATGAATCAATCAGCCTCGCCGACGTTGTCATCACCCCACCCGGCGCCGCGCCCGACATCACCATCCTCGAACAAGATGACCCCGTCCCGTGGGGCGGACACTCTGCCCGCTACGCACTCCAAACCGTCTACAACGCGATCAAGGCTCATCGCCTGACGCTCGTGTTCGTCAACACCCGCATGCAGGCCGAACTCGTCTTTCAAGAACTCTGGCGCATCAACGACGACGCGCTGCCCATCGCCCTCCACCATGGATCGCTGTCCGCCGAGCAGCGCCGCAAGGTCGAAACCGCGATGGCGTCCGGCGCCATCAAAGCCGTTGTCGCCACGTCCACGCTCGACCTCGGCATCGACTGGGGCGACGTCGATCTCGTCGTCAACATCGGCGCACCCAAGGGCGCAAGCCGCTTGATCCAGCGCGTCGGCCGCGCCAACCACCGCCTCGACGAACCCTCCAAAGCCCTCCTCGTCCCCGCCAACCGCTTTGAAGTCCTCGAATGCCGCGCAGCACTTGAAGCCGCCACCGCTGGCGAACAAGATGCCATCGTCGACCGCACCGGCGCCCTCGATGTGCTCGCTCAGCACGTCTTCGGTATGGCCTGCTCCGCGCCGTTCTACCCCGACGATCTCTTCGCCGAAGTCCGCTCCGCCCTTCCCTATGCAGGCCTCGACCGCGCCACCTTCGATCGCATCCTCGATTTCGTCGTCACCGGCGGCTACGCACTGCGCGCCTATGACCGCTTCGCCCGCCTGCGCCCCACGGACGACGGCAGACTCCGCCTCGCCCATCCGAGCCTCGCCAGCCAGTACCGCTTGAACGTCGGCACCATCGTCGAAAGCCCGATGATCAAGTTGCGCCTGACCCGTGCCCGCAACAAGAACCGCGGCCAACCCTCAGGCTTCGCCGGCGGCCGCGTGCTGGGCGAAGTGGAAGAATACTTCGTGGAACAGCTGGCCCCCGGCGATACTTTCGTCTTCGCCGGCGAGATCCTCCGCTTCGAAGGCTTGCAGGAAACGGAAGCCTATTGCTCCCGCTCCAACGCCAACGACGCCATGATCCCAAGCTACAACGGCGGCAAGTTCCCGCTCTCGACTCACCTAGCGAAGCGCGTGCGCGCCATGATCGCCGATCCCAAATCCTGGGCGAGCCTGCCCCGTCCCGTCGCCGAATGGCTGGTCCTCCAACAGGAAAAATCCGCCATCCCCGGCCGCGACGAAGTTCTCATCGAAACCTTCCGTCAGGCCACGCGCCACCACATGGTGCTCTACCCCTTCGAGGGGCGCCTCGCCCACCAGACGCTTGGAATGCTCATCACGCGCCGCCTCGACCGTTGGGGCGCCAAACCCTTGGGCTTCGTCGCCAACGACTACGGTCTCTCCGTCTGGGCCGCCTCCGACCTCTCCAACTTGATTGCCTCCGGACGCATCGACCTCGGACAACTCCTCGAGGAAGACCTCCTCGGCGATGACCTCGACGCCTGGCTCGCCGAAAGCCTCCTCATGAAGCGCACGTTCCGCTATTGCGCCGTCATCGCAGGCCTCATCGAACGCCGCCACCCCGGCCGCGAGAAATCCGGCCGCCAGGTCACGATGTCCACAGATCTCGTCTACGACGTCTTGAGAAAACACGAGCCCGGGCACATCCTGCTCGAAGCAGCCTGGAACGATGCCGCGTCGGGTCTCCTCGATCTTCGCCGCCTCGGTCAGTTCCTCGGCCGCATCAAAGGCCGAATCAGGCATCAACCACTGGACCGCGTGTCACCACTCTCCGTTCCGATCCTTCTCGAAATCGGCAAGGAGCCGGTGGCCCGCTTCGCCCGCGAGGATCTCCTTCGCGAAGCCGCTGAAGACCTGATCCGCGCCGCCACCACCAACGAAGAGCCGCAGCCGCGACCAAAGACGACGACGGGGGAGAAAAAGACGCATGGCAATCCTCGCCTTAAAGCCCGAGCGCCTCGACGCCGGCGAATTCAATGATCAGCCCGTCTCGATCTGCGGCAAGTCCTTTCGCGCGGATTATTCCGGCGCGCTCTACTGGCCAGCCGAAGACGCCCTCATCGTCGCCGACCTGCATCTGGAAAAGGGATCATCCTTCGCGTCGAAGGGCACCATGCTACCGCCTTACGATACCCGCGAAACGCTGACCCGCCTCGCCGAAGCCATGGACCGGTTCAATCCCCAGACGATCATCGCGCTCGGCGACAGCCTCCACGACGCGGCCGGCGCCTCCCGCATGACGCCCGAAGACCGCGACAGTCTGAAAATCCTTCAAGACGATCGCGAGTGGATCTGGATCACCGGCAATCACGATCCGAAGATCGCCCGCGAACTGGGCGGCCATATCCGCGACGACCTCACCGTCGAGGGCCTCACCTTCCGCCACGAACCCTCCAACAGCCGCGCCACCCACGAAATTGCCGCCCACCTCCACCCTGCCGCCAAACTGTCCCTCCACGGCTACAGCTTCCGCCGCCCATGCTTCGTGTCCAACGGACTCCGCCTCATCATGCCCGCCTTCGGCACGTACGCTGGCGGCCTCAATATTCTGGATGACGCCTTCGATCCGCTCTTCGGATCCGATGGCATGTCGGTTTGGATGCTTGGCCAGGAAGGGCTCTATCCTGTCGCCCCCCGGCTGCTCCGGCCGGATTGACCGGCACAAGATTGAACGACAAAGGTCTAGGTGCCCCGCCGCCTAAAGACCGCGGACGCGGCCAAACCCGTGATCAGCGCCAGCAGCACCGCGACAATCCCATACAGAAATGGCCGCTCGAATGCGAATGCATAGAGCCAACGCTCAATCCCTTCGCGCTCCAACACGACCCGCGCCTGATACTTGCTCAACAGTTGTCCCTCATGAAAGAGGAACACACGCGCTGTCAGCGGCCCAACCGGCACCGTCGCCGGCAGCGAGATCGTCGCTCGAAACAGACTGCGCCCCGTGAAGATCACGCCATAGTCGGCCCGCTTGAACAGATCCGCCGACTGCTTCAGCCGCCGCACCGCATCTTTGAACGCAACGAGATCCTCACTCGACACCCGGACCGCCGAATCCGCCGCCGCCGACATCCGAACCGCCTCTAGCCCCAATGCGTTTTCTTCCAGCAATGCCGCATCGGCAAATTCTTCCAGCGGTCGCGTTGACGCTACGGCATAATAGCTCGGCACCGCATTGAAGTTGAACGTCGAGGTGTTGACCCAAAGCCCAGCAACGCGCCCCTTTTTGCGCACCATCAACGGCTCCGGCGCGCCCTCGATCACCACGGCGACATCGTAAAAGCCCGACTCCGCGCTCGGCTGCCGGCTATTCTCGATCGCTCCAAAGACGAGGATCTCCGCCCCCGAATAGCCCGACGTAATCGCGATGGTGCGCGTCGAAACATCCGCTTCCACCCGCTCTTGCGCTGTCGGTTGCAGCGGCGGTGGCTGTGGCGCCGCCGGCCGTGGCTTCGGCTTCTTCGTCGCCTGCGCCACCACCGCGCCCTCCCCCGCGTTCACCGGTTCGGCGGCGCCGGCAGCGACAATCCACAGCGTCATCAGCACCAGTGCCGCCCTGCGCATCATCATGATGCACCTGCCGCTCTGGCCAGCGAGTAGAGTTCCGCTGGCGTGACCACCAGATCCCAACCCAATCTCAGGCAGACCAGCAGCACGATGCCAGCAAGCAGAAGCCGCAACTGCTCACCCTTCAATTGGCTCCCGGCAGACGCCCCGAACTGCGCGCCAATGACCCCGCCGACCATGAGAATGGCAGCCAGCACCAAATCCACCGATGAGATGGTCCCCGCATGCAGAATGGTCGCCGCCGCCGCCACGAACACAGTCTGGAACAGCGATGTCCCAACGACGACGTTAGTCGGCACGCGCAGCAGATAGATCAGGGCCGGCACCATCACGAACCCACCGCCGACGCCCATGATCGCCGCGAGGAACCCGACAAACGCACCGATCAGCAGGGGTGGAATGGCGCTGATGTAGAGCTTCGAACGGTGGAACCGCATCTTCAGCGGCAGCCCATGCACCCAGTTGTGCGCCCCCGGCCGCCGCGATAACGGGGCCGCGCCCAGCCGCGACTTCCACACCGTCTGCACGCTTTCGATGAACATCAGCGTCCCGATGACGCCAAGAAACAGCACATAGCAAAGCGCTAGAAAAACATCGAATTGGCCCGCCTGCCGCAAAATGCGAACGATCTCAACACCGATCAGCGTACCGACGAGCCCCCCGCCGAGCAGAACCGACCCGAGCTTGATATCGACGTTATTCCGGTTGTACTGCGCCAATGCTCCAGAAATGGAAGAGGCCACGAGTTGCGCTGTCGATGTTCCCACGGCGACGGGCGCCGGCACACCGGTGAAAATCAAAAGCGGTGTAATCAGAAAGCCGCCACCGACACCGAACAGGCCCGATAGGAAACCAACCGCCGCACCCATGCCGAGCAGCACGAGCACGCTCTCCGACATTTCAGCGATCGGAAGGTAGATGTTCATGGGAGACGACGGCTCATGCACAAAACGAGGCCGTCTGGCCGCGCCAGACGGTCCCTGAACGTAAAGGAGCCGGACGGCACATGCCACCGGCTCCTGTCATTGTGGTATCCCGCCATCATGGGAGCGTGGCTAGAATGCCGCGCGGTTAGGACGACCTGCCGTCCTGCCGCTTCTTCCAGTCTTCACCTGCGACCCGAGCGTCGTTGATCAGCGGTTCGCTCCGCTTTGGCTGATAGAGGGCAATTTCACTCTCCAGCGCCAGGCGTTCATCTGCGCTAAGCTGCGTCTTCAGCGCGTCCTGACGGCGCAAGGCCTCCTTATCGCCGCCATGACCGGCCAGCGCGTACCATTTGAACGCCTTCTTGACGTCTTTGGGCACGCCCAGTCCGTTTTCGTGCAACACGGCCAAATTGTATTGGCTGTCGGCAAGTCCGTATTCTGAGGCACCTTCGAACCACCGGGCAGCCGAAACATAGTCGGGCGCCCCCGATGTCCGGCCAGCACTCAAAACAGCAAGATTGTGCATGGCCTTGACGTGGCCCTGTTCCGCCGCGCGCTGGTACCACATCTGCGCCCGCGCCACGTCGGCCTTCACACCAAGTCCGCGTTCATAGAGCGTTCCCAGCCGGTACTGCGACTGTGCAAACCCCTGCGATGCGGATTTCTGGTACCAGATGATGGCCTCGTGGAAGTTCTGCGGCGTGCCTTTGCCTTCTGCGAGCCGTGCTCCGACTTCGAAGGCTGCCGAAGGATCACCGTTCGCAGCCGCCAAACGCAGCGACAGAGGACCGACCGTGGCCGGCGGCAGCGATAACTGTGAGTAGGATTTACTCAAGTTCGTCACCGGCACCTGGATCGTCTCACCGGGCATCGCGGCAACCGACAAGGATGCGGGCACGGCCGCGACAGCATCCAAATCGTCTGCAGTGGCTGCGATCCGCGCGACGGTGTGCCGAGCCACCTCTTCCGGCATCAAGTCCGCCGGCGTCAACCGCGAGGCGGTCGAACCCAGGCGCGTGGACAGCGTCGCATGGTTCTGCTGCGACTGCAGATGCACAAGTTCCTGCGCACTCGGCTTACGACCGCTATCTTGAAGAATAATGCCATGCGGCGCCCGGCCCTCAACCTGCGGACCGCGCTCAACGTCCGGAGCCTCGCTACCAATCCCGCCCGAGGCATCGCTATCCGGTTGCAATGAAGCGTCAGGCACCGGGGCCGGTACCTCGACGTCCGCCTCGGCCGGCACTTCAAAGCCGGCACCTTCCCCGGTCACTGGAGCGGCGTTGTCCGCACCAGCAGCGGCGGGAACATCGATCTCAAATCCTTCTCCCGGGACCTCGGCGGCCGGAACTGATGCCGCTGGCGCCGATGTCGACGGTGCAATTTCTGTAACACCGGCAGGCGCAACCGGGCTCGGCGCACTTTGCCGTTTGGCAAACAACGCCGCACCGCTAACCGCGATCACCAAGCAAAGCGCGAGTGCTGTCAGACGCTGCCGGCGCGACGAGCCAGCGATCGCAACATCCGGCAACTTGGATGAAACGGAGCCCGGACGTGGCAGACCACCGGCAGGCCGGGCAGCAGGCGGAGCGGACGAAGCAGCTGCGGCCGCACCGTCAGCTGCAGCTGCCTGCGCGCGCAACTTGGCCCGCTGCGCATCTGCAATGAAGTCCTGGCGTAATTTGTCGACCGTCGACGCGGCAGCAATTGGAGCCGCCAGCTGACCGTCCTGCGCGCCAGCGTCAACGGGTTGCACGGTGACAGTTGGTGCGAGATACGGCATGGCCGGGGCAATGTCGGCCCGAGCCGCGTGCGGAACACGCGCCATCATCTGCGGCTGCTGCTCGGAATACCCGGGCTCAGCAAAGTCGTGATTGGTCTCAACACCGTCCGGAATTCCTGCAGCCAGCGGTGCAGGTCCGGCTTCCAAAGCATCCATCCGATCGAGCATCCGGATCATGGCCTGCTGCACGGTATCGAGCATTGTAAACGTCTGCTCGTCCGAGTTACGCCGGTCATGGATCATGCTGCGCAACAATGAGCCCAATTCATCGATCCGCGGATCGCCAGCAGCATTCATCCCCGCAGCGAAGCGCTGAGCGACTTCTTCGGCGGTGGAGTGGGCCAAAGATTTCAGGTCAGGAAGCATGCCTTCAGTCGTATCAGCACTGACGTGCGGTCCGAAATCCGACGACAGATGATCAATGACGGCTTGCAGTTGCTGTTCAATGCCATCAAGGCGTCCGAGCTGCTGCTCCGTGTGTTCGAGATGGGCCGCGAGGTCCTGAATCTGACCCTCGAGAACCCGCAGGCCGTCCATATCCGTCCGCGTGGCCACATCGCCCAGAACCGACCCCATGCGCTGCTCAAACGCATCGAAGCGGTGTCCGAGGTTATCGGCACTGAAATCGCCTCTAAAATCGGCCAGCGACTGTTCCAGACGCAGCGCAATATCCGAAAGGCGCTGATCGAGCCAGTTGCGATCCACACCAGAGATCGAAGCGTCAGCGGCCGGAGGTGCGGCGGAGAATACGGGCAATGGATCGGCCAAACGATCGGCAGGTCGTGACGCCACGGGCATATCTGGCAACTCGGCCTGCGGCAGCGCCAAGTCCGGCTGTAGCGAGCGTGGCGACGTACGCACCAGAGCCGCATCACTGTCTTCATAAATGCGCGTCAGCGCTTCCGCGTCATTCCGGTCCCAAACCGAGCCGTCGCCGTCTTCGTCGCCAACCACATCAAACGGGTCGATACCGCCTGGGATGGTCCCGCGGGCCGGCATCGCATCCGAACCGGCCGCAGACCTCAGGACCGCCGGTCCGTCTTGCGCCGGGGTCAAACTCAACTCATCCAAAGCGTCGATGCGCTGTGCAAGATCGGCCAGACCGCTTTCGATCCGTTCGTAGGCGGGCGCGGCATCGGCCGGCATCGTACCGCGAACATCTTCCGCTTCACGGCTGAGCACCGCCAAACGGTCCCGCAGTTCTTGCAGCAGACCGGTATGGCGCTGATCGGCCTCATTAATCTGCGTCGAGATGGTCCGCAACAGCGACCACAATTCCGATGGAATACCAGGCTCGCGCTGTTCTGCGGCGCCTTCGAAGTCCTGATACTCCGGTTCCGTTCTCGACATATGCGTGTCCTTCGGGTCGCGCGCGGCGACAGCTAGGCCCGGGACGGTCGAAATCGTTCGGAAGTCAGAGATCCGGAAGATCGCGCCGCGCAGGGAAATGGCATGGATGGCGTTCACGCGGCACGGGAGAACAACCCCTCGCGTCGAAGGTCTCAGCCGCCAGTAAACGGCGAGTTAAATTGTGTTCGATTTTGCAAAAACGCCGGATTTTCGGGTGTCTTCGCGAGACTGAAAAGCCGGTCCAGCCACCTGAAAGGCCGTTGGCGCCGAAGCCAGGCCGTGATTCGCTTCAAATTCTCAGAGAGCCCCAGCGTTGAAGACCGGCAATCCCGCAAGCAAACGATCCCGAATCAAGTCGCCTTCAGGCCACTCGTTCGAAGCATCATCGGGGTCTTCAAAGACTTCAGCCACAAGCAAGGCCCGCATGTTGCCAAGGTCGTCGCTGGCCACCGTCGCTTTGACATCGCCGGCGATGAGGATTTCATGATCGCAGTCGATAAGGCCGCGCGCATTCAGATCACCGCCGACCAAAAACGCCCCATTGTCGCTGTCGCAGACCGCCAATCCGTCAACATCCACGCTACCCAGCACCACGATGGCGGAGGCAGCCTTGATGATCTCGCCCGCTTTGAGACGGCCGGCAACAAAGAGAGACGGCCCACTCTCGACATCAGAATTGTAAATCCGCCCCGTGACCGTAAGATCTCCCGTAGCAATGATGCAGCTAAAACCAAGCGTAAAAGGCTCAGCATCGCTCTCCAGGATGAGATCGTCCTCAATCAGCGTGCCGGGCGCTAGAACCAGCGCCTTCTTCTCCGGATGATCGACGAGAATCTGCTCGACCCAATCCAGAAACGGTCCACAACCATCAAGATCGGCAGCCGCAATGCGACAGCCAAAATCACGAACCACGTCATCAAGCGCGGCCGGAATTCCCAGATTTTCGAGCCGTGTCATTTGCCCAACCCGTCTGCCCGGCCCCGGTGGGCCGATTCGACCAGACCCTAACAAACGCGGCTGTCAGGATCGAGGCACCGCGGGCTTCAGACGCCAAAAACAGGCGACGCTGAAAACAGTGACGGCGGCCCGCAAGGACCGCCGCACCGAGAAAACCGCTAGAGCGGAGACGACGTTAGATCACGTCGATTTCAGCCGGCAGGTACGACGTCACTTCGAGGCCGACTTCCTGCTCGCGAACGGCGGGCTTGGTCCAAGTCTTCATGATTTAGTCCTCCAATAACCTCTCCGAAACTCCCTCGGTGAGGTGTTAGGTATATAGGCAACGCTCATCATAACTTCAAATCGCAATCGCGTGAGAAATCAATCAGAGCATCTTATCGTTGTCGTGGCCCTGACTGATCATCTTGACTCCCGTGCCGACCCACCTGGATCTGCACACGAACCACCGGCAACAAACGCCAAAAAAGAAAACGCGGCAGTTGCTGATAGCAACCACCGCGTCTTCGAATTCTTAAGGTAAGACCGACGCTTAGATGACGTCGATTTCGGCCGGCAGGTACGACGTAACTTCGAGGCCGACTTCCTGTTCGCGAACGGCGGGCTTGGTCCAGGTCTTCATAATGATTTCCTCCAAAGGGGCCATCTCCCTGGCCCGATGACGAGAAGTTACCCTCGATCAGCCATAACTACAAATCGCAAGTTCGTGATCAATCCATAAATTACGCTGATGTAATGTCCCACGTCTTCTGATCGACGTGATGGCCCCGCCACAACGAAAAACGCGGTGGATGCATCCGCAACCACCGCGTTTGAATTTCGATCAATGGACCGACGTTTAGATGACGTCGATTTCAGCCGGCAGGTACGACGTCACTTCGAGGCCGACTTCCTGTTCGCGAACGGCGGGCTTGGTCCAGGTCTTCATAATGATCTCCTCCATTTTTGACTGACGTTGCCGGGATCTCCAACCGGCCGCGCTCGGCATCTTATTATCGATCAACGACCACACGTTCAAATCGCAAGTTCGTGAGAATTCAATCAGATTTCCTGACCATCGGGAAAAGTTCCCCTGATCGAGCACACGCTCTAATGAGCAGCCTCCCAGTTGTCGGCGGCCTTGGCATCGACGTGTATCGGCACACTCAGTCGTACCATTGGCTCCGCGGCCCCCTCCATGATCGACCGCACCGTAGCAATCAAGGCATCCGCATCACCATTTGCAACTTCGAAAACAAGTTCATCGTGCACCTGGAGGAGCATGCGTGCGTGACCGAGACCGGCGACGACCAGCGCGTCTGGCATCCGGATCATGGCCCGTCGAATAATGTCGGCCGCTGACCCTTGGATCGGTGCGTTGATCGCGGCACGTTCTAGAAAACCGCGCATCGACGGATTCTTGGTGTTGATTTCCGGATAGTGCACACGCCGCCCGAAAATCGTTTCGACATATCCGTTCTGATGGACCGCCTTCTTCGTCGCATCCATGTAATCGCGAATGCCGGGAAACCGCTCGAAGTATGTTTTGATGTACGCGCCCGCTTCTTCGCGGCTGATACCGAGTTGATTCGCCAGACCGAACGCCGAGATTCCGTAGATGATACCGAAGTTGATCGCCTTCGCGCGCCGCCGCACCTCGCTGGTCATGTCTTTCAACGGCACACCGAACATTTCACTCGCCGTCATCGCATGAATATCGAGCCCATTCGCAAACGCCGACTTGAGTTGCGGAATATCCGCGATGTGCGCAAGCACCCGGAGTTCAATCTGCGAGTAGTCCGCCGAGACGAGCGTGTGTCCCTTCTCCGCGATGAAGGCAGTGCGAATTTCTCGGCCCTCTTTGGTCCGGATCGGAATGTTCTGCAAATTGGGATCAGACGACGACAGCCGCCCAGTCGTCGTCGCGGCCAGCGCATAAGACGTATGGATCCGCTTCGTCTTCGGATCGACAAAACCAGGCAACGCATCGGTGTAGGTTGAACGCAGCTTGGTCAGCTGCCGCCACTGCAGCATGGTATCGATCAAACGCCGCGCATCAGGCGGCAACTCTTCGTTGGCCGCCAGATCGTCTAGCAATCCCGCTCGCGTCTCCCATTGCCCCGTCTTCGTCTTCTTGCCGCCCGGCAATTTCAACGTGTCGAACAGAAATTCTCCGAGCTGCTTGGGCGAACCAAGATTGAACTTATGCCCGGCCAGCTCATAGATCAGCGCTTCGTGCTCGGCCGCCCGCTGAGCAAACGCACCAGACAGCCGCGAGAGAATATCGCGATCCACTCTAATTCCGTCGCGCTCCATAGCAGCGATAACCGGCAAGAGAGGCCGCTCAAGTGTTTCGTAAACCGTGGTCACCCGCTCCGCTGCCAGCCGCGGCTTCAGCACCATCCAAAGCCTGAGCGTCACATCAGCGTCTTCAGCCGCGTACTCCGTGGCCTTGTCAATCGGCACACCAGCGAAAGTCTTGTCAGATTTCTTTACCCCGGGCGCGTGCGCAATCACGTCGTCAAACGAGATGCACAAATGCCCGAGATGCCGCTCGGCCAGTTCATCCATCCCATGCCCACCGCGTCCCGCATCGAGCGCATACGACATCAGCATTGTGTCATCGAACGGCTGAATGGTTAGCCCATGATTGGCCAACACGAGGGCATCATATTTGAGGTTCTGCCCGATCTTCAAAGTCGCGGGATCTTCAAGCAGCGGCTTTAATCGGGCGAGCGCGTCGGCCAGCCCAATCTGCCCGGGCAGAAGCGCACTGCTTCCGAATAAATCGTCACCTGTCGTGCCATGACGGATGGGAACATAGCAGGCCTCACCCGGCGCAATTGCCAGCGAAAACCCAACGAGATCCGCCTGCATCGCATCGAGGCTTGTCGTCTCTGTGTCGAATGCCACCCGCCCCTGCGCCCGCGCTTTCGCAATCCACGCATCGAGATCCTCAAGCGTCGTCACCGTCTGATAGGCCGCTCGGTTGAATGCCACCGCCCGCGCTGCAGCCTTTGCCGCATCAGCGCCCCGCGCCGGTGTGTTGGCATCACCCATCGGCCCGGACGGACCGCCAGCCGGCTCAGCCGCGTTCCCCGGCACCGGCCTTTTCGCGATCGATGAACCCACCGACGCCTCCAGAGGAGCCGGCGCTTCGATGCCCAGCTTGTCTGCGATCCGCCGCGTCAGCGTGTTGAATTCCATCTCACGAAGAAACGCGATCAGCACCGCCGGATCGGTGTCCTTCACGCCGAACGCGTCCACCGGCACCACCTCGGGCACATTATCCATGAGCCGCACGAGATCGCGAGAAACGCGCGCCTGATCCGCGAACTCGATCAGCTTCTCGCGCCGCTTGGGCTGCTTGATCTCGCCAGCTCGTGCAAGCAATTGGTCGAGATCGCCGTACTCATTGATGAGTTCAGCAGCAGTCTTCACCCCGATACCCGGCACGCCCGGCACATTGTCCGTCGAATCTCCAGCGAGCGATTGCACATCAACAACCTTCTCCGGCGGCACACCGAATTTTTCAATCACCTCGTCGCGGCCGATCCGCTTAGCTTTCATGCCATCGAACATGACGACGCCGGGCCGAACCAGCTGCATGAGATCTTTGTCGGACGAAACGATCGTGACCTCGCCGCCCCGCTCCACGACCTCGCGCGCGTAAGTCGCGATCAGATCGTCGGCTTCATATCCGTCCAGTTCGATACTGGGCACATTGAACGCCCGCACCGCTTGCCGGATAAGCGCGAACTGCGGCACCAGCTCTTCCGGCGGTGGCGGACGGTTTGCTTTATATTTATCGTAGATCTTGTTGCGGAACGTCTCGCGCCCCGCGTCGAAAATAACCGCCAGATGCGTCGGCGCTTCTGACAACCGGCTTTCCTGCAGCAGCTTCCACAGCATATTGCAGAAGCCATGGACCGCACCGACCGGCAAGCCATCTGACGGTCGCGTCAACGGCGGCAATGCGTGGAAGGCCCGGAAAATAAAGCCCGACCCGTCGATCAGGTAGACATGACTACCTTTCACGATCGGCAGAGCATCAGGCTCATCAACACGGGGTTGAGCGTCGACGGACATTGGGGGTGTTTTTGCAGTGGTCATCGACGCGGGACTATAGGGAGTTCGCAGCCCGGCGCCAGCCCCCGTCAGTCACGACCGGGGCCGCCCCAGAATGAGCTCAAAGTCACCCGCTCTCCACGCCTCAGGACCGCATCTCACCGTTCTGCTTGGCTTCCTGAGTTTGCGGCCGCACGCCTTGACGGGCGACCACTTTTTGCAGGAAGGCACCGAACTGCGCCCGCTGTTCGGGGCTCAAGGAGTCGATCAGCGCGTCATCGACCTTGTTGGCGATCGGCAATGCGCGCTGCAACACCTCTTTACCCTCCGGCGTAATGCGCACCGCGTACATGCGCGCATCCTGGCGTGTCCGCCGCCGCGACAGAAGTCCCCGCGCGACAAGACGGCGAACGATGTCCGCCAACGTCGATCGGTCGATGCCGGAGATCTCGCACAGCGCCGTTTGGCTCGGATCGTCCAATGTCTCAACGACCGACAAAACCACAAACTGCCGTGCTGTCAGTCCGATATCACCGATCGAGCGGGCGAACAGATCTTCGGCGAGCTGCCCCGCGCGATGCAAAAGATGGGTCGTGCTGTTGGAAACAAGATTGACGGGAGCGTTCATTGAA
>JALHQM010000012.1:0-2222 GCA_022841965.1 Hyphomicrobium sp. | reverse complement strand
GAATTCCTGTTCGGACGCCGCCGCGAGTCACGTATGAGTGTTCGGGCATGAGCCGCGGCCGGGCCATCCGGCCAGCGCCGCGCGCATGCTCCCAACTGACGTGGAGACCCTTCGATGCCGATGATCGAATTGAGCGAATCCGAGGTCGAAACGCTGATCTACGCCCTCGGCGTAGCAAAGGCTGACCTCAAGGAATCGATTGAAGACGCCAGCCAGACGTCTGAAGACAAGCAAGAGTGGATTGAGTACGTCGCCGAGATCGAAGAAGTGAGCGGCAAGCTCACTGTTCTCAGCGAAGCCGCCTGAACCGCGGCGCCGGGACGGTGAACCGTCCTCCGTTAGGCATCTGAAACAAGGAAACCGGCGAGCGGCTCTAACGCCCTTCGCCGGTTCTTTTTTGGTTCAGAAGCAATCGCCAAGCCACGTGATCAGCTGCCCGGTCCGATCGGGAATGTACGCTTGAAGACAGCCCCGTTGGTATCCCGCGCTGTCACCGTCATCTCCGACGCCCCGTTCGTCTTGTAGTCAAAGGCGAACTTCGGGTTCTGCTTCAGTGTGATGCTGCCAGCCATCGTGAGCACGATGTCGTCGCCCTGCTTCACCTCAATGTGCTCCACCATCATCAACGGAATATAGAACAGCGTGATTTGATCGAGCACCATGCCGGTGTGATTGGGATGATTGAGCTCGAATTCCGCACGCTGCACAGTATTCGACGCCACCGCGCGCGGCCCCTGCAAAGCCAACGTCATTTTGCCCATGTTCGCGGCAATTTCTTCCGGCGATCCCATCGGCGGTGCCGAGCACGACGCCTGTCCGCCGGCGAACTTGACGAGCTGCTCTGACATATAAAGTTCACCACCCGTGGTCTCTACGACGACCCGCACATCCGACTGCTGGTTCAATCGAATGTATGTCGTCAGAGCCGCATGTTCGCGTGCTCCGCCAAGCTCGAACTTGGCCGCCACCGGGGAGGGATTTTGATCCACAATGAACGAGACGGTCTTGATGGTCTGACCCTTCGGCAACTGCACGTCCGCCGACAGCGGCACCGCCATCACGTCATCGGGCCGGTAGGGCGCACCCAGCTTGATGACGGACGCACCATCCAAAATGGCGCGCGAGCCGAAGACTTCCGCCTTGATGCCATCCCATGTCGACCCGGCGATTGCGCCTGTGGCGCCCACCGTCACCGCTGCCAGAAAGCCAAGAATGGCCGTGGCGCTGCCGAACCGTGCGCACATGCGCATTTTACCCTCATGGAAGTTTGCGGTAGGAAATCTGTTCCAGGAAAGAATCCCTTGCTCGCTGTCATCTGTCAACGCCGCAACCGCAGCCTATCCGGTAAATCAACGCAAACCCGCCGACCGCCAGCCCGCACTCTTCGCCTCCGCTTCGCTGCAGAACCACCGCTCGCCCTGGGCAGGATCAACCTTCACCCGCCCGTACCAGGGGCTCCACGGCATATGGTAGATGTGCCCATTTTCGGTGATGTTGCCCTTAATGGCGCAGCCGTCAGGCGCACGCTGCTCGGCCACTTTCCAACGATTTTCCCTGTAAATCCAAGGCGCTTCCGCCTCACCCTGCCAAATTCCGGCCTCTGTTGCTCGCGCCTCCATCTCTAAGGCCACATAGGTCGTCGAGTACTTGACGAACGCCCAAGCGTGCCCCCGCCGGATCATCTCGGCGTTGATCTCCAGACCATCGACCGAGCAGACGCCGATCATCCGCTCGTACTTGTCGAAACCTTTGTTTTGACAGGACACGCGCCGTCGTTCGACAAGTTTTGCCAGCGCATCCGCCGCCTGCCGGCCGCACGCCCAAGTGCCGCGCTTTGCCCGTCCGCAGGTCTGCGCACTTTCCGGCGCATCGATGCCCTCAAGGCGGATTTTTTCTCCCCCGATCTCGAGCGTGTCGCCGTCAATCACGGTCGCTGTCCCGGAAATATCGATCTTCCAAAGCCAGCCTAGTGCATGGGCGGAGCCGATAAGGACAGTGCTGAAGAGAACCCCGGCCAGCGCAAACGCCACAGGCCGGGGGAAGTTAGGACGAATTCCAGATTCACTCATAGGTTGAATCTAGGTGAGTCGCCGGCTCTTTTCAGGGCTGCCACACGGCACAATTGTGGAGAAAATACTCAGCGCACCCCTGACTCAGCAGCGAGAATCCTATCGGGCGGTGAACAAAATCAATTCCCCCTTAGGTTGCAGATGAATCCCGGC
>JALHQM010000011.1:63923-65196 GCA_022841965.1 Hyphomicrobium sp. | reverse complement strand
CTGTGGGATTTCAGTCGTGCGTACCCTCCAGCCAACAGCCGCCACCCGCGCGGCCGTCCTCGCCATCCTAGCGCCCGCGATGCTCAGCGCCTGCTCATCAAGCGGGCCTGATCCGAAGTGGGGCGTCAGCTCCAGCCAGCGCGTGTACGGGGCCAACGATACGATCCCCAAAGGCGGTGGCCACTACAAGTTGGGCAAGCCTTATGTCATCGGCGGCCGCTGGTACACGCCCCGTGATCAACCGGGCCTCGACGAAGTCGGCATCGCGTCGTGGTATGGCGACGACTTCCACGGCCGCAAGACGGCCAACGGCGAAATCTATGACATGAACCGCCTCTCCGCCGCCCATCCGACGCTGCCACTGCCGACATTCGTCTATGTCACCAATCTCGAAAACGGCCGCACCGTCCTCCTGCGCGTCAACGACCGCGGCCCCTACGTCGGCAATCGCGTCATCGATCTCTCCCGCTCAGCCGCTGATGCTCTGGGAACAAAGGGCAAAGGTCTCGGCCGCGTCCGCGTCCGCTATGCTGGCAGGGCGCCCATGAATGGCGACGACCGCCGCGAACGCCAATTCCTGGCCAGCCAACCCTGGTCGAACGGCAACCGCGTGGCGACAAATGCCGGCACGCCCTATACACCGCTACCGCCGCGCCGGGACGTTCCCGCAAACACTGACGGCGATTGGTCCTTCATGGATCATCGCCGCTCCGGGCTTGGCGGCGAACCGTGACCGGCTGATCAATCGCCGCGTCCAAGGCAAGAGTTGTCAACACCGCGCCGGAACGCAGTTGACCACCCGGCCACCGCCTTCCATAAAGCTGCACAACAGTTTCGCGGTAATCTGCAAAAGACGTCCGTCTTGGGGAGCAATGCGCGTGCGGCTCACGGCATCACGAACGTTTGTCCGGCTGGCAGGGCTCATCCTGGTCGCCGTCGCGGCCGTGGCGCTTCAAGCGCTCACCTCTGCCGGTCCGGTTCTGGCGCAAAGTTCCGGCGAATTCGTCACCCGCGCCAAGCGCGCCATCCTGATGGATGCTGAAAGCGGCGCCGTCCTCTACCAGCAAAACGCCGACGAACTGGCCCCGCCCGCCAGCATGAGCAAGCTCATGACCCTCGAAGTCCTCTTCCAGGCTATGAAGCAGGGCAAGGTGAAACCCGAAGACGAATTCCTGATGAGCGAGAACGCCTGGCGGACCGGTGGCGCGCCGTCGGGTACATCGGCAATGTTTGTTCCCATCAACACCAAAGCCCGCGTCGACGAACTGATCCA
>JALHQM010000011.1:50022-63823 GCA_022841965.1 Hyphomicrobium sp. | reverse complement strand
CCCGTGAAAAAAGGCGACGAGATTGCCCGCCTGCGCGTAACGAGCTCCTCGAACGCCTCCACCGAAGTCCCCCTCGTCGCCACCGAGGACGTGGAACCGGCCAATCTGTGGCGGCGCGGCATGGACAGTCTGGTTTTTCTGGCGCTGCGCTGGGCCAACCTCTAAAACGCCCATCGGGCCTGTCATAAAGGCCCCGGGACCGCTCAGGCCCCGCTGTGAGGGCTCATGACGGCTGGTTGGTTCATCACATTCGAAGGCGGCGAAGGCTCGGGCAAGTCCACCCAAGCAAAGCGCCTCGCCGACCGCTTGACGGCCGAAGGCCACGCCGTGACGGTCACCCGTGAACCGGGCGGATCGCCCTTCGCCGAACGGCTGCGCGCGCTGATCCTCGACCCCAAGCTGGAAACGCATTCGCCCTTAGCTGAGGCACTGCTCTTTGCCTCTGCCCGCGCCGATCATCTCGAACAGGTCATCCGCCCCGCGCTCGCCGCCGGCCGCTTCGTCGTCTGCGATCGCTTTTCCGATTCAACGCGCGTCTACCAAGGCTACGCCGGCCGTGTCGAACCGCGCCTCCTCGAAGCCCTTGAACTGATTATCGTGCAGCACACCAAACCCGACCTCACCATCGTGGTCGACATTCCCGCCGAGATTGGTCTGGCCCGCGCATCCCTCCGCCTCAACACGCCACCCAACCAAGCACCGAGCGAGAAAACGCCGAAACAGCCGCGCAGCCTGCTGGCCGATCGGTTTGAGGCGCGCGGTCTCGACTTCCACAAAAAACTCCGCGAAGGCTTTGTCGAAATCGCCCGCCTTGAGCCCCAGCGTTGTGTCGTGGTCGATGGCCAGAAATCGCCCGATGACGTCGCGCGTGACGTCTGGGCCGCCGTGCAATCCCGCCTCCTGAACGAGGCGACCTGAGCCATGGCCCGCGCGACCGCTGTTGCCACCGAAACGGAGCTTCTCCCCGAACCCGACAAGCTCGACGGCTATCCCTCGCCGCGCCAGACCGAGCGGCTCTACGGTCAGGCGGCGGCCGAACAGGGCTTCCTCGACGCGTTCAGCTCCGGCCGCCTTCACCACGCCTGGATCGTCACCGGCCCGGCGGGCATCGGCAAGGCAACGCTCGCCTACCGCATCGCCCGGTTCCTGTTTGCCGGCGCCAGCGAACGCGACATGTTCGGCGGCTCCCTCGATATTGACCTTGCGACCACCGCCGCCCGACTCGTTGCGAACCTTGCCCACCCCGAATTGCTCGTCCTGCGCCGCCCGTACGATTTCAAATCCAAAAAGTTGAAATCGGAAATCACTGTCGACGAGGTGCGCCGCCTGAGGGGCTTTCTGAGCATGGGGGCAGGGGAGGGCTGGCGCGTCGTCATCGTGGATCCCGTCGATGAACTAAACGCCAACGCCGCCAACGCACTCCTCAAGTCTCTGGAAGAACCGCCCAAACGCACAGTCTTTCTCCTGATCTCGTCCGCACCCGACCGTCTCTTGCCGACCGTCCGCTCCCGTTGCCGCACGCTCGCCTGCGCGACCCTCAGCGAAGACGCCCTGCGCAAGGCCGTAGCCCAGGCACTCAATGCAGCCGACGATGCTGGCGCCGGGGCAGCCCTGCCATCGGGGGAAGAATGGCAAACCCTCTCGCGCCTGTCCGAAGGCAGCGCCCGCCGCTTCCTCCTTCTTCACACCGCAAAAGGTCTCGACCTACATCGCAAGATCGTCAGCGCGATCTCGGTTCTGCCCCGCATCGATTGGCTATCCATTCACACGCTTGGCGACGAACTGGCCTCCGCCGCCGCAGAAGCCAAATATGAGCTGTTCTTCGTATTGCTGTTAGGGCTTCTCGCCCGCCTCATCCACGGCGCCGCGACCGGGGAGGGCGATCCAGCCGAGGTCGAACTCGCCGCCCGCCTGATTCCAGCAGACCAGCTTGCGGCATGGGCCCAACTGTGGGAAACCACGGTCGCCGAAAAGACCAGCACTGAGATCTACAACCTGGATCGCAAAACGCTGATCCTGTTGACCTTCCAACGGCTCGTGCAGACCTCGCGCGGCGCGGCTCTTGCCTGACGCGCTTTCCGTTTTTGATCATGCCCGCAACGGGCAGGCTCGCGCGGCTCGGGTTCGACCCCAAGCGTCGAGCGTAGGTGAGACCATGAGCACACACTTCTACATCACAACGGCGATCTCCTATCCCAACGGCGCGCCCCACATCGGGCATGCCTACGAGGCCATCGCCACCGACGCCATCGCCCGCTTCGAGCGCCTCGACGGCCGGGATGTCTTCTTTCTCACCGGCACCGACGAGCACGGTTTGAAAATGAAGCAAACCGCCGCGAAAGAGGGGATCACCCCGCGCGAATTGGCCGACCGCAACGCGGCCCGCTTCCGCGAGATGGCCGCCATCCTCAACCTGTCGAACGACGACTTCATCCGCACCACCGAACAGCGCCACTACGAAAGCTGCCAGGAACTCTGGCGCCGCATGGAGGCCGCCGGCGATATCTATCTGAAGAAATACGGCGGCTGGTATTCCGTCCGCGACGAGACCTACTACAAGGAAACCGAAACCGAAGTCCGCGACGACGGCCAACGCATAGCCACGCCCACCGGCACCGAAGTCGTGTGGCAGGAAGAGGAAACCTTCTTCTTCCGCCTCTCGAAATATCAAGAACCGCTGCTCGCCCACATCGAGGCGAACCCGGATTTCATTCTGCCAGCAGAACGCCGCAACGAGGTCGTGAGCTTCATCCGCTCCGGCCTCGAAGACCTCTCCATCTCGCGCACCACGCTCGACTGGGGCATTCCCGTCCCCGGCCACCCCGGACACGTCATGTACGTCTGGGTCGATGCACTCAACAACTACTGCACCGCAACCGGCATCTTCGGCGGCGGCGAACAGCGCCAAGATTTCTGGCCCTGCAACGTCCACGTCATCGGCAAGGATATCGTCCGCTTTCACGCCATCTATTGGCCAGCCTTTCTGATGAGCGCGGGCGTCGCCTTGCCCGGCCGCGTTTTCGGCCACGGCTTCTTGTTCAACAAGGGCGAGAAAATGTCGAAGTCGGTCGGCAACGTCGTCGATCCCTTCGCGCTCGTGGAGCACTACGGCGTCGATCAGGTCCGCTACTACTTCCTGCGCGAAGTGATCTTCGGCTCCGATGGCAGCTACTCGCCCGAAACGATTGCCGTCCGCATCAACGCCGACCTCGCCAACGGATTGGGCAACCTCGCCCAGCGCTGCCTCTCCATGATTTGGAAGGGTTTTGGTGGTGTCGTTCCGGCCCCCGTCGATCTCACGGAAGCCGACACAGCCCTGCTCGCCAAAGCCGACGCCGTCTACGGCCTCGCGCGCGACGCCATGGACAAGCAGGCCATCAAAACTTGGCTCGACGCCGTCTGGGATGTCGTCGGCGAAGCCGACCGCTACTTCGCCAGCGAAAAACCATTCGACAAAGCGCTTAACGATGAGCGCAAGGGCACCATCCTCTACGTCACCGCCGAAGTCGTTCGCCAGCTCGCCATCCTCGTGCAACCAGTGATGCCCACCTCCGCAGATCAGCTTCTCAGTCTCCTCGCGCAGACCGATCCCGCCACGCGCACATTCGCTGCACTTGGCTCGGCCGGACGCCTGCAACCCGGCACGCAGCTCCCCGAACCCCAGGGCGTATTCCCGCGCTACGTCGATCCGGCAGCCACAGACGCCAAGAAGAGCGGCTCCATGTCGGCGGAGGAGCAGGAAGCCGCCAAAGCAGCCAAGAAGGCAAAAAAAGAAGCCAACCGTCTCCAATCCAAATCCGAGGACGGCGCTTAAGATGCTACTCGTCGATCATCACTGCCACATCGACCGGCCCGAATTCAAAGACGACCTCGACGGCGTCGTTGCGCGCGCGCACGCGGCCGGCGTCGGCTTGATGGTCAATATCTCGACCCGCGTCGCCAAGTTCGACCACCTGATCTCCGTCGTCGAGCGCTTCGACACGGTCTACGGCACGGTCGGCACGCATCCCCACTACGCGCACGAAGAATTGGACGTCACCGCCGTCGACCTCGCCCGTTACACCGAACACCCTAAGATCGTCGGCATCGGCGAAGCTGGCCTCGATTACCACTACAAGCACTCAACACCAGACGCCCAGGCGCAGGGCTTCCGCACCCACATAGCGGCTGCCCGCATGACAGGCCTGCCGCTCGAAATCCACACCCGCGATGCGGACCTCGATACCATCGCCATCCTTGAGGACGAATACAACAAAGGCCCATTCTCCGCCGTCCTGCATTGCTTCACGGGTGGCCACGACCTCGCCGTGCGCGCCGTCGACCTCGGCCTCTACGTGTCGTTCTCCGGCGTTGTCAGCTTCAAGAAAAGCGACGAGCTGCGCGCCATCGCCAACGCCGTCCCTCTCGATCGCGTACTCATCGAAACCGACGCGCCGTACCTCGCCCCCGAACCCTATCGCGGCAAACAAAACGAACCGGCCTACGTCGTCCACACTGCCAGCGCACTTGCCGCCGCCCGCGGGCTCACCTTTGAGGATTTTGCCGAGGCGACGACCGACAACTTCTTCCGCCTCTATCAGAAGGTTCCCCGCCCCGGAGCCACTGTATGAGCATCCGCCTGACCATCCTGGGCTGCGGCTCGTCCGGCGGCGTGCCCCGTCTCGGACCCATCTGGGGCGCGTGTGATCCCGACAATCCAAAAAACCGCCGCCGCCGCTGCTCAGTGCTTGTCGAAAAAATAGTCCCCGGCGGCTTCACCAATGTTCTCGTCGATACCCCCGCCGATTTGCGCGAACAGCTTCTTAATGCCCGCGTCACCCACCTCGACGGCGTCCTCTACACGCATGATCACGCCGACCACACCCACGGCATCGACGATCTCCGCATGGTCGCCTACGCCATGAAATCCAAGGTCACGTGCCACTTCGATCCGCCGACGCGCGACAGCATCCTGAGCCGCTTCAATTATTGCTTCGAACAGCAGCCGGGCTCCGGCTATCAGCCAATCCTGAAGTCATCGGACATCCCCACTCACGGCAAAATCCGCATCCCAGGCGTGAACTGCTCACTTGAGATCCAAGCAGTTCCCCAGATCCACGGCGACATCCCATCGCTCGGCTTTCGCTTCGGCGCAATCGCCTACTCGCCCGACATTTCCGATCTACCCGAAGCGTCCATTCCGCTTCTCGAAGGTCTTGATGTCTGGATCGTCGATGCGCTGCGCTACACGCCGCATTCGAGCCACTTCAGCGTCTCTGACGCCCTCAAGTGGATCGAGCGCCTAAAGCCCAAACGCGCCATCCTCACCCACATGACCAGCGACCTTGACTACGCCAAGCTCGCAGCCGAACTCCCGCCCAACGTAGAACCGGCCTACGATGGCATGGTGATTGAGGTGGATTGAGAAAGGCGGCTTATTTCGCCGCCACCGACTGCGCTTCGCGCCAGTCGCGGAAGCGCACGACGTCGCCGTGGATCGCACTCTCCGGCCGGGCCAAATCCAAGAACAGCGGGGCGACGTCTTCCGGCGCCGGCAGCGTCATCGGATCTTCGCCGGGGAACGCCTTCGCCCGCATGGCCGTGCGTGTCGCCCCCGGGTTCACGATCGAAACGCGAACCGGCGTGTTCTCGCATTCCGCCGCGTACATCTTCCCCATGCACTCGACGCCCGCCTTCGAGACGGCATACGGACCCCAGTAGGCATAACGTCCCTCGGCCGCGCCCGACGACACCAAGATCACGCGCCCTGCATCCGACAGCTTCAGCAACGGATCGAGCGTCCGGATCAGCCGCCAATTCGCTGTCAGGTTAACATCAATGACGTGCTGCCACGCGTCCGCCGTCACATGTGGCAGCGGCGACAACGGCCCCAGCATCGCGGCGTTGGCGACAAAAATATCAAGCTTGCCCCACCGCTCATAGATCGTTGGACCAAGACCATCGATCTTGTCACCCTTGCGCAGATCGAGCGTCAGGAGCGTCGCCGCTTCGCCAACCTTCTGAATCTCGTCATCTAAGTCTTCCAGTGCGCCTTGCGTGCGCCCGACGGCGATCACATGCGCGCCAGCCTTAGCGTAGCAAATCGCAATGGCCCGGCCCAGACCGCGGGTCGCGCCGGTAACCAGGGCAAGGCGCCCTTTGAGCGGAAGAGAGGGGACAGTCACAGGGTGGTGTGCCTCAACTTAAGGACCGGCGGCAACCCCGCTTCGGCCTCACGGATGGTTTCAAACGACTTCGGCGAGAAGCGAAAGCTGGCGAAAACCTGTCCCGTTCTGGTCAACGAGTTCGGTTGGATATTCGCCCGTGAAGCAATGATCCGTGAATTGCGGCGCGCGGGGATCGCGTTGTTCAAAGCCGACCGACCGGTAAATTCCATCCACCGACAAAAATGCCAGACTATCCGCGCCCATGAATTGACGCATTCCGTCGACGTCCATGTTCGCCGCCAGCAAGTCCTTTTTCCGCGGCGTATCTATCCCGTAGTAATCCGGGTGCGTGATCGGCGGCGATGAAATGCGCATATGCACTTCCTTAGCGCCCGCTTCATACATCAGTTGAACGATCTTTTTCGATGTCGTGCCGCGCACAACGCTGTCGTCGATGAGCACGATCCGCTTGCCGCGAATAACCCCGGCGTTGGCCGAGTGTTTCAACTTCACGCCCAGCGCGCGAATGCGTTGCTCGGGCTCGATGAAGGTCCGGCCGATATAGTGATTGCGGATGATGCCGAGTTCGAACGGGATGCCCGACTGCTGCGAAAATCCGATCGCTGCCGGCACGCCCGAATCCGGAATCGGCACGATCACGTCGGCCTCAGGGGTGGATTCGATGGCGAGCTGCACGCCCATCTGTTTGCGGATGTCGTAAACCGACCGCCCGCCGATAACGCTGTCAGGCCGCGAGAAGTAAATGTATTCGAAGATGCACGGCCGCGCCGGCCGCCGCGGGAACGGCCGATGGCTCTCGATCCCGTCCTTGGTCACGACGATCACCTCGCCGTTCTCGACTTCGCGCACGAACTCCGCGCCCACCATGTCCAACGCGCACGTCTCGGACGCAAAGATGGTCGCCCCGTCGAGACGGCCAAGCACCAGCGGCCGGATGCCGATGGGATCGCGCGCCGCGATCATCATGTCGTTGGTCAGCGCCACCAGCGCATAAGCCCCCTCGATCTGCCGGATCGCCTCGATGAAGCGATCCACCATGCGCCGCTTCTTAGAGCGCGACAGCAGATGCAGGATGACTTCCGTATCCGACGTCGAGGGAAAGATCGCGCCCGACGAGATCAGCTCGCGGCGCAAGGTGAGAGCATTGGTCAGGTTGCCGTTATGGCCAACCGCGAACCCGCCCGTATCGATGTCGGCATAAAGGGGTTGCACGTTCTTGAGAGCAGGCTCGCCCGTAGTCGAATAGCGATTATGCCCAACCGCGCTATTGCCCTTGAGCCGCCCGATCACACCCGCATCGTTGAAATTGTCGCCAACGAGGCCCAGCCGCCGCTCGGAATGGAACTGCTGCCCGTCATAGGCAACGATCCCTGCCGCTTCCTGGCCGCGATGTTGGAGCGCGTGCAAACCCAGCGCCGTCAGCGCCGCCGCATCCGCATGTCCGAACACACCGAAAACGCCGCACTCTTCTCGGAGCCGGTCATCGCCGAACTTCGAATACCCGAAATCGCCCAGCGTGTTGCCCGCATCGTCATGCAGCGCCATGGGTTGCCTCCCGCTCAAGCATCCGTTGCGCGAAACCGGCATCACGTGACCGGCCTTCTCCGGCCCGTCTGTAGCACTACTTCCCCGTCCCGCGCCATGGCTGGTCGCCGCACTGTCACAAATGCGGCACCGCGAAACAGTTATCCCCGCATTAACCCCGGATTTGTTGACGCCACCAAGCCGGTTAACCGGGCGGAGGCTCGGCGGGGGTCGCAGGCGCCGGCTGTGGATTGGTCAAGCTCGACGGCATATGCGTTTCAAGCGTCGACCGGATCGAGTTGCCCGTCGACTTGATGTAGGGCAGCGACGCCGAGTCCCGCACCCAGGCCTGCTGATTGGCCGGGTCCGGAATAAAGGACTCGTAGAACATGTACGGGATCACGACGAGAATAAACCCGCGCACCACGCCAAACAGGAAGCCCAGGATGCGATCGATCATCCCCACCGAGCTGTCCAGGATGATGTCGGATATGCGCGATGTAACGAGATGGACAATGATCAGCACGATCAGGAAGATAACCGCCCCAATCGCAATCTGCGCAATCGCGACCTGCGTGCCCATTTGGGCTGCCAGATCTTCCGCGAATTTTTTGTAATTCAGCACGAAGTAAAGTACGGCCAGCGCCGCCACGGCCCATGAGACGATGGACAAGAGCTCCCGCGTCAGACCGCGGTACATGGCCAGAAGGCCCGAGATCAGCGCCACCGCGATGAGCGCGGCGTCGAGATAAGTCAGCGGTCCAATCATGTCAGGCACTCCCCCAAGTCACAGTCTGGGCTCGGCTGCGAAACCAGCCAAGGCCCCGCATGCACACGATGAGCCGTTAGTTTTGCCGGTCAGTCGCACGGGCGCAACGGGTCCGCAAGGTCTTTGAGATGCTGAAGCCGCGTCAGTGACATGTTAGCCGCGTCTCCACCCGTTTCCCCACCGGCAGGGATCATGGCTTCGATAAAGCCGAGCTTCTTGGCCTCTTTCAGGCGCAGCGCCGTATGCGCGCTGGTCCGAACGGCACCCGACAGGGAGATTTCTCCGAAGGAAACCCGCTGAACCGGCAGTGCAATCCCCGAAAACGACGACAAAAGAGCCGACGCCACGGCCAGATCCGCTGCGGGTTCTGTGATTTTGAGCCCACCCGCCACGTTGAGATACACATCGTGCTGCGCCAGCGAAATCCCGCATCGCGCCTCCAGCACCGCCAGAATCATCGACAACCGGTTGCTGTCCCACCCAACCACGGCCCGCCGCGGCGTCCCCAGTTGCGAAGGGGCAACAAGCGCCTGGATTTCGACCAAGATCGGCCGCGTGCCCTCCATTCCGGCAAAAACGGCCGCCCCCGGCACAGACGCCTCCCGGTCCCCCAAGAACAGCTCCGACGGGTTGGCGACTTCGCGCAGACCCTGCTGCACCATCTCGAACACCCCGATTTCGTCGGTCGCCCCAAACCGGTTCTTGGTCGCGCGCAAAATACGAAACGGATGCCCCCGGTCGCCCTCGAACGACAGCACGCAATCGACCATGTGCTCGACCACCTTGGGTCCCGCGATCTGCCCGTCCTTGGTCACGTGCCCGACCAGCAGCAGAGCCGCCCCCTCGAGCTTGGCATACCGGATAAGCGACTGAGTCGCCGCGCGCACCTGACTGACGGTCCCCGGCGCCGCGTCCAGTTCATCGGACCACAACGTCTGAATGGAATCGACCACGACAAGATCGGGCCTCGCCCCCGCATCAAGCGTCGCCAAGATGTTCGCGAGATTCGTTTCCGCCGCCAGCGCAACAGGCGCGCTCGCCAATCCCAACCGCTCCGCCCGGAGCCGCACCTGTGCGGTCGCTTCCTCGCCCGAGAAATAAATCGCCCGCCGCCCGGCGCGTGCCAGCGACGCTGAAAGCTGCAACAGCAACGTCGATTTGCCGATCCCCGGCTCCCCGCCGATCAGCAGCGCCGAACCCGGCACGATGCCGCCGCCTGTCACGCGATCAAGTTCCGCCATGCCCGTTGTGAACCGTGGCGCTTCATCCGCACCCCCCGCCAACGTGCCAAGTCTGATCGCCTTACCCTTCGACGCCCGCGTGATACCCGACCCTGGCGGCGGTCCCGCGTCGGTCTCTTCCGCCAGCGTATTCCACTCGCCGCACGACGGGCACTTGCCGGCCCAGCGCGGCGAGGATGCCCCGCACGCCTGACACACGTACAGCGACTTGGCCGCCTTCGCCATTACGCACCGCCCCCGACATACACACGCTGCATGCGCTGCCCCAACCGCGTCAAAACCTCGTATCCGATCGTGCGCATCCCAGCTCCAGCGGTTTCCATCGTGAGGCTCGGTCCAATCAATTCCGCGACGTGCCCGCGTTCGACCCGCACCGGACAATCCGTAACATCGACCGTGATCAAATCCATCGACACCCGGCCAACGATCGGTAGCCGCACGCCGTGGATCACCACCGACCCGCCCGTCGTGCCAGTCGCAGCACTCGCCGCGCGCGCATACCCATCCGCGTAGCCGGCAGCCAACGTCGCAATCCGGCTCGGCCGCAAAGCCCGCCACGCGCCCGAATATCCCACCGCGCCGCCCACCTCCACGTCGCGTACCTGCAGCACGCGCGCAAAGAGCGACACCGCCGCCGAAACAGGCGCCTGCTCCCCCTGGAACGCTTGCCCCCCATACAGCGCATATCCCGGCCGCACGAGATCGAAATGGAAGTCGGCGCCCAACATCAAACCATCCGACGCCGCCAGCGATGCCGGCGCGTTCGGCAGCATCCCCCGAAGCCGCTCGAAAACCTGGAACTGCACTGCATTCGCCGGATCAGCCGGATCATCCGCCGCCGCCAAATGGCTCATCACCAGCACGACGTCGAGCGCGTCCAGAAGCTCAGGCCGCGCCGCGAGTCGCTGCACCTCCACTACCGTCAAACCCAACCGATGCAATCCGCTGTCGACATGCAGCGCCGCCGCCAGCCGCGCCCCGATCCGCCGGGCATGCGCTGACCACTCTTCGACCTCCGCCAGGCTCGCCAGACACGGGATCGCGGCGGCCGCGAGAATGTCGTCCGTGGCACCCGGAAACAGTCCATCGAGAACAAAGATCCGTGCCCGCCCGTCGAGGGAGCGCGCCTCCGCCGCCTCGCGCGGAGTGGCAACGAAGAACGTCCCGCACCCCGCCGCCGCGAGCGCCGGCAGCACGCGCGCAACGCCAAGACCATAGGCGTCAGCCTTCACCACTGCGCCGCAGTCCGCCGGTGCCACCCATCGCGCTAACGCCCGCCAGTTGGCAGCGATGGCATCCAAATCAATCCGCAGCACCCCGGTCTCAGAGGCGGCGATCATCGCCATCTCGGTAGGGAAGGGGGATGCTTGGGATCCGGCGCGCGTCGTGATCATACCCCGCTCTTTCGCACACCAGAGCGGCGCAGGCGAGGCCGCCCGTGCCACAGCCCAGCGCCTTGGAGCCCAACCAAAGCCTATTCCATCCGTTCCGGCAGCCACGCATCCCGCGCCAGATTGCCAAACCGCGTGAATTGGCTCTCGAACGACAGCGGCACCGTGCCGACCGGACCATGGCGCTGCTTGCCGATGATGACTTCGGCCTTGCCCGAAACCTGCATCATCTTCTGCTGCCATTCCTGGAACTTCGGATCGCTCTCGTTCGGCTTCAAGCGCTCGACGTAGTACTCCTCGCGGAAGACGAACATCACAACGTCGGCGTCCTGCTCGATCGATCCCGACTCGCGCAAGTCCGACAGCTGCGGCCGCTTATCTTCCCGCTGCTCCACCGCACGCGACAGCTGCGACAGCGCGATGATGGGAACCTGCAACTCCTTCGCCAGCGCTTTGAGCCCCGTGGTGATCTCGGTGATTTCCTGCACGCGATTGGCACTCGCTGACTTCGACGAGCCCGCCAACAGCTGCAAGTAGTCAATGATCAGAAGCCCCAGCCCGTGCTGCCGCTTCAACTTGCGCGCCCGGGCGGCGAGCTGCGCCACCGTGATGCCGCCGGTCTGATCGATGAACAGAGGCGCCCGGCTCATCTCTTGCGAGACGACGACGAGCTTGTTGAATTCCTCTTGTGTAATCATCCCGCGCCGGATCTTCTCCGACGCAATCTCTGCCTGCTCCGACAAAATTCGCGTGGCGAGCTGTTCGGCCGACATTTCCAGCGAGAAGAACCCGACCTTTGCCCCGTCAACGGTCTTCTCTTCCCCGTTCGGCTGCAATTCTGAGCGGTACGCTCTGGCGACATTGTAGGCGATGTTCGTCACCAGTGCCGTCTTGCCCATCGAAGGACGGCCGGCGAGGATGATGAGGTCAGAGGATTGCAATCCGCCAAGCTTCGAATCGAGATCGGTCAGTCCTGTCGAGATGCCCGACAGATGCCCGTCCCGTTCATAGGCGAGGTTGGCCATGTCGATGGCATGCGTCAGCGCCGTGCCGAACGACAAAAAGCCCTGGCCATACTTGCCCTTCTCAGCCAGCGCATACAGCTTGCCCTCGACCTCGGCAATCTGGTCGTCCGGGGAATGATCGACCGCACTATCGAACGCCGTGTTGACGAGATCCTCGCCGATCACGATCAAGTTGCGGCGGATCGCCAGATCATAAATCGTCTGGCCGTAGTCGTGCGCATTGATGATCGTCGTCGCGCTAGCAGCCAGCCGCCCCAGATACTGCGGCACCGTCATGTTCGGCCCGATCGGCTCCGCGTTCTCAAAGAATGTTTTGAGCGTGACGGGGGTCGCCTGCTTGCCAGCCTGGATCAGCTTCGTCGCCGTCTCGTAGATCTCGGCATGCAACGGATCGTAGAAGTGGACCGGATCGAGAAAGTCGGTCACACGGTCGAGCGCTTCGTTATTGACGAGGATCGCACCCAGCAAAGCCTGCTCGGCTTCGATGTTGTGCGGCACCTGACGGAAATTGACCGGCTCCGTCGCGTTCGCGACTGCGCGCAGTTTTTCGGTCGGGAGGAATGCGGGTTCTGCCATGCCCCAGAGATACCGCGAGTCCCCCACCCACCGCTGACCCGAATCGCAGTGGATGCCCACGTCAACCAGAAGCTATCCTAGATTTCCACAGCCAGGGGAGAGACAACTCGAAACCGGTTGAGCGGCAATGTCGTCTCGACCTGTAAAAAGCGGCCGTGACCAACTCAAGTGGTGGCTGGAAATGGTCGCGCCTTCGCGTGTCAGCTTCTGCGGGGAGGAATTGACGCCGTTGCTCCAGCCGGGCCGCACCGCTGGTTGGCAAGCGTTCCAAGATACTCATTGCGCTGCGAAAGCGCGCGCCCTTCCTTGCCGGCTGCATCCTGGAAATCCATCCCGAACCAGACCGGCCAGATCACGAGACCGACGACACCGGCAGCCACGTTCTGCGTGACCTTCCAACCCTCTTCGCGCGCGAGTTCGGTGATCCGATCATTGTTTATTTTGGCTTCAGCAATGATCTGGTCGCATGTCAGGTGGGGGTCGTTGACCTGAACGATCGGAACCAAGTCCGGCGCGCGACCGGCACATCCCATCAGTGCAAACGTAGACATTATCGCCAGTGAAATGCGCATTCCGGCTACCTTATGAAAAAAAGACAGCCTAAATGGACACACCGCGAGCACAAGAAGGGGCGCGCTGAAATTCTGTGCGCAATGGCAAAACTATCACGGCGCAACAGACCCACTAGCTTAACTGCCAAATGTTAAGCCGCGTCCGCCGTCAGGCTGATCAGCGCGCTCTCGAAAATCCGCCGCCCGTCCGTACCGCCCAGCGCCGCCTCGTACAGCCGCTCCGGATGCGGCATCATCCCGAGAATGCGGCCCGTCGGGTCCGTGATGCCGGCAATATTGCGCTGGGCCCCGTTGGGCGAGGTCGCGTCGCTCACCGTACCCGCCTCGTCGCAATATCGGAACGCCACACGGCCGTCGCCTTCAAGCCGATCCAAGGTTTCGGTGTCGGCGAAGTAGTTCCCCTCCGCATGCGCGATCGGAACCTTGATGACTTCGCCGGTGCGATAGCAGCGCGAGAAAAACGTATCGTCCCGCTCGACGCGCAGATGCACGTCCTTACAGATGAATTTGAGCGACCGGTTGCGCATCAGAACGCC
>JALHQM010000011.1:14735-49922 GCA_022841965.1 Hyphomicrobium sp. | reverse complement strand
GTCAGCGCAGAGCGCTCCGCGTCCCCGCCTGCCAGCGCGCCGGCCGGCACCAAAATCAATGCTGCGATGAGAACCCGCGTCATCTCACTCCGGTAACGTGAAATAGACAACGATCGCGGCAGCAACAAGCGGCGCAATCGCGAACAGGGCAAACTTAGCAGCCATGAACCGCACGGCGCGCACAGCATCACCTTGACCCGTTTCCGACCCGGCCTCACCGCGCTCCGAACTCATGGCACGAGATCATACGCGTAGTTCTCGATCACCGTATTGGCGAGCAGGTCCTTGCACATCTGTTCGACGGCAGCCTTGGCCTTGGCCTCGTCCGTCTCCGTCAGCTGAACCTCGATAAATTTGCCCTGCCGCACATCGCCCACGCCTGAGATGCCTAGACCCCGCACCGCGCCTTCAATGGCCTTGCCCTGCGGATCGAGCACGCCATTTTTCAGTGTGATTCGGATAAGCGCCTTCATGTCGATCTCCCGCCACCGGCGAGGGCAACGGCGCAGCAAACCGAAAACCCCGGTTGCCGGCTGCCGGTTGCCCGATGCCGCGTTTTAGTTCGGTTTACCCGTCGGATTGGACGCAACAAGCACCGGCCCCGAGCCCTTCGGCCGCGGATTCTCCGTCAACACGCCAAGCCGGCGCGCAACTTCCTGGTAGGCTTCCAACACCCCGCCCAGATCCCGGCGGAAGCGGTCCTTGTCGAGCTTGTCACCCGACGTGATATCCCATAGGCGGCAGCAGTCCGGACTGATCTCATCCGCCAGCACGATCCGCACCTGCTCATTGTCCCACAGCCGGCCGAACTCGACCTTGAAGTCGATGAGGCGGATGCCGATGCCCAGAAACAGACCGACGAGAAAATCGTTGATGCGCAGCGCCATCTGCATAATTTCGTCGATCTCAGCCGGAGTCGCCCAGCCGAACGCCGTGATGTGCTCTTCCGACACCATCGGATCGTTCAGTGCATCCGCTTTGTAGTAAAATTCGATGATCGAGCGCGGCAGGGCGGTGCCTTCTTCCAGACCCAGACGCGTGGCGAGCGATCCCGCCGCCACGTTGCGCACCACAACTTCGAGCGGCACGATTTCGACTTCGCGGATCAACTGCTCGCGCATGTTCAACCGCTTGATGAAATGTGTCGGCACGCCGATCTCGCCCAGACGCGAAAAAATGTACTCCGAAATGCGATTGTTGAGCACGCCCTTGCCTTCGATAACGGCATGCTTCTTCGCATTGAACGCGGTCGCGTCATCTTTGAAATGCTGAATCAAAGTGCCGGGCTCGGGACCCTCGTAGAGTACCTTGGCCTTGCCCTCGTAGATCCGCCGCCGCTTGCTCATCGATCCTGGTCCTTTGACGATCACGCTCATGCTCACTTCAACACAACGGCAACACGCACCACCGATACCACTGCCCTTTGATGTTGCAGGTTTATTCTGCTTCTTTTTGAGGTAGGGGACGGTCGCGCCAGTCTTCAAAAGCGACTGGAACGACCCTATCTGAACCGGGGGGGAGAAACAATCTTAACGACGCCGCAGACGCTCCGATCCGGGCTCCATGGTTCACGTCATCCACAAGCCGTTGATTTGTCATGTGGGACCGGTTAGGCAGCAGGCGAAGGGCACTGCATAAAGTTGAACTACAACCATAGGCAGCGCCCGAACATTTCAGGAACACATCAATGGGAGAGCCCGGATGACCACCTTTAACGAGCGCGAAAAGGCGTTCGAGAACAAATTCGCCCGCGACGGCGAACTCAAGTTCAAAGCCGAGTCGCGCCGCAACAAGGCACTGGCCGAATGGGCCGGCGGCCTCATGGGCTACACTGGAACTGCTCTGGACGACTACATCAAGGAAGTCCGCAAGGCAGACCTCGCAGAAGCCGGCGATGACGACGTCTTCCGCAAAGTGAAAGGCGACATCGCCGCCAAGGGCCTTCAGGTCACCGACGACGACATCCGCAAGGTGATGTACGAAGCACTGGCGAAGGCCGTGAGCGACCTCGAAAAACCCGGCGCCTAACGAACCTCGCGTCGAACGAACGCTGTCTCACGCGTCCGGTGTGCGTTTCAACGCCACCGGCGCGGCCGACAAGCGCTGCAGGAAGATGCCGAACGCCAACAGCCCGTCCGGCCACGGTCCATGTCCGCTTGCCACATTGAGGTGACCGACCTCGCCGCTCTCGATCACCGCCGATCCCCACGTGCCGGCCAATTCGCGCGCCCGCTCAATCGAACAATAGGGATCGTTCGCTGACGCCACCACGACCGACGGAAACGGCAGGATCGCACGCGGCACCGGCGCAAACCCCGATTCCTGCCCTGCCCCGAACGTCTCCCCCGCGGTCACCGGCCACTGTCGTGCATTGTCAACATCCGCCGGCGCCACCAGAAACGCGCCAACCGGTGGCGCCGGAAGCCGCGCCAGCTTCGCGCCCGCATGCGCCACCGCAATGGTCCCCAGGCTATGCGCAACAAGCACCACGGGCCGCACCGACTGCGCCACAGCTTCCACGATCCGCGCCACCCACGCGTCCTTGTCGGGCCGAATCCAATCCTCCTGCTCCACGCGCCGCGCGGTCTTGAGGTTCTTCTCCCAGCGTGTCTGCCAGTGGTCCGCCCCCGAACTCGACCAGCCCGGGATGATGAGAATATCGGCCTCGGATGTTTTCATAATCCGTGGTGTAGCGGTCTAAACGATGCTGCGGCAAGGTCGCGGGAGACGATGCCGCAAAAAAATCAGAAGCCGGCGGACGCCCCGCGCTGCCGCTCTCACCCCTTGCCGAACACCCGGTCGAAGATCGTATCGACGTGCTTAAAGTGGTACCCCAGGTCGAACATGGCTTCGAGGTCCCGCACAGGAACCTTGGCCGTCACCTCACGATCCGCCTTCAACTCCGTCAAGAAATCCTTGCCCTCTTCCCACGTCTTCATCGCGTTCCGCTGCACCATGGAATAGGCGTCGTCGCGCGACACACCCGCCTGCGTCAGCGCCAGGAGGATGCGCTGCGAATTATGCAACCCGCCGAGCTTGTCCAGATTCTTTTTCATGTTCTCGGGGTAGATGACCAGCTTTTCGATCACACCGGCCAAACGGTTCAGCGCGAAATCAAGCGTCACCGTTGCGTCGGGACCAATCATGCGCTCCACTGAGGAGTGCGAGATATCGCGCTCATGCCACAACGCGACGTTCTCCATGGCCGGCACCGCATACCCGCGCACAATACGCGCCAATCCCGTTAGGTTCTCCGCCAGCACGGGGTTGCGCTTATGCGGCATGGCGGACGAGCCTTTTTGGCCCGGCGAGAAATACTCTTCCGCCTCCAATACCTCGGTCCGCTGCAAATGCCGAACTTCCGTCGCGAGCCGTTCAACCGACGACGCAACAACGGCCAGCGTCGCGAAATACATGGCATGCCGGTCGCGCGGCACCACCTGCGTCGACACCGGCTCGGGCTTCAGCCCCAGACGTTCCGCGACGAACGCTTCAACACGCGGATCAATATTGGCGAAGGTGCCGACTGCACCCGAAATCGCGCAGGTCCGCACATCTTCGCGCGCCGCCACCAAGCGCTCCCGCGCCCGCTCGAACTCGGCATACCCGCATGCAAGTTTCAGCCCGAACGTCGTCGGTTCCGCGTGGATCCCGTGACTACGCCCGATCGTCGGCGTCAGCCGGTGTTCGAAGGCGCGCAATTTCAAGGCCTCAAGCAAGCGATCGACATCGGCGATGAGAATATCGGCCGCCCGGACAAGCTGTACGTTGAGCGTCGTATCGAGCACGTCCGATGAGGTCATGCCCTGGTGCACGAAGCGCGCTTCCGGACCGACGATCTCGGCCAGATGCGTCAGGAACGCGATCACGTCATGCTTGGTCACCTGCTCGATTGCATCGATCCGGGCCACCTCGAACCGCGCTTGCGATCCCTTCTTCCAGATGACGTCGGCGGCCTCCTTGGGAATAATGCCGAGGTTGGCCATGGCGGTCGCCGCGTGGCTCTCGATTTCGAACCAAATGCGGTAGCGCGTGTCGGGCTCCCAAATGCGCACCATTTCGGGCCGGGAGTAGCGGGGAATCATGACGTCCTCGTCGTGTCTACGGATGGGGAGACCGGGTCGCGCCCGGCTGCAAAGATGCCGGTGGCGTAACACCACAGCCGCCCGCCAGCAACGTCGCCTGTCGGACACCCGCACCGGCCTTGAGCGCCGAATCGGTCGCCGCCCCAGCGCAAGCTGGCCCGACAGGGCGGCTCGAAAGCGGTCGAATCTCCCCCTGCGGCAATTCTCACCAATCAAAAATAAAGCCACCAATTCTGAATAGGCATTCATCTCGCAGATGCGAAATCTGTCTCAGCGGCATCCCTCAAGTGCCCTATGTTGCTATGCAAAACTGTGGCCCCCAAAGTTGGCCGCGACTGCCAGCGCAATCGTCGAATTTCACGAGATTATTGCGCACTGTTTCGCCCCGGCCACGCTTTGCTGCAAAGCCGAAATAGGTGCCGTTTTGGAGCCATATTTCGATGGAGTATCGGTTGCGGATTGCAGCGGCGCCATTCAGGAACGCTTCATATCCAATGTTGAAATTGGGACACGGCGCTTAACGCAGTGACCTCAAGCCCCTTGCAACAAACAAGGGGGCAACGCAACTCTACGGTAACGTCACCGGCGGTACAGTGGACGGCACGATGGCAAGTTAACAAGAACGGGCTACGAGAAATTCGCAGTTTGGCCGGAGCAATTGGAGCCCGAGCCAGTCCTGAGACAACTGACGAGAGAAAAATGTCCGAGCAGATGCAGAGTGAAATTGCCGAACTCAATTCGCGATTCGATGAGTTGGACGATCCCCGCGCCCAATATGCTCTTTTGAAAGAGCGCATCAATACATACCGCTCCCGCGGAGCGTCCGTCCCCGAACCCCTGCAACGCATGGAACGGGTGCTGATGCAAGAATTCCTGTCTGAATCGCAGGGCCGCTAAGCGATCATAAGTTGCTGGATTGAACGCAGCGCCGGCGAGGTCACTCGCTGGCGTTGGCACTTTTCGACCACCGTCCCGCGACCAGCGGCACGGCAACGAAAGACTCCACGCGCGCATCACCCTTGGCATCGAAGGGCAACGGCGCCCGGCCAGTCAACCCGCCAACGAGCGGCCCCGCATCGCCAGCGTCCCGCGCGGCAAGCCAGATCGTCACCGCACGCTCTGCTGCCGCGTCCAAATCGCCGGGCGCCAACCCACCCGATCCAACCCCGCGCACCATAACCTTCACCGGGTACCGCGATCCCTCAGCGGCCTGCGCAAACTCGTCCGTCGCATTGGCATCAGACGCGATGAAAGCCGCAGCAATCTGGGCCTTGCGCACGCTTCGCAACACCACTGCCGCTTCCGCCGGATAACCGGCAAAGAAAATGGCCTCCGGCGGTGGCCCCGTCAGTTTGGCAATCTCTGCATCATAGTCCCGCCGCCCCGCAACAATGGGAACCACCACCGGAGGCGGTCCCTTGTCCGCAACGATCGCCGCACTCACAGCCGCCGTCAGCCCGCGAGCATAAGCCGTCCGGTCCTGCACGATCGCAATTCGTCCGGCAGGAGCCAACGCCAACAAATCCGCCGCTGCCGCCTCACCCTGCCGGTCATCACGACCAGCCAACCGAAAAATTGTCGGCCCCGCGCGCTTGTCCGTCAGGTCGGGATGGCGCACGCCCAGCGCCATAAACACGACACCGGCTTGCGCGTAGATCCGCGCCGCTGCGATCGCGGCGGCCGGGCAGGGGTGCCCAATCACAAGATCCGGCTTGCCGACAACAACGAGACGCGCAGCGCCTTCGGCCCGCGCCGCATCGCACCCGTCGTCCACCTCTTCGATCCGCAGATCGCTCCCCGCCGCCACCCGCCGCGCGCCAGCAACCATGGCCGGTAACGTCTCCGCATGCCGCCCCGTCGCGGGCCCCGCCACAACAACGGTTGACCCCGCAAGCGCCGGTACAGCCGCAGTCAACCCCGCCATGGCTGCCAAGCCAAGCAGTCGGGCCCTGTGTTGGATGGTCGCAAATAGCGTCGGCATGAAATCCTGAAGCGGAGGAAACCGTGGAGGACCCGGTGATGGTGCCGATCTTGCGTCGCACACTCAGGCTGGCCTAGGGTACTTGACGTTGAAACAGCGTAACTATTGCAGACGCCCAGGGCGTCACGATGGCAGCGCGTGGGCCGGGGGGCTTTTGAATGACGGCAACGGGATCGCGGTTCACGGCCGCCCGCGCGGCACTTGCATCCAGCCTGGCACCACTCGCGTTCGCGGTGTCGCCAGCGCTCGCCGGAGCCGATACACCTCAAGCCGCCACCATAGACCAAGCCATCAATGAAACCGTCGGCACGATCTCAGCCCCGTTTGTTGCGTTCATATTCTCACCGCTACCGGGCACAGCCTTTCCCTGGATCGTTCTCTGGCTGATCGCCGCTGCAGTCATCTTCACCGTCTACTTCGGCCTGATCCAACTACGCGGCTTCGGCCACGCTCTGGCTCTGGTATCCGGCAAGTACGACAACGCCAAAGACCCCGGCGAGGTCAGTCATTTCCAAGCCCTCTCCACCGCCTTGTCCGGCACCGTGGGTCTCGGCAACATCGCCGGTGTCGCCGTCGCCATCTCGATCGGCGGCCCAGGCGCCACCTTCTGGATGATCCTCGCCGGCTTTCTCGGCATGGCGACCAAGTTCACCGAATGCACACTCGGCGTCAAATACCGCAACGAATTCGCTGACGGCCACGTCTCGGGCGGCCCGATGTACTATTTGTCGAAGGGTCTCGCCGCCCGTGGCCTCGCCGTACCCGGCCGCATCATGGCCGCCGTTTTCGCCGTCTTCTGCATCCTGGGATCGTTCGGCGCCGGCAACATGTTCCAGGCCAATCAAGTCCATGCCCAGCTCGTCAACGTCACCGGCGGCGACGCCAGTTTTCTCGCTGGCCAGGGTTGGCTCACCGGGCTGGTCCTCGCCGTCATTGTTTTCGCGGTCATCGTCGGCGGCATCAAGTCGATTGCCACGTTCGCCGAATTCATCGTCCCCATCATGGCCGTCATCTATTGCGGCGCTGCCTTGATCATCATCGGCATGAACATAGAAAAGCTGCCGTGGGCCGTCGGCCAGATCGTCTCCGGCGCCTTCACGGGCGCGGGCGTCGCCGGCGGCATGCTGGGTGCCATCATCCAAGGCTTCCGCCGTGCCTCGTTCTCCAATGAAGCCGGTCTCGGATCGGCCGCCATCGCCCACTCTGCCGTTAAAACCAAACACCCCGTCACCGAAGGCCTCGTCGCCCTCCTCGAACCCTTCATCGACACGGTCATCATCTGCACCTGCACCGCACTTGTCATCGTCATGACCGGCGTTCTCCAGATCGATCCTGCCACGGGCCTCTATGTCTGGAACGCCGAGGCCGGCCGCATCGCCACCCAGGGCAACCTCACCGGCGTCGAACTCACCTCCGCCGCCTTCGCGAGCGGGTTCACCTGGTTCCCGTATGTCTTGGCTATCGCCGTCGTCCTCTTCGCCTTCTCGACCTTGATTTCCTGGTCCTACTACGGCCTCAAGGCCTGGACCTATCTCGTCGGCGAGGGCCGCGCGCGCGAGATCGCGTTCAACACGGTTTACTGCGGCATGGTCGTGGTAGGCGCAGCGATCAACCTCAACCACGTCATCGATTTCGCCGACGCCGCAATCTTCTCCATGGCTCTCATCAACATCGCCGGTCTCTACATCCTGATGCCGGAGGTAAAAAAGGATTTGGCCGACTACTTCGCCAAACTAAAGAGCGGTGAAATCAGGCCGACACGATAAACCAATCCCGGCTCATCACGCCGCCTTCGCGTTTGCCAGATTGAGCGTTGCAAGGCGTAGTCCCGCATCTTCCGGATCGTCGCCGATCGCGAACCCGAGCCGCGAGCAGAATTCGAGCATGCTCTGGTTTTCCGCCAGTATCGTGCCCGACAATTCGCTGAGGCCCTCCGCGCGGGCATAGGCGATCAGGTGCTGCATCAGCCGTTTGCCAAGCCCCTTGCCCTTCAAATGTGAGGCCACCAGCACCGCAAACTCCGCCTTCTGGTAATCCGACCCCGCCATCATTCGCGCCACGCCAAGCAGCGTCCCCGTTGCTTTATCGATGGCCACGAATGCCATTTCGCGCCCGTAGTCGATCTGCGTCAGCCGCGCGATGGTCGCGTGATTAAGTGACTTGGCCGCCATAAAAAACCGCATGCGCATATCGTGCGCCGTCACCTGTTTGAAGAAATCGTCATAGCGCAATTCATCATCAGGCCGGATCGGCCGGATCAGCAACTCTTGGCTGCCACCAAGCCTAAAGTCCGTCTCCCACCGCGTGGGATACGCACGAATGCTCATCGGCACGCGCGGATTGAGCACGGGATCGGCAATGACGATCCGTGCATCGAGTGCCACCACATCATGGTCGTCGGCCAAAAGCGGATTGATATCGATCTCGCGGATTTCAGGATGCTCGGCGACAAGATAACTGAGCCGCACGAGCACCATCGCAATCCGGTCGAGGTCCGCAGCCGGACGGTCGCGATAGCCGGCCAGCAGCCGCGACACCCGCGTCTGTGCCATCAGATCGTGAGCCAGACCGAGATCGAGCGGCGGCAACGCCTCCGCCGTATCCCGCATCACCTCGACGCCAGTCCCCCCGGCCCCAAAAACGATGAGCGGCCCAAACGTCTGATCCGTGCTCACCCCCGCGAACAACTCGTGCGCGTCTTTCTTGCGGATCATCGGCTGGACGGTAAAACCCTCGATGCGCGCAGTCGGCTTCAGCCGCTTGATCCGGCTCAGCATAGCCTCCGCCGCGTCCGCACAATCCTCCGGCGTGCTGAGATCAAGCCGCACGCCACCGACATCCGACTTGTGCGTTATATCCGGCGACCGGATCTTCAACGCCACCGCTTTCGTCGAGGCCAGCAACTCAATCGCCACCTCACGCACGTCTTCCGGCGTCGCAGCCGTGCGGGTTGGCACCGTCTTGATGCCGTAAGCGGCGAGAATACTTTTCGATGGTGCTTCGCCCAGAACCGTCTCGCCCCGCCGCAGCGCATCCTTGAGCGCGCTGTTGACCGCTTTCGGATCTAGCCCCATGTCTTCGGGTAGCGACGGCGGGGTGCGCATCAGCAGATCCTGCGCGCGGCGATGGCGGACGAGCTGCATAAAGCCATTGATGGCGTCGTCCGGACTTTCGAACGAGGGATGCCCAGCTGCACGGAAGGCCGCCCGACCAGGTTCCGCCGTGCCATTCCCGAGCCAGACACTGAGCACCGGCCGCCGCCGCCCATCCGTCTTGTGCGCTTTTACCGCTTCGATCACAGCCTCGGCGGCTTCCGTGCTATCCGCAAGTGCCGTCGGACAATTCATAACGAGGATCGCATCCGTCTCCTTGTCACTGAGGACGGCTTCGAGGGCCGCCTTATAGCGCGCCGGCGTCGCATCCCCGATGATGTCGACCGGGTTCGCATGCGACCATGTCGATGGCAAAGCCGCGTTCAGCGTCGCGATCGTCTGCGCATCGAGCGTGGCCAGCGTCCCGCCCCAATCCGACAACCGGTCGACCGCGAGCACACCAGCTCCCCCGCCATTGGTGACAATCGTCAAGCGCTCACCGCTGATCCGTCCCACCCGCGACAGCGTCTCGGCCGCATCGAACAATTGTTCGATTTCACGCACCCGCAACACACCGGCCCGCCGAAATGCTGCCTCATATGCCTTATCCGAACCGGCCATCGCGCCCGTGTGTGACAACGCCGCCTTCGCCCCCGCCGAATGCCGCCCCGACTTGATCACGATCACCGGCTTGGCCCGCGCCGCCCGCCGCGCCGCAGACATGAACTTTGGCGCGTTCGTGATGTTCTCGATGTAGAGAAGAATGGCCCGGCTCGTTGCCTCTGCGGCCAGATAGTCGAGCAGATCCCCAAAATCGACATCCAGCATATCGCCCAGCGACACCACGTGGCTGAACCCAATGCCCCGCGACGCTGCCCAATCAACGATGCTCGTCACCAAAGCGCCCGATTGGGACAGAAAAGCGAGATCGCCCTTCAGCGGCGCAATATGTGAAAAACTGGCATCAAGACCGATCTGCGGCAGCATCAAACCCAGACAATTCGGCCCCTGGACTCGCAGACATGTCGGCCGCGCCGCCTTCAGGACAGCCGCCTTCTGCTCCGCGCTGAGCCCCGCCGTGATGACAACCGCTGCACGCACACCCTTGGCGCCCAATTCGGCTACGACGCCCGCAACCGTATCCGGCGGTGTCGCAATGATCGCCAGATCTGGCACACCCTCCAATTCGCGGACCGAGGTGGCACACACCCGGTCCTCGACGCGAGGATGGCGCGGATTGACGAATTGGATGGAACCAGAAAAATCCCCGCGCAGCAGATTGCGCGCCACGAAATGTCCCACCGTATGGGGCGTCGGGCTCGCGCCGATCAACGCCACGGATCGTGGCGCCAAAAGAAATTCAAGGTTTCGCGTTGTCATCTTGGATCGATGCTCGCATGCAAATGTGACATTGCCGTGCGGAGCGTTTCCTCAGGTGTCCCGCTGGCGTCGAGTCGCGTCCATTCGAGATCTCCCAGATCGTAGGCGATTTGCAGCTCCACAACCTGCGGCGTGGCGTCCGATGCGTCGCATTTGCGTGCGCCCACCCGTTGCAGCAGCACGCCCAGCGGCGCGTCCAACCAAAATGCGGCAAACCGAGCGCCCGTGCGCTGCGCCAACGCGGCCATCTCAGCGCGTTCGGACGGTTGCGCATGAACCGCATCCGCGATCACCGAGTGTCCGGCGCGCAACGCCGCCTCGCTCTTGGCGAGCAATCGCGCGTAAACGCGCGCTGTCACATCCGCGCCATACGCCGCGTCTGGCAACCGGTCGAACTCGCCAACTCCAAACAGCGCCTTACGTTCCAGATCGCTGCGGACATGCAATGCCCCGGGTGCCCGTCCCAGCATCGGCGCCAAAGCCTCAGCCAGCGTTGACTTCCCCGACCCCGACAAACCGGCCGTCACAACGAGATCTGGACGCCGGTCATCAAGATACGACAGCGCCCGCTGAAGGTAGGCCCGCGCAGGCTCCAGCCCCGCAACCGTCACGACCGCGCGCTGTGCGCCGACCATGGCCCGAATCGCCGCGCGCAGCGCCAGATAAACCGGCATCGCGGACAATCCCTCTAAATCGCCGTCGTCCTGCCGGCGCCACGAATACCGGTTGAACACCGCATTCGCCGTCGCGCGTTGACCGCGATGATCGAGATCCATCAACAAGAATGCGAGATCGTAAAGCACATCCACTGTCGCTAGATCTTCGTCGAACTCCAACGCATCGAACGGCGTCGGCACCCCGTCAATCAGAACGATGTTCCCCAGATGCAGATCGCCGTGACACCGCCGCACGCACCCGGCCCGTGTCCGCCGGTCGAGCAGGGGCGTCAGATCCGCGATGCGCCGTGCCATCTCACCGGCGAGCTTGGCAACGTCGGCGGCACGCCCACCCAATACCGTCGGCAATGCAGCGAAAACGTCCTTGGCAATCCGCGCGATCGACGAACGCTCGGGCGGACTAAAAGCCACCTCAGCGCCCGCATGCAAAGCAACCACCGCATCCGCCAGTGCCTTGGCCTCGGCAACGGTCAATGCCTGCAGCCCAACCCTGTTGGCCAACACGTCCTCTTCCACGAAGCGCGCCATGTGCACAGCCCATTCAACAGGCTCGCCCGCACCACCAACCGCCAATTGCCCATCGGCCTCGCGCGTAATCGCAACAACCCCTTTGTAGATCGACGGCGCATGCGGGGCGTTGATCTCCATCTCGCGCACGCACGCAGCCCGCCGCCGCGCGAGCGTGGAGAAATCCATATAAGGATAGCGAACCGCGCGTTTGATCTTGAACACGTCGTGCGCACCAACGAACACATACGCCCCGTGCGTGTCGATGCGCGCCACACGCCCCGCCGCTGCCTGATACGGCTCGGCGCACGACAGAAACGCAATCACGTCGCGCTGTCCGTCGCTGATCTCGGGCTTTTTGGTCACGATTGTTTCCGGGGGTTTTCTACAGGTCACCCCAGCCTGCGCGCAGCCATCGCCCCCCGTCAACCACGGAGCGTCCCGCCCAGATCTACGCGTGAAGCAATCCCTGGGCCCGCTGACCAAGCGCCGTCAAATCCGCGACTTTCAGGCCCCGCCGCCGTCCGGTCGTGATGATACCCTCCGCCTTCAACGCCGCGAACTGGCGGCTGACCGTCTCGAGGCGCAGTCCCAAGCACTCGGCAATCTCCGTGCGCGACAACGGCAAATTGAATTCTAGCGCCCCGGATGTGAGCCCAGCCATCTCCGCTTTGCCACCAAATTTCCGGGCAATCAGCATGAGCAGGCTAGCGACCCGCTCTTCGGCCGTCTTGCGCGCGATCATCGACATCCATTGCCGCGCGGTGTCGAGGTCATCGAGCGTCCGTTTGAAAATCGTCCGCTCAAGATCCGGATGGGTCTGCATGAGCGTCTCAAACGCGCTTCCAGAAAATGCGCAAACCTCAAGATCGGTCGCCGCCTCCGCCACCATGGGCGCACCTTCGGCAAATGGCCGCCCCACAAACTCCGACGGAAACTGCAATCCAACGATCTGATTGCTCCCGTCCGGCTGCACGTTGACGAGTTTGACGACGCCCTCGACAATGATCGAGAACGTCTTGGCTTGGTTGACCCCACCGTAGAGAATCTGCCCCATCGGAATGCGGCGGCGATGCACGATCCGTGCAAGCTCGTCGGCTGTTCCCGCCGTCAGTTCACTGCATGGCGCGCAGTCCCGAACGGAGCAAAGTTGACATCTGTTGCGAAGCGTCACGGCGCACCTCGGCTTGGCTGGGACCGGTCACCAGACAATCCGGCTCCGGGTGCAAACCTATCTACGCCGCTCCAGGCACCGCCAAATTGATAGAAATCAATCGAAACAGAGGCGTTATCTCTCCTGCCAACGAGTCCGTCCCGCGTCCGGGCAAGATAAAACATCTGAAATCATGAACGCGGTTGACCGTGGTTTCGGTCAACTTTTGGGATGCGGAAGGGCATAGGATTAGGCTACCAAACCGCATGACCACCCCCACCCACCGCTTTTGCGTCGCCCCGATGATGGATTGGACCGACCGGCACTGCCGGTTTTTCCACCGCGGCCTGACGCGCCATGCGCTGCTCTACACGGAGATGGTGACGGCTGAGGCAATCCTGCACGGCAACCGCGACCGGATCTTGGACTTTGACGCAGCCGAACATCCCGTGGCGCTTCAACTCGGCGGCTCCGATCCGATCAAGCTCGCCGCAGCAAGCCGCATCGGCGCCGGCTACGGTTACCGCGAAATCAACCTCAATATTGGCTGCCCGTCAGACCGCGTGCAGGAGGGCCGCTTCGGTGCCTGCCTCATGGCCGAACCCGATCTCGTCGCCCGCTGCATCGCCGCCATGGCAGCAGCGGTGTCCATTCCCGTCACGGTCAAATGCCGCATCGGCATCGACGACCAAGACCAAGAGGCGGATTTCCGCCGCTTCATCGACACCGTCGCGTCGGCCGGCTGTTGCACCTTTATCGTCCACGCGCGCAAAGCCTGGCTGAAGGGCCTCTCGCCCAAGGAAAACCGCGAGATCCCGCCGCTTGACTATGCCCGCGTCTATCGCCTCAAAGCCGAGCGCCCAGATCTCACCATCGTCATCAACGGCGGCATCGCAACCCTCGACGCCTGCGACGAGCATCTCCGCCATGTCGACGGAGTCATGCTCGGCCGCGCGGCCTACCACGAACCCTTTATTCTCGCCGACGTCGACCGCCGGTTCTTCGGCGACACGGCAGAACCCATCACGCGTCGCGCCGCCCTCGAACGGATGATCCCCGCCATCGAACGCCAGATCGCGAACGGCGGCCGCCTGAACAACATCACCCGCCACGTGCTCGGTCTGTACCATGGCCGCCCGCGCGGCCGCCTCTTCCGCCGCATCCTGAGCGAGGAAGGCCAACGGCCCGGCGCCGGAGCGGATGTTCTGATCAAGGCAATCGCCGCGGCCGAAGGTGAGAGCGCCATCGCGTTGTCTCCGGCGGCGGAGTAATCTGCCCCCGCATGTCAGACCTCGTCACCGGCCTTGTTGCCTTCGCTCCCATGGTTGCCGCCCTCGCCGTGGCGGGCATCGCGGCCGGCTTTCTATCCGGCCTCTTCGGCATCGGCGGCGGCTCCATTATCGTGCCCGTGCTCTATACCGCCATGGGAGTTGCCAACGTTCCCGAAGACGTCCGCATGCAGGTGACACTCGGCACGTCCTTCGCCGTGATTGGTCCAACAGGCTTGCGCTCCTTCCTCGCCCAGCGCGCCCGCAACGCCGTCGACATGGCCGTCATCAGACGACTGGCACCCGCAGTTTTTCTCGGCGTTATCGTCGGCGTGGCCCTGGCCAGCGTGTTGTCCAGCGAAGCCCTGCGCTGGGTATGGGTCGCAGCCGCGGTTCTCATGAGCCTCAAGCTCGCGCTCGGCCGCGATGATTGGCGCCTCGGTGACACATTGCCCGCCCACCGCTCAGCTGAAGTTGCAGCCCTTGCCATTGGCGTTCTGTCCGCGCTGATGAGCATCGGAGGCGGCCTCTTTATGGTCTCGCTTCTCATGCTGTTCGGCTTTCCGGTCCTGGCCGCCGTTGCCACCTCGTCGGGCTTCGGCCCGCTGATCGCCGCCACCGGCCTCGTTGGCTACATGTGGGCCGGATGGGGCTCAGCGGGCCTGCCGCCAGGGTCGCTGGGCTACGTCAACATCCCCGCCGCCCTCGTCATGTTGCCGACGAGCCTCGCCTTCGCGCCCCTCGGCGTCCGCGCGGCTCACGGCCTCCCCAAACGTGCGCTGGAATTGGCCTTCTCAGCCTTCCTCGCCCTCGTGGCGGCAAAGTTCCTCTGGAGCCTCTACGGCTGACCATCAGGCCCTTTGAGGATCGCACGCGACTGCGAAAAGAAATCCCGCCGCGTGAGAATGAGAACCACCCACGACGCTGCAATGATGAACGCGACCGGGTGGAAGAACCACATCAGTCCCGCGATCGTGTAATAAAATGAGCGCAGCCCCAGGTTGGAATGCCAGCCAACGAGCCCCAGCAGTTCCGCTGTTCGTTCCGCGTGGCCGCGTCGTGCTGCGGCGTCGGGATGATCATGCGGAGGCGTCGCTCCCATCATCATGACCGTGTAATGCGATAGCCGAAACGCCCAAGCGAATTTGAAGAACGCGTAGATCATGATCATCATGAGAAAGATGACCTTGATCTCCCACAATGTTGCGCTCGACGCTGCGGCATAAGGCAAAGCTTCGACGATGGCGCGCGCCTTGTCCCCATAGGAGAGCAGCGCGGCAAGACCCCCGATGACGATCACGGACGTGGAGGCAAAAAACGCATTCGCATTCACAAGCCAGCCCAACAATTGACCATCGACGATGCGGTTGTCCCGCTCCGCCATTTCGATCATCCAACCCCGCCGGTGTGTCTGGACGTAGTAGGCAATCGATTTGGCGTAGATGGCGGGCCGCGTCGAGATCAACTCATACAGCGCGATCACCGCCACGAACCACCCGACGGCCGCCAGATCGAGGAAGGAAACGTGTTCAATGTCCAAATCAGCGCTCATTCGGTAGGAGGCGGGAACCTCCAACCTATAGAGGACTGGCCCCATCAAAAAGACAAAACGCGAGCCTGATGGCAAGGTTTGCCATCGGGCTCGCGTCAAGGCCCATCCGTCTGCCGGCTTACTTCGCGCGCACGCTCACAGAGATCCGGCGGTTCTTCGCGCGACCCTCTGGCGTTGCATTGTCGGCAATCGCGAACTGTTCGCCGTAACCCTCCGCTTCCAGCCGGTCGGCAGCGATCCCGAGACCCACGAGCGTCTCGCTGACCGCTTTGGCGCGGCTATCGGACAGCGCCAGATTGTTCTCCGGCTTTCCCGTGTTGTCGGTGTAGCCACCGATCTTGATCTTGACCGCCGGATACGCCTTGAGGATGGCCGCAACATTCTCGACCTGAGGCTTGGAATCGGCCGTCAACTTCGCCGATCCCGTCTCGAAATTCAGCCGGTCGAAATCGAACCATTTGGTTTTGTCGATCTGGGCCGTCGCATCGGTGATGAACGCCAAAATCTGGCTTTCGACACCTGTCCCAGACGCTTCGATGTCGCCACCTCCCGCCAGCGCCAGTTTCGTCAACGCCGACGTCGGTGCCGCGGCGACCGGAGCAGGGGAGGGGGCAGGCTCAGGAGCCGCTGCGACGGCAGGCGACGGTGCTGCAGGCGCAGCCGCAACAGGAGCGGGTGCAGGGGTTGGAGCTGCCGCAGCCGGGGCAGGAGCCGGAGCCACGGCGGGCGCCGTGGCCACGACCGGGGTATCATGGGTCACATACTTCCCGATCACCTGACCGCCGATGCCCAGCAGCAAGAAAAAGCCAAGAACGAGAAAAGCGGTTGAAAAGATGTTGTCGTCGTTTTGCTGGCGCCGATCCATTGTCATCTCCCGTTCGTGCGCACGACTGCGCGGTGCCTCATCCGAAGTCGTGACAAGATCGTCCGTTCAAGTCAATCCGGCTTTACGATCCCATCTGTATAGGCGTTTCAACACGCGCGAGGTCCATCGCCGCCCGAATCGGTCCCAATCGCTTCGCAGCGCATCTGCGTTCGACAAGGCACCGCCATCATCGCCCCGCTCGCTCAAATTGACGCTAGAATGGGCCCTCGGTTTCCTTTGGAGAACGGTCATGCGGCAACGTCGGTGGAGTATTTTTGAAGCGTTCTCCGAAATGCCCTTTCAGACGTCCCCCGCCGAGGCCGCCGCACCATGACGCGAACATCCCTCGCGCTCCTCCTCGTCACCCTCATCGCTGCATGGGCAGTGATAGCCTACGTCATCATGCCCCTCTGGTGGGAGCGCTACGCCAAAACCCACCCTGAACTCGACGGCATCCCCGGCGTCACTGAAACGGCCGCCGGTATTCCCGGTGATCCCGTCAACGTCGCCATCGCCGGAACCGAAGAGCAGGTGAGGGCGATTTTCGCTGCGGCGGGCTGGTCCCCCGCCGACCCACTCTCGCTTCGCTCCGACGCCCGCATCACCGCCGATGCCGTGCTCGATCGCCCCTATCCCGATGCACCAGTCAGCACCCTCACGTTCTTCGGCCGCAAGCAAGATCTCGCTTTCGAACAGGCGGCCGGCGCATCCCCCCGCGAACGCCACCACATCCGCTTCTGGAAAGCCCCCAACGGCCATTCCTCCGGCGCGCCGTTATGGATCGGCGCCGCCTCGTTTGACCGCAGCGTCGGCCTCAGCCACGACACCGGCCAGATCACGCATCACATCTCCCCCGACATCGACGCCGAACGCGACCACGTCATCGCGAGCCTCAAGGCCACCGGCCAACTGGGCACCGTGATACCGGTGACCGATTTCCACGCCACACGGTCCGGCCGCAACGGTGGTGGCGATCCTTGGAGCACAGACGGCACGCTTATGCTCGCCGTGCTTCCAAAATCCGGCGCGCATTAACGGATCTGTTAAGTCCTTCAGCGCGTTAAACCTTGAGTGAAACCTGTAGGAGTGCTGTCATAGGACAGTGATCCTGCGTACCGGAGATTGGCCGATGCGGCGACGTCCCATCGTTTTTTTGGCACTTGCTGTTGCCTTGCCGTCATCAGCCATGGCCGACCGCGCCGCCGGCGATGCCTGCGCAGCCGGCCTGACACCGCCATCGCAACAGATCTACTCAGCCACCGTCGCCAGCAAGCCCGCCCCCGAAGCTGCTCGCGGCATTGTGGTGGCCGAAACAAAGCGGCTGATCCGTGCCGGCGCGCTCAGCCCGCTCAAGGCACGCTCCGTCGCCGAAGCCGCCGGTCGCTGCCTCGCACTCATCACAAAGTGATCGGCCCGTTTCAAATCTTCTGATTGTACTCGCCAACTTCGGGATGCTTGGCGAGCCGCGCCTCGATATCGCGAAACATGGCGATCTTGTTGGCTTCCGAAACCGGGCTCTCCACCACGATCACGAGTTCCGGCTTATTCGACGACGCGCGCACCAGTCCCCACGTCCCGTCCGCCAGCGTCACACGCACGCCATTGACCGTCACAAGATCGCGCACGCTTTGCCCCGCAATTGTCCCGCCGGCTTTCGCAATCCCCTCGTACTCAGCGACAATCTGATCGACGATGCCGTATTTCTTCTCATCATCGCAGTGCGGCGACATGGTCGGCGACTGGTACGTCTTCGGCAGTGCCCGTCTCAGGTCCGCCATCGATTTGTCCGGCGCACGGTCGAGCATGTCACAAACGGCCAGTGCCGCCACGAGCCCGTCGTCGTATCCGCGCCCCAACGGCGGCTGGAAAAAGAAATGCCCCGACTTCTCAAAGCCAACGAGCGCCTTCTGCTCGAACGTGTACCGCTTCATGTACGAATGCCCCGTCTTCCAGTAGAGCGCCTTCGCGCCGTTCGCCTGCAAGACAGGATCGGTCATAAACAACCCGGTCGATTTCACGTCCGCCACGAACGTCGCATTCGGGTACTGCGCCGAGATATCCCGCGCCAGCATCACACCGACCGTGTCGGCAAAGATTTCGTGGCCCTCGTTGTCGACAACGCCACAGCGGTCCCCGTCGCCGTCAAAGCCCAGACCGACATCGGCCTTGTGCGCAATCACCGCTTCGGAAATGGCGTGCAGCATCTTCATGTCTTCGGGATTGGGATTGTAGCGCGGGAACGAATGATCAAGCTCACAATCAAGCGGCACCACCTCGCAGCCGATCGCCTCCAAAACCTGCGGCGCAAAGGCACCCGCCGTACCGTTGCCGCAAGCCGCCACCACCTTCAACCGGCGCTTGAGTTTTGGCCGCTTTGACAGCGCCGCGATGTAACGCTCGGCCATATCCGGAACAAAGATATAGCGACCACCATCAGCCGTTTTGAACCCACCCGACAGCACGATGTCCTTCAACCGGCTCATCTCATCGGGCCCAAAAGTCAGCGGCCGCGCCAGGCCCATCTTGATGCCCGTCCACCCGTTATCGTTATGCGAGGCCGTCACCATGGCGACGCCTTCGACATCCAGATCAAACTGCGCGAAATACGCCATCGGCGACAACGCCAGCCCGATGTCATGAACCTCGCACCCCCCAGCGAGCAGCCCCGTCATCAGCGCCTGCTTCACGCTGCCCGAATACCAGCGGTAGTCATGGCCCACCACGATCCGCTTCGGCACCCCCCGCTCGGCAAATAACGTCGCCATGCCGAGCCCAACGGCGGTGAGCCCCATCAGGTTGATTTCCTGCGGGAACAGCCAACGCGCATCGTATTCGCGAAAGCCGGTTGGCTTCACGAGCGGGAAACGCTCGAAGTCGGCCGTGTTAGGTTTCAGATCGGCGCGCGGACGGGGGAGCATGAGCAACCTATGTTTCTGCGAAAAATCGAAATCGAAGCGCGATCAAGCGCAAGCGCGCTCTGCCCCCATATTGTGGCAGCGCGCGGGCCGAGACATAGACCGAACGTCAGTCTTGGAGAATAAGTTTCCCCGACCGCATGTCCACCCGGTCCAATTGATTGAGAAACGTCATGCCGAGCAGCGACACATGGAGCGCGCCCGGCTCCGAGACCACGGCCCGAACGTCACGCACCGTAATATCGCCGATGCTGACGTCGTCCAGAAAGACCGGCGCCACGCGCGCCGTTCCGTTCGCGGTCTGAATCTTCGCCGTGAAATCCCGGTCGGTGACGAAAATCCCCGCCGTTTCGGCATCTTCCGCGGTTAACGCCACCACAGACGCACCAGAATCGACCATCACCGCGACGGTCCGGCCGTTGATCTCCACATCCGTGTGATAGTGGCCATCCTGCCCGACCGGCAATTCCACCGTGTATCCGCTCTCCGCGACAGGAGGCTCCATCACAGCCGGTTCCACGACGCCATCGCCCGCCCGCACCGCGGCCAGAATGCCCGGGTCGGTTCCCATGAAGCGGTGCCCAACGGCTTTCAACTCATCGAAATGCGTCACGCACGCAACCAAGACGCCCGCGAAGAAAACCCACGAAGCCACTTCACCAAGAAGCGCGCGATAACCGGAGGAAAACATGAGAGAGGCCACTCACAAAACTGAGATACGACCCGGCGTTTGACCCGGAGCGGTTCAGCCCCGGAGCGTCAGAAAATCGCCGCTGAACTCATAGGAGCGCAAACGCCTTAAAAAACTCATACCGAGCAAACTTTCGTTAAGATTTCCCGGCTTCGACACCAGCGCCTCGACGTCGTTCACCACAATGTCGCCGATCGCAATTGAGCGGAGCCGCACGGGCGCGGCAAATGTCGTACCATTGGCAGTGGATACGGGAACTGAGAACGTCAAAGCCGACACATCGATCCCCGCCCGCTCCGCGTCCGCCGGTTTCAGCACCACAGTCGATGCGCCCGTATCGACCAGCATCGAGACGGGAGCACCGTTGACCGCTCCGCGCGCTAGAAAATGTCCGCTCAAATGCTTGCGCAACCGCACCGCCCGCTCGCCCTGCGCATCAGCGGCCTCCGGCAGCGGCACGCCCGCCGGCAGCAACTCGCCGCCGACCCGCCGCGCCACATGCCCGAGGTCGTCGCGATAGGCATACGCCGCGATCAAAACAAAAAAGAGCCCAACCCAAATTCCAGCGTGCCGCAATCCCTGCAGCGCCCGTCCGCGATAGTCGCTGGCGAGCGACGCCAGATACAGCAAAGCCAACGACCCGAACACGACGGCAACTGCAATCTCACCACTTTCTAGGGTGCTCAGCGGGCTGTCGTGGCCAGACAGGAGATAGAACAGTCCCAAAAGTGCCGCGAGCAGCACCATCAGCCAAACGAGCATGAGGTCACGCCTTGTTTGCGCCCTTCAAGCGGTTGGGCAACTCCGCCATAATCCGGCGCCGATGCTGCGATGTGTAGGTCGACCACGCGGCAATCTCATCGATCGTCCGGCCACAACCCTCGCACAGCCGCGTCGTTGCGTCGATCACGCACGTTTTGATGCACGGAGATTCAATGCGGGGCAATTCCATCGAGGCGTCCAGAAGTTTCTAAGCAAGGCCGGCCGCACGCCGATCCGTATCATCTTCACTTAAGCGCCACGGCTCCCACACGCAAGAGTTGGCGCGCCGCAGGCGCTGGGTGAGGTCGCAATCAAAGTCAACCCCACCGCAACGATCAGGACGCCAGCGCCCTCAGCCGGCCATGCCGCGGCGAGCGCCCCTGCTGCACACCCCGATGGCGCTCCTGCCCGAGCGGCTGCAAAGGCGGCACGGCGGCCAGAACCCGCTGCTTGGGCAGCGTAATGATCGCTTCCGTGCCCTTGCGCAATTCCGACAGGAGTTCGAACGCTCCGCCATGCAATTCGATGAGGTTCTGGACAATCGGCAATCCGAGACCCGTCCCGCCCTCAGCCGTCTCGTGGGCAAGCGACCCCTGGCCGAAGACCTGTAAAACCTTCGGGATCTCGTCGGCCGGAATACCCGGCCCTGTATCGAGAACGGACAAATATTGTCCCCCGTCCACCATCGCACCCACGGTGATCGTGATCCGCCCACCCTTGGGCGTGAACTTCAGTGCATTCGACATCAGGTTGAGACAGATCTGCCGCAGCGCGCGTTGATCACCCCACACCTGCGCCAACGATGAATCGTAATCCTCGACCAACTCAATGGACTTGGATTGCGCCCTCAGCTTCAACAAGCGCACGCAGTCTTCTGCGATGTCGCTAAAGCGCAGGGGCTCTTCATGCAGCTCGTACCGGCCAGCCTCAATCCGCGACAGGTCCAGGATCTCGTTAATCAGGTGCAGGAGGTGCTTTCCGCTATCGTGAATGTTGCCAGCGTATTCCTTGTACAACGGGCTGCCGATCGGCCCCATGACCTCGGTCTTCATCACTTCCGAGAAACCCATGATGGCGTTCAACGGCGTGCGCAATTCATGGCTCATGGTCGCCAAAAAGCGCGACTTGGCCTTGTTGGCCGTTTCAGCCCGCCGGCGCGCCTCATCAGAAAGCAACCGTGCTTCCTCGAGTTCGGAGATGAGGGCATCCTTTTGCGCCCGGAATTCAAGCATGGCCAGTGCTGTCGAATGCAGCCCCTTGGCGAGGAAGATGAAGTAGACGTTCACGCCCGCCGACATCGAAGCCAGCGCGTAATAAAACGGATCGTCCCCCATGATGAGCCGCGAAACGACCACGATGGTCATCGGAAGCGTGCCGGCATACAGAATGCCCATCACCGTCGAACCGAAACTCATGCGGACGGCGAGAACAACGATGAGCGTTGCAAAGAGAAAGACGTGCGAGGCAAAGACGGTGCCTTGCTCTGCGACACCCAATTCACCTAATCCAACGAGCGCGAAGCAGGCCCAGATCATGCCGTTGAGAAGTTCGGAAAGAATGAGCCGGCGCCGCCAGACATTCAGATCGATCTGCTCGCGCGGTTGCGCCAAATACCTGCGGCACGACTCGATCAAAATCACTTTCGCGGTAATCACAAGGCCCAACCAGACGATTGCCTCCTGTGCGGGCGCCCAGAACATCGCGGCCAGAGCAAAGATCACTGATAACGCCGGCATCGTGAACGCGGCGCCGACCTCGTTGCGTGCGAACATCGCCAGAAGTTCGTACTCGAACTCCGGCTTGAGACTGCTAGCCCCGCTCAGCCGTTCACGCGCAGCGCGGATGTCGTCAGCGCGCCGCTGACGCGTTTCCATCCGCTGCTTCTGCCTTTGAAGTTGGTCGACTGTTGCGCTTTTCGTCATTCCGCCGCCACCCAGGCACGACGAGCACAGCGCGCGGCTCAACTTGCCCCCGGTGGCGAAGTTAGAACCGGCCGCGACCGCATCGGTGCCAACCATCGTTAATTTCGCAGTCATTCGCTAAGGTAGTGTTTACTTGAGGATGAAATCGGGGAGTCATCTCATGGGAATTGGTCGGGCCTGGCAGCAGACGAGGAGCCGGGAAAATCAACGGCGCGGCCCGCGCGTGCCATCGGGACCTCAGCGCAACGCCGCCCGTAGCGTGGTCCTCATCCTGTTCGCTCTCGCTGCAGCCGCACTCTCCCGATGCCTGCCGGCGAGCGTCGAGGGATCAGTGGAAGGCCGCCCACGCTTCGTCGACGGCGATAGCTTTTTCATGGGTCAAACCGAAGTGCGCATGCAAGGCATAGACGCCCCAGAAGGCCGGCAAACCTGCACGCGCGACGGTCGCGACTGGCGCTGCGGCGAGGACGCCAAGCGCACCCTCCAGCGTCTCACCAGCGGCCAACCAATCCGCTGCGACATCCATTCGACCGACCAGCACGGCCGGCGCCTCGCCACCTGCTACGCCGCATCCGGCAGCAATTTGAACGCCCAAATGGTCGCTGAAGGCTTTGCCGTGTCATTCGGCGCCTTTCAGAGCGAGGAGAGAGACGCCAAGTCCGCCCGGCGTGGAATATGGGCCTCAGAGTTCGAGCACCCCCAAGAGTGGCGGCGCCGCAACAACGGCGGGGCCTGAGACCCGGACAGTTGATCGATCGCGGCACTTGATCAGCACCGGTTGCCCCCAGCGCCCAGCGCTGTTACCTGCGGAACAGTGAGGCCGAACCAATCCGTCTAGCGTCCCTCACTCGAAAGAGTATTGGGGCGACATGCAACTTACCGTAATCGGCAGTGGCGATGCGTTTGGCAGCGGCGGACGCCTTCAAACCTGCTTCCACGTAACCCATTCAAGTGGCGCATTCCTGATCGATTGCGGCGCTACGAGCTTGATTGGGCTCCAGCGCGAAGGCATCGACCCGAACACCATCGGCACCATTTTCATCTCCCATCTGCACGGCGATCACTTTTCGGGTTTGGTCTGGTGGCTGATCCACGCCATCCACGTGGGCCGGCGAACCGCACCCCTCGTCGTCACCGGCCCAGCGGGCATCGAGGAGCGCTTCGCGGCAGCCGCCGAAGCCCTATTCCCCGGTTCCACAACGACACCACGTCCTTTCGCCCTGACCTTCCGCACATACCGTGATCGCGAACCGCTCTCCGAAGGCGCCGTCACAGTCACGCCCTTCGAAGTGAAGCACCCGTCTGGCGCCCCCCCGTATGCCCTGCGCTTCGCCGTCGATGGCCGAACCATCGCCTTTTCCGGCGACACCGAATGGGTCGAAAACCTCATCGACGCCGCCAGCGGCGCGGACCTCTACATCTCCGAGTGCTACGCCTATGACAATCCCGCCCGCTACCATATGAATTGGCGCACCATCGAAACCCAGCTGCCGCGCATCAGCGCGCGCAAAATCCTGCTCACGCACATGGGCAGCGATATGCTGGCCAACCAGCATCATGTCGTCCATCCAACCGTCACCATGGCCACCGACGGGCTAAAGATCGCGTTGTGACCAAGCTCTGATCGCCAAAAGCTGTTTTGAAGGCATCAGCAGTCCATGATCCGGCACACCGGCATGGCACGCCTCCATCACGGTTTTCGGTTCCCCAGACCGTCTTAATCCGACAATATCTTTTCACTTGGTGCGACCTCGGGCATACTATCTGGAATGATATTTCTCACTGGAGGCCGCATGCTCGACGAAATGGACGTCAAAATCCTCTCGATCTTGCAGGAAGACTGCACCCGTCCCGTCGCCGACATCGGCAAGGAGGTCGGTCTGTCCACGACGCCCTGCTGGCGCCGCATCCAGAAACTTGAGGAAACGGGCGTTATCCGCAAACGGGTTGCCGTACTGGAACCGGAAAAGATCAACGCCGGCGTCACCGTCTTCGTCTCGATCAAAACCGACAAGCACTCGACCGCATGGCTGGAAAAATTCCACAAGGCCGTCGACGACTTCCCCGAAGTCATCGAATTCTATCGCATGTCCGGCGAGGTCGACTACCTTTTGCGCGTCGTCGTTCCAGACATCCGCGCCTACGACGAGTTCTACAAAAAAATGATCTCGCGCATTGAGATCGCGAAGGTGTCGTCTGCTTTCGCCATGGAGCAGATGAAATACACCACCGCACTGCCGCTCCAATTCGCCCGCGCGCCGCGAAACGGTTCGCAGATCTGACGGTCTTTGCGCCGCGCGAATGAAAAAGGGCGCGTCAGCCTCAGCTGGCGCGCCCTTCGAATGTTGAGGTGAGCAGTCTAAGCCACAGCGACCCACCGCCCGGCAACATAGCCGTAAGCGACAGCGTCCGAATTGTCATTCTTCACCGAGCGTTCCAGCTCACGTTCATCGAGAATAACAACGAAGGGCTTCTTGGTCGTTCCACTGGTGGCGGAAATCACCGTCTCAAAACCACTGAGCAGGATGATGTCCCGGTTGTCGATCGATACCGTCGGCAATGCCATGGTGGTCCTCCTGTTGGGCCCTGCGGAACCCCATCCGCAAAACCGGTGCTGCTGACCTCCCGTGTCCCCAGTAAGCGACTACTGTCGTCGAATGTCGAGAGTGTGACGACCAAGATTTATTACTGAACATTGCATAAAGCGCGTGCGTCGCACTGTTGCGCTGCACGCTACGCTTTCTGATCATCGAAGCGGGTGATGAGGCTCGATGTGTCGTACCGCCCGCCACCACGGGCCTGCACGTCTGCATAAAAGCCATCCACGAGTTCCGCCACCGGCACTGCTGCACCGCAGCGCTTCGCCTCAGCGAGACAAATTCCCAAATCCTTTCGCATCCAATCGACCGCAAACCCGAAATCGAATTGCCGTGCGTGCATCGTCGACCAGCGGTTCTCCATCTGCCACGATTGCGCGGCCCCCTTCGAGATAATGCCGATCACGCTCTCCACATCCAGACCTGCCCGCTCAGCGAAGTTGATCGCTTCGGAAAGCCCCTGCACCAACCCTGCAATCGCGATCTGATTGACCATTTTCGTCAATTGCCCCGAACCCGACGGCCCGATCAGACTGGCCAGCTTCGCATAAGTGGCCAACAGCGGCCCCACGCGGTCGAACGCCTCAGGATCACCGCCGCACATCACGGCGAGTTGGCCATTGGCAGCCCCCGCCTGTCCGCCCGACACGGGCGCATCAATGAAGAAGAGTCCGCGCGCCAGCGCCTTCGCATAAAGTTCGCGCGCCACGTCTGCCGACGCTGTCGTGTGATCGGTGAACACAGCCCCTGAGCCCATCGTCTGGAACGCGCCCTCGGGACCCGCTGTCACTGCGCGCAAATCATCATCGTTGCCCACACAGGCGAACACGAACTCCGCCCCGCGCGCGGCGTCGGCGGGCGTCGCAGCCACCCGGCCACCCGGATAGGTCTCAGCCCATGCCGCTGCTTTGGCCGGCGTGCGATTGTAGACCGTCACCTCATGGCCGCCGCGCACCAGCAGATGCCCCGCCATTGGGAACCCCATGACGCCCAACCCGATCCACGCGACCTTCGCCATTCTCCGCGTCCTTTCGCCATCCGAACTGTCGTCGTCGCGATATACCGGAACGCGCTGGCTTCGTCTCGGCAGAAGCCCACCATCGGCGACGCCCCGCCACCTTTCAGAATCACCCACTCCGTCCCATGGTCAACTGACCGGCCCCCCGCCGTCTCAGGAGACAACCATGACGGGCGCGATCAATCCCGCCACTTCCCCGATCACCCTCGCCGCGATCGAAGACGCCGCGGCCACGCTGCAGGGTGCCATCGTCGAAACGCCATTCGCCGTGAGCCGCACGCTGTCCGCGCTGCTCGGCTGCGAGATCTGGTTGAAGTTCGAAAACCAGCAGTTCACCGCCGCCTACAAGGAGCGCGGCGCATTGAACAAGCTGGCGAGCCTCACCGCAGCCGAACGCGCTGCCGGCGTCATCGCCATGTCTGCTGGCAATCACGCGCAGGGCGTCGCCTATCACGCAGCCCGCCTTGGCATTCCAGCCATCATCGTCATGCCCGAAGGCACGCCAGCGGTGAAAGTCGAAAACACCCGCGCGCTGGGCGCCCGCGTCATCCTTGAAGGCGCCACCTTCGAAGACAGCGCCGCCATCACCCGCCAGTTGGCCCGCGACGAAGGCTATACCTTCATCCATCCCTTCGACGACCCCAAAGTCATCGCGGGGCAGGGGACCATCGCGTTGGAAATGCTGCGCGCAAACCCCGATCTCGACGACCTCGTCATTCCAATCGGCGGCGGCGGCCTCATATCCGGCATGGGAACGGTTGCGCGCGCGTTGAAGCCCTCAACGCGCGTCATCGGCGTCGAAGCCGCTCTTTATCCCTCGATGTACAACCTCATCAAACACGCAAACTTACCCATTGGCGGCGACACGCTCGCTGAAGGCATCGCCGTCAAGGAACCCGGCGCGATAACCCGCGCCATCATCGCCCTCGTCGTCGACGACATCATGCTCGTCAGCGAAGCCGAAATCGAACGCGCCGTGGCGCTGTTGATCGCCATCGAAAAAACCGTCGTCGAAGGTGCAGGCGCCGCCGGCCTTGCCGCCATCATTGCCGATCCGCACCGTTTCCGCGGCCGCAAGGTCGGGCTCGTCCTGTGCGGTGGCAACATCGACTCGCGCCTCCTGGCCAGCGTGCTCACCCGCGAACTCGCCCGCGACGGCCGCCTCGCCCGCCTCGCCATCGACATTCCAGATCGCCCCGGTCAGCTCGCCAAGGTCTCCGGCGTTATCGGATCGGCAGGCGCCAACATCGTCGAGGTCTATCACCAGCGCGTCTTCACCGACCTCCCCGCCAAGGGCACCGAACTCAATCTCGTGATCGAAACGCGCGATAGCGGCCACCTCACCGATACCGTCACCGAGCTCGAAAAGGCAGGCTATCGCGTGACCCTCAAACGCTCCGCCACCGAAACCTGACGGCCTGAGGTGATAACCGCTAAACGAATCGCCACCCTGTGCCGCGCTCGACACGGTCATCTCAACGCAGGCTCGCTAGGTTGCCCTGGGCGCGCAATGAGTCGCGCACCATTGAATTCCGCCGCGGAGATCGAAGCGCATGACGGATGCCGCAATCCAACCACCCTGCGTTCGCCTCAATCCCGGGCTTCTCGTCCTTTTGTCCGGCGCCGAAGCGCGCGGAAAGGATCTTCTGATCGCTCAAGCGCGCCGCCGCTACGCCGCCGATCCACGTCTGGAATTTCCAGCCCGTCTGCAAACGCGCCAGTCGGCCCATGACACCGAGCACATCGGTGTGCCCCGCCGCGTCTTCCGCGATATCGAACGCGCTCGCGGCTTCGCGGTCAGTTGGCAACATGCCGATGCGGAACATGGCTTGACGCCAGGCGCCCTGGAAGCGCTCGATGCCGGCCGCATCGTCGTGATCGCTGTTCCCCCCGCCGCCATCGATCGGTTTCGCGCCATCTGGCCGAATGTCGAGGTCGTCCCAATCACCTCTGAAGTCGATGCCGCGCGCCCCAGCAGCCAGCGCACACCGGCCACCTCCACCGTCCGCCACACAGGCGACATTGCCGACGCTGTCCGCCGCTTCAATCGCGTGCTCGACACTCTGGCCGCGCGCCAGTTCTCCCATGCGCGACCATGAGTGGAGCGCGCCAAATCGAGCCCCTAGAAAAGTAGAAGCCCCCGCCCAACGAGGGCGGAGGCTTAAACTTCGAACCGGGTAGCGGGGGGATTGGGGACTTTAGACGATGGGAGCAGAGTGGATGGCAGCACTAGGAAGAGCCGCCGTACCGGCCTTCTGCGCATGAGTGAGTGAACCGAACAGAAGACCGCAGGCGAGCGCGAAACAGAAGAAGGCCAATCGCTTGACCCATTGCGGGGAAGCAGCTCCGATCAGAGTGTGGGCCTGAAGATCCATGGTGCCTTGCTCTTTGACGGTCGAGGTCAGTCCATTTCGTTGAGGATTTGTTTAGGCCAAGGAAGTCTTAAAGTCGACCAAAGCCGCTGATCATCGCTAATCGCTCATCATGCATTTTCACGCTTTTTTAAGACCTCGCGGCACACCGCGTAACGATTACGTAACCTTTAGGTCCGATTGCGCTCGGCATCTGCGCGCAGAGCTTGAAGCGTTGTTGCGGGCGTAATTGCGTCGCCATCAAGCGCCAATGAAATGACCGCCGGCCGCCCACACGCAAGTGCCGCATCGAACGCCGCGGCAAAATCGGCGGTCTCGCGCACGGCCACACCGAACGCCCCGAAACTCTTCGCGAACTCTGCGAAGTCCGGATTGACGAGACTGGTTCCACTGACCCGCCCCGGGAACGTCTTTTCCTGATGCATGCGGATGGTGCCATACATACCATTGTCCGCCACGATGATGACGATGGGCAGCCCATACTGCACCGCCGTCGCCAACTCCTGCGCCGTCATCAAAAAGCAGCCATCACCCGCGAACGCAACGACGGTCCGGTCCGGGTGCTCGATCTTCGCGGCAATTGCTGCCGGCAACCCATAACCCATCGATCCTGATGCTGGCGCCAAGCTTGAGGGAAACGACCGGTAACTCGTGTAGCGATGCACAAACTGGCTGTAGTTGCCCGCTCCACTACAGACAATCGCAGTTTCCGGCAAACGCTCGCTCACCGTTCGCACCACCTCGGCGAATTGCACCGCCCCCGGCGTCGGCAACGGCCGAAGCGACCGCTCATACCCAGCCCTGAGGTCGCGCCGGAACGTTCGCCAGCGCTTCTCATCCGGCGGCACGAGTGCCTCCAAACCTTTGGCCAACCCATCCGCTGTGGCCACAATCGACAGCGCAACCCGCACGCCGTCTCGAGGATCGGTCCCCGCCGGATGCACATGGATGATGCGTTGGGTCGGCGCGGGCGAAGCGATCACCGACCATCCCCCAGTCCCGACTTCGTCCAAAGGCGCGCCGATAATGATCAGGAGGTCCGACGCACGGATCGCCGTTGCCAGACGCGGGTCCATGTTGATGCCGATGTGCCCGCAATAGGACGGATGCCGGTTATCGATGTAGTCCTGTGCCCGGAAGGCTGCCGCCACCGGCAAATCGAAACGCAACGCAAAGGCTTGCACGGCATCCTGAGCCGCAGCCGACCAACGCGGCCCACCCACAATCACAATCGGTTGCTCGGCCCGCTCAATTGCAGCAGCGATATCTGTCATCGCAGCCAGCGATGGTTCCGCACGTGCCGCATCGATCCACGGTGCGTCGGGCACGTGCGCCGTCTCCGACAGAACATCCTCTGACAACCCGATCACCACGGGTCCCGGCCGGCCGCTGAGTGCAATCTGATAAGCGCGCGAGACGGTTTCCGGCAACCGCTCCGCCGCAGCAGCGATCTCGACGTGCTTGGCCAACCCGCCAAAGAGAGCGACCACGTCAAAATCCTGAAACGCCGTCAGGTGCGCTCGCCCCCGCGGCGGCAAGCCAACAAACAGAATCATCGGCGTCTGCCCTTGCGCCGCAACATAGACCCCAGACGTCGCGTTCGTGGCCCCCGGCGCCCGCGTCACGATCGCAATTCCAGGCCGCCCCGTCAGCCGCCCCGCAGCCTCCGCCATCATCGCCGCCGCGCCTTCGTGCCGGCAAACGACCGTACGCACCGCGGGCGCATCATAGAGCGCATCAAGCACCGCCAAAAAGCTCTCGCCCGGGACGAGATACGCCGCTCCAGCGCCCTGCAAAGCCAGTTGGTCAACGAGAATTTGTCCGCCGGTGCGCATGACTGTCCAACTACCAAGGGAGAGCCCTATGCCGCTCTCACCAACTCTCTAAGCCAGCACACCCGGGTCGGCAGTCAAAAAACCGCAAAGCGGTTGACAAACGGGACCAACGCCCACCGCAGCCGTTCCCTACAAGCATTCTCCGGCGTCAGGCCAATCCCAGCCCCAGACCCATGCGCACCAAATCTGCCATGGACTTGGCCTGCATCCGCGTCATGACCCACGTGCGGTGAATTTCGACGGTTCTCGGGCTGATCCCCAATTCGAGGCCGATTTCCTTATTCGACATCCCACGGATCAGGAGATGCATGGTGTCGCGCTGCCGGTCCGACAGCGACGCATAGCGCGACTTGAGTTCCTGCAACTCTAGCGTCGTCTTCATCGACGTCACCGACGTTTCCATCGCCAATTTCACCGCAGCCAGAAGCCGGTCCAACTCAAACGGTTTCTCAATGAAATCGAACGCGCCGAGCTTCAGCGCCTGCACCGCCATCTCGATATCGCCATGCCCAGTCAACAGAATGATCGGGCGCGGATCCTCGTTGGACTGCAAACGACGCAACAAATCCAGCCCCGTCGCCTCCGGCATGCGCACATCGCTCACAATGGCCCCAGGGACGAACGGAGCGCTCAAAAATTCCGACACACTCGCATATGAAGCCGTCTCATAACCGTTCGTCTCCAGCAGCATGCCGACGGCATCGCGCACTGACGCTTCATCGTCGATAATCGAAACGATATCGCTCATGAGGGATCTCCTGTGGGTAGCTGTAGACTGACGGTGGTGCCACGCGCGGCCGAACGGATACTGAGGTGACCACCATGCGCCTCGGCGATCGAACGCACGACGGTTAGTCCAATGCCTGAACCATCGGCCTTGGTCGACGTAAACGGCGGCGGATCGCTGACATCATACGCGGGAGGGAAACCCGGCCCGTCATCGCTGACATCGATCAGGACCTGACCATCGGCTGCCGCCACCGCTCGTACCACGACACGGCCGGGCCGCCCCATACTCTCGATCGCCTCGGCTGCATTGACAACCAGGTTGTGCAAGGCTTGCTGCAGTTGCACCAGATCCGCCTTGATGCGCGCCGCCGGTTCGACGACTTCGAACGCGAGTGTCACCCCGCGTTTGGCAAGATCCGCTCGCAACAACTCGCCGATCTGTTGAAACGCCCGGCCCAGATCCACATCCGACTTGTTTAAAGCACCCTTGCGCAGCAATTCCCGGATGCCCGTCAGCACACTCGCAGCCCGCTGGCTTTCGCTCTCGACCTTCGCAATCGCCCGCGCCGCCAGCGCCTCGTCGCCCTCGCGCAGCGCTTTCGCTGCGATCCCGCCGTAGGTCGCCAGCGCCGTCAACGGTTGATTGATTTCATGCGCGATGGTCGCCGCGATTTCTCCGGCCGACCGGAACCGCAATGTCCGGTTCAACGCCGCCTGTTGATCGCGAAGCCGCGCCGCCGCATCCTCGCGCTCCGCTACGATCGCCCCGACGATCAATCCCGTGATCGCCAATGCAATCATCAAAACCTGCAGCGCGCTAAAGCCAGCATCGGGGCCGAAGCGGATTTCAGCGCCGATCACGATTCCAATCTGAACCAACACGAGAGCGGCCGCTGCCCCCGCCGGTCCATAGCCGAGCGCCACCCAGAGCACCGGCAAGAACAGCAGGTAGAACAGTTGGAACGCGGTTGCCTCCTGATAACCAAACACCATCAGAAGTGCTGCCAGAATGGCCAAGAGCTGCAGCGGCATCCACCGGCCGGCAGATGGCCACGGCCGCTGCGTGCGCCACAACAGCAACAAGGGCGCAACAGTGAGAATTCCGATCATGTCGCCCACTGCCGAGCGCCAGCCGACGGTCGCCACCTCATCGCGCATCAGCAGGCCGGTCATCAGGTAGATGACAACGAGAATTCCTGCTGCCATCAGTGCCGTCACGGCAGAAACCGCCACGAGCGTCAGCACATCGCGAACCGCGCGAAACCGCGGATCGAAATGCGTGATCCGTTGCAGAACAAGACCGGCAGCCACAAAGGTGGCGCCAATCAGCATTGATCCGCCGAAGTCGATCGCAAGTGGAACCGATGTTTCCCGCACAATCAGATCGGCAAGAAACGGGGCGACCAGAACGAAGGGTGCGAGCGCTCGTCCCTCCAGAAAGATCAGCGCAACAGCCAATCCGACCGGTGGATTCCACGGTGTGATGCCGATGTCGCGATAGGGCTTTACGTAGCTCACGTAGTCCAGCGCCACATAGGCGGCAAGAAACGCTATTCCAATCAGAACCCGCCGCATCGTCGAGGTTGCCAGCATTCTTTCGCAGTTTCCTAACTACCCGCGCTGAGTGCGCGCCTACGGCTGTCGCTTGTGACACCGGTTGCATGCCGTCACGATAAGGTCCGCTACGTAGCCCCCGCGCCTAGGCATTCCAGCCCCCTGTCCAAACCTGGAAAACCAGCAGACAGTTCTGAGTAATGCAGCTCGACAGGAGTTCCCGATGCCAAACACAGACAGCGACGGAACTGAAATCGCAGTCGATCTTCCTGCCGTCTATTCACAAGGTGGGTTCGTACAGGTTCGCACCATCATTCTGCAACCCAAACCCACGGACAAGTTGGCGTGGACCGCCAATGACGACCAAATTCACGTCCATCTGCGACCGGCATCATGAGTTCGGGCGGCGGCTGCAACACGTGAGGAAACGTCCTTCAGACGCCAAACAAGACGCTGCCGCCGCCCGTCCCAACACGCAGAAAAGTTCGAAAACGCAATGACCCGCCTCCTTGTCGTCGTAGATGGTACCGCAGAAGCCGCCGTCGCCCTCGACAAAGCGATGGACGTGGCTGAGGCCGGCGATGGCGAACTCGTCCTCTTGGGCGTTGAACGGGCGCCATCCGCCTGGGAGGTCCATCGCCGCAAAAAATTTTTGGGCGTGGCGCACGAAATGTTGGCCCGCGCCAGTTTCTCCGCCGCCGCACGCGGAATTCGCGCGTCGACCCGCGTCGAACAGGGCGACAAGGCCGACGTCATTACACGGATTGCTGACCAAGAGCGCTGCGATCAAATCTTCGTTGCCGAAGCCCGCAGCACCTTCTCTGATCGCGCCTTGGCCGCCATCTCGGCCGCCTGCACGGGGCGCATTTCCGAACGCATCATCAGCGATGCTGGCGTCCCCGTCACCGTCGTCGCGCCCAAGGCGACGCGACCGGGAAATCGGCCCCGAACCAAGGGCCAAACACGTCCGGAAAGGAAACCGCATGCCGAATAGAGAAGCGGCCACGAGACTCAATTCCAGAACCGCGACAGCCGCACCGCCCGTTGCTGTCAAAGCGAATTTCAACTCGATCTACGACCGGCCCGATCCGCGCGCCTACTTCCGCGAACTCTATGGCCTCGATTACATCATTCCGGAATTGGCCAGCCCCGTCTTCTCCGCCCTCGTGAGCAAGTTGGAACAGCTCCGCGGCCGGCCACTACGTATCCTCGACATCGGCTGCAGCTACGGCATCAATGCTGCCTTACTGCAATTTCCCGTCGATCTCGATCGACTTGCAAAGCGTTACGCGAACATGTCCGAAAGCGACATCGGCCCCGCGCAACTCGCGATGCTGGACCGTAGCTACTTCCGCTCGTGGCCACGCCGCCAAATCGAGATGATCGGCCTAGACGCATCAGCGCCCGCCATAAATTTTGCGCGCACCACCGGAGTTCTGCACAATGGCGTTGTAGGCGATTTCGAAAACCATCCGTTGCCACAAGAAGCCAAAGATCATCTAAGCAGCATTGATCTCGTCATTTCGACGGGTGCAGTGGGCTATGTCACCGAAAAGACCTTTGCCAAAGTCATGGCGGCGATCGGCGAACCACGTCCTTGGGTGGCCTCATTCGTCCTGCGCATGTATGACTACGGCAAGATCGCAACCTCACTCCAGAGCACGGGCCTCGAGACGGAAAAACTGACAAGCACCACGTTCATTCAACGGCGCTTTAAATCTGAAGACGAATGCCGCGAGGTCACGAGCCGTCTCACGGAGTTGGGCATCGACCCGGCCGGAAAGGAGAGCGAAGGCCTTCTCCACGCCGACTTCTATCTGTCCCGTCCAGGCGATGCGGTGGCAGCCCAAACCCTCGGCGATTTGGTATCGGTTGCCCAGGGCACGAGGCGCGCGTTTGGCCGCCGCTACCTCAACCGGCCAGGAGAACCCATTCGCCTCGTCCGCTGAACCTCGCGTGTGGCGGACCGGCCATAGGTTTGCTGGTCTGGCCCGGCTATGGTGCCGCCGAACATGAGGCGGCAGGGGATTGAGTCAGGGTGGGTCGCGCGGCGGTCAACAAGAGTGGTCATCTGACATCTCTCAAGATGTTGCGCGTCGTGGGATCGGCGCTTGCCGCCGCAACTCAATTGGCAAGCGCATCCGCCGCAACAGACGTTGCCGGCAAAGCCCGCGCCGTTCTTGAAACGCACTGCGCCCGCTGTCACCAATCCGGCCGGCTGGAAAACCCGCC
>JALHQM010000011.1:0-14635 GCA_022841965.1 Hyphomicrobium sp. | reverse complement strand
CGTCTGATCGATGGCCTCGACCCACTCGACGCGTTGGCCCTCGAACACACGCGCCGCGTACTCCCGGCTCGCGCCGCCGCTGAATTGAACCTGAGCCTAGATCAACTGCGCGAACGGATCAGGTTTCTGTCCGAGGACGACGCAATCCCAGGCATCCGCCTGTTCCAATCCGGTCTGCCCCGCACCGAGTGGGAACCGTTGAAAGCGCTCCTCGCTGGCCACCGACCCGTGCAAGCGATGCAGCCGCCCACAACAGACACCGCAGCGACCCTGCATCTTGACCTGTGGACCGATGTCGTCACCTACAAAGCCGGCGATCTGCTCACACTTTTCGCGCAGCCCAGCGCCGACTGCCACCTCACCATCGTCGCCGTCGAAGCCAGTGGTCTCGCCACCGTTCTTTTCCCCAACGACACGGCGATCGACAATAAGATCAGCGGCGGCACCACACTCCAATTGCCGCCACCCGGAGCACCCTTCCAATTCCGTCTTGATAAGCCCGGCCGCCACGGCCTTGTTGCGATCTGCAACGCCGTCGCCAAACGCCCCCAGGGAATCGGCCATGATTTCGAACGCCAGCGCTTCACAGTGCTCGGCGACTGGCGCACATTCCTGATTGAGACGGCCGAACGCGAAGCCGCCTACCAAAAAACCCAGGAAGACCTGCGCAAATTCCGTACCGGAGCCGGCGGCGCTCAAACGCTCGAGGAGCAAATCCCCCTCGGCACCGACGCCGAAACGCGCGCGGCACTCTCGCTCGACGTCGCGCCGTGAACGGGCGACCCGATCACCTCGGCAGATTGCGCGCCTTGTCACGTCCAGCCAGCCGGTCAAGTCCCTTCACATCGGCCAGGATTGCGCCATCAAAGTCCGCATCGGTGACATCGGCCCCGGTCAAATCGGCCCCCGTCAGATCAGCTTTCGAGAAATCGGCGTTGCGCAACATGGCACCCTTCAAATTAGTCCCCTTCATACTCGCATAGCGAAACGACACATACGTCAAGTCACCGCCGTCGAAGCTTGCGCCATCGAGAAACGCGCCCTCCATCTCAGTCCGAAACAGATCCTCGATGAAGCCGGTCTTGCCGAAGGGCGCCAGCGTGGCACCCCCAAGGTTGGCCCGCGAAAGATCGACACGACTGAACTGACCGAAAACCTTCGCGCCCGTCAAATCGGCCCCAACAAAACTCGGCGGCGTCTCCCCGCCCGGATCACGCCCCATCGTCGTCGAGGGCCTGAGAAGGCTCGCACCCTTCAAGTTGGCCCCATCGAATTTCGCCCCGATGATATTCGCCCGGTCGAGGTTGGAGCCCGCAAGATCAGCACCTGCCAAATTCGACCCCGTGAGATTCACACCGAACATCCGGGCATTCGACAACCGCGTCTTCTTGAAGTCGATCAGCGATAGATCGAGCCCCTCCAGGTCCCGCCCCGACAAATCGACCGGCCCCGACGCCCGGTATAGCTGCTCCGTCACCTCTCGCGCAGTAAAGTCGGCCGACTGAACTCCGCCGCCGGAAAAAGCCAGCACGAAGCAACCAATCTGCAGGACACAATGGCGCGTCATTCACGTCTCCAACCCACTGGCCCAATCAGACGAGCGCCGCATGTATCATCGCGAGCGCCTTGCGCACGGCGGCCATCCGCACGCCACTGCGGCCAAGATCGCCAAAGTGGCATACATCCTCTACGGTCGGCCGCCCCATCCGGGCCACCGCAAGATGAACCAATCCCACAGGCTTGGTCTCAGTCCCCCCACCCGGCCCCGCAATCCCTGTGATCGCAACAGCAACATCCGCAAGCGAAAACCGCAGCGCGCCCTCCGCCATGGCGATCGCCACTGGACCGCTCACCGCACCAAGGGCCCCAAGCATCTGAGGATCGACGCCCAGCACCGCCATCTTCGCCTCGTTGGAGTACGTGACGAACCCGCGATCGAGAACCGCCGACGACCCCGCCACGTCCGTGATCGCGGCGGCAACGAGACCGCCGGTACAACTCTCAGCCGTTGCCAACTTCAATCCCGCCGCAGTCATCTGCACGACGAGCGCCGCTGCGCTGGCAAGGACATCATCGGGCAGCATCCCACGCACTCCATCGAAACGGCGAAGGCCGGCGCACCCTTCGGTCACCGGCCCCCAAATCTATATCCGATAGTCCGTTCGAGCAAAAACCTCAGGGCTGCACGAGCCGTTCCGCCTGTTTGAGAAGGCCGTCGAGTAGACCGCGCGAATCCGCTCCCATCACCGAAATCGCGTGGGTCTGTGCATTCTGCCAAACCGGGAACGCATCGCGCAGCACCGCTTGGCCCTTTGGCGTCAGATGCAGCCCGCGGCCGCGACGGCCGGCGGGCGGATCCATGATGATGAGCCCCAAAGCCAACAAACGCTTCAGGTTGCGCGACAGCGTCGACTTCTCGATGTCGAGCTCGTGACCAATTTCAACAGCCGTAATCCCATCGCGCGCAGCAAGCTGCGCGAGCAGTGTGTACTGGCTGGCCGTGATGCCAAGCGGGCGCATCGCGTCATCATAAACGCGCGTGATGATGCGCGACAGCTGGCGCACTCGGGTAGCAAGGCACGACGACGCCGTAGTCTCGGCAATATCGGCCATGTTGGCGGGCTCTTTGGCCGCGCGTTCGACGGGTTGGGTCATAATGTTCATCGGTTCGCCTCTGCGAGGGTCGGTCTTATGATCTTGAGGTCTTTTTGACCATACAACTGCTATGCCGGGTGTGCCGCGATTCTGCCAGGGGGGTCAATGTCGCGGGGCCTCAGGTGTGATCCGGAGGTGGCGAGAACGGAAGGAGAACAAGCGCGCTGGCCATAGCCACGATGCCTTCGCGGCGTCCGATGCTGCCCAATTCTTCCATGGTTGTCGCCTTAACCCCCACCCGGTCTGCAGCAATCCCCAGGATCTGCGCCACCCGTGCCTGCATGGCCGGCCGGTGCGGCCCGATCCGGGGCGCTTCCGCCAACAGCGTCACGTCTACGTTCACGATCCGCCCACCCCGCTCCCGCACCCGGCGCGCGGCGTCTTCCAAGAACACGTGTGAGGCCGCGCCCTTCCACATGGGATCAGACGGCGGGAAGTGCTGACCAATATCGCCATCGCCAATCGTACCCAGGAGCGCATCCGTCAGCGCATGCAGTGCTACGTCCGCATCCGAATGACCTTCGAGCTTATGCGTATGAGGGATTTCAACGCCGCACAGCCACACGGCCGATCCTTCGGCGAACCGATGCACATCGAAACCCGTGCCGATCCGCGGTTCCATCACCATGTCCCCCTCACTTTTCGCCTGCGCATCGGCCACGTCCGCAGCCGTCGTGATCTTCACGTTCTGCGCGTCGCCTTCGACCAGAACCACCGGAAACCCGGCCCATTCGCCGATCGCCGCATCATCTGTGAAATCCTCGACGCCCTCCACCGCAGCGGCGCGATGCGCATCGAGAATGCGCGCAAACCGAAAGCCCTGCGGTGTCTGTGCCCGCCACAGGTGAGCGCGATCGACCGTCCCCGCAATGGTCTGACCCGCTCCTGCCCGCTTCAGCGTATCGGCAACAGCCAGCGCAGGAATGGCCCCGTCATACTGAGCGAGTGCTGCCAGAACCCTGTCGATCATGGCCGCAGCCAGAAACGGGCGCGCCGCATCGTGGATAAGCACGAGATCGGGGCCGGTCGCAGCCAACGCCTCCAATCCAGCCAGCACGGACGCCTGCCGGGACGCCCCCCCGAACACCGGTTCCATCAGCTTCTGCGACGCGCGGCCCAGGCTCGCGGCATACAGCGCGCCATCATCGGCATGGATGACGGCCTGCACAGTGGTCACGGCCGGATGCCCGGCAAATGCATCAATCGCCAGCTGCAAAACCGTCGCGCCGCCAATACGAACATATTGCTTGGGAACGTCGCCTCCCGCCCGGCTGCCGCGCCCGGCGGCGACAATGAGGGCGGCAATGCGCAACGGCGGGCTCTCCTTGATCAAAAGCGGTCGATCCCATGCATAGCCGGGAAGGTCGCAGTGCCGCAATCGGATCAGCCCAATCACCCTTGCGGATCAAGCCGTCTAACTCTAATGTGCCCAACAAGAGGGCAGATAAAGAAACTGCCTAAAAGATACTCAATATGTTGACCTCAGAGGGCGCCCTACCGATGGCAGGACTGACCATCGCGGCCGTAACCGCCCGAAACAATGTGTTTTTGGCACCAATGACTGGCGTTTCGGATCTGCCGTTTCGTCGTTTGGCGCACGCGCTGGGCGCGGGTCTCGTCGTCTCCGAAATGGTCGCCAGCGCCGAATTGGTCGCCAGCCGTCCCGACGTCCGCCGTCGCGCCGAGGGCGGAGACCTGTCACCGCATGTTATACAACTCGTTGGCTGCGAGCCACACTTTATGGCGGAGGGCGCCCGCATAGCCGAAAGCGACGGCGCCAACGTCATCGACATCAACATGGGATGCCCCGCCCGCGAAGTCACCGGCAAAGCGTCCGGCAGCGCTCTCATGCGCGACCTCGGGCACGCACTGCACCTCATCGAGTCCGTGGTCGGCGCCGTGAAAGTTCCCATCACTCTCAAAATGCGCTTGGGCTGGGATGACGCGACCCGCAACGCTCCCGAACTCGCCCGCCGCGCACAAGATGCTGGCGTCCAGCTCGTCACCGTCCATGGCCGCACGCGCAACCAGTTCTTCAAAGGCAAGGCGGACTGGTCCTTCGTGCGCCGCGTGAAGGAAGCCATCACCATTCCCGTGATCGTCAATGGCGATATCATCACTGTCGATGACGCCCGTGAAGCACTTTCACAATCCCATGCCGATGGCGTCATGATCGGTCGCGGCGCGTACGGTGCGCCGTGGCAGCCGGGTCGCATCGCGCACGCGCTTGCAACCGGCACAGATTCCGGGCCGCCGCCTTTAGCCGAGCAATGCACCATTGCTCAAGAGCACGTCGCCGCGATGCTTGAACATTATGGGCCCTATTTGGGTCTCAGAAACGCGCGCAAACACACCGGCTGGTATCTTGCTTCAAGTGGCCTTCCGGCGGACGCCGTAAAAGTCTGGCGCCAGCGCCTGTGCACGGAAGAGAACGCCGACGCCGTCTTTGCGGGCCTTGACGCCGCCTACGACGAAGCCGCCGGGACGCGGAGCAAAGCGGCATGACGCTGCCAGCAGAAAGCCGCACCCCCAAATCCGCGGTGCCCGACAAGCCGATCGAACTCGATCTGCTTCTGTACGCGCTGCCCTATCCCATCTTTGTGCTGGCCGAGACCAATCGCATCGTCTTCGCGAATGCCGCCGCCGAAGCATTTCTGTCGTCGAGTGTCGCCGTCCTCAAACGCCAAACGCTCGATGAGCTTTTGGCCTTCGGCTGTCCGCTCCTCCAACTGCTCGATCAAGTCCGCCGATCCGGTGCGACCGTCAACGAGTACGGCGTTGAAATGCACTCGCCGAAATTTCTCATACCTAAACTGGTCGATGTGCACGCGGGTCCGTTTCCCGAGCGTGCCGGCCATGTTCTGCTCATGGTCCAACAGCGTAACATGGCGCAGATGATCGAGCGCCAATTCACCCACCGCGCTGCGGCCCGCACCGTCTCCGGTATGGCCGCTGTTCTGGCACATGAAATCAAAAACCCGCTGTCTGGAATTCGTGGCGCCGCCCAACTCCTCGAGCCAGCACTTTCAGACGACGATCGTGCGCTCGCCCAGTTGATCTGCGCTGAGACCGATCGCATCCGCAACCTCGTCGACCGCATGGAAGTCTTCGGCGACGAACGCCCCCTCGCAAAAGAGCCGGTCAACATCCACGACGTGCTCAATCACGTCCGCCGCCTCGCCGAGACCGGCTTTGCGCGCGGCATTCGCTTCGTCGAGGACTACGATCCCTCGCTGCCTTTCGTCCCCGGCAACCGCGACAAACTCGTGCAGGCCTTCCTTAACCTTGTGAAAAACGCCGCCGAAGCCGCCGGCGACAGCGCCGATCACGGCCGCATCGTGCTCACAACGAAATTCCGCCCCGGCGTGCGCTTGTCCGTGCCGGGCTCCAATTCCCGCGTCAGCTTGCCTCTCCTCATCCAGGTGGAAGACAACGGCAACGGCGTCGCCGAGCATCTCCGCCCGCACCTCTTCGATCCCTTCGTCACAACCAAGCACAACGGCACCGGCCTCGGTCTGGCCCTCGTTGCCAAGATCATCGGCGATCACGGCGGCATCATCGAATACGACAGCGAGCCGCGCCGGACGGTGTTCCGCGTTCTTCTGCCCATGCAGGAGAAGAAGCGCGGCGAACAAGACCCAGGAGAATAAACCCCATGGCGCGTGGCACCATCCTGATCGCCGACGACGACACCGCAATCCGCACGGTGCTCAATCAAGCGCTCGCCCGCGCCGGTTATGCGCCACGCGCGACGGGCAACGCGGCAACGCTTTGGCGCTGGGTCAGCCAAGGGGAGGGCGATGTCGTCATCACCGACGTCGTCATGCCCGACGAGAACGCCTTCGACCTCATCCCGCGCATCAAGAAGCTTCGGCCCGATCTCCCGATCATCGTTATGAGCGCGCAGAACACGCTGATGACCGCTCTGACCGCCGCCGAAAAAGGCGCCTACGAATACCTGCCCAAGCCCTTCGATCTCGCAGAAGTCGTCTCCGTCGTTTCCCGCGCGCTGGCCGCGCCCGGCCGCAAACCCCAGCGCGGCCCCGAAATGACCGAAGGCGAGGAACTGCCCCTCATCGGCCGCTCACCTGCCATGCAGGACATCTACCGCGCGCTCGCCCGCCTGACCCAAACTGAACTGACGATCATGATCACGGGCGAGAGCGGTACGGGCAAGGAACTCGTTGCCCGCGTGCTGCACGACCACGGCAAGCGCCGCACGGGTCCCTTCGTCGCCATCAACATGGCTGCCATCCCGCGCGAACTCATCGAGAGCGAACTTTTCGGCCATGAGAAGGGCGCGTTCACCGGCGCCCAGGCCCGCACGCAAGGCCGCTTCGAGCAGGCCGAAGGCGGCACGCTCTTTCTCGATGAAATCGGCGACATGCCACTCGAGGCCCAAACGCGATTGCTACGTGTGCTCCAGCAAGGCGAATACACCACCGTCGGCGGCCGCACGCCGATCCGCACCAATGTCCGCATCATCGCCGCAACCCACCGCGATCTCCGCTCGCAGATCCAACAGGGCCTCTTCCGCGAAGATCTCTTCTACCGCCTCAACGTCGTGCCGCTGCGCCTGCCACCGCTGCGCGAACGCACCGAGGACATCGGCGATCTGACGCGCCATTTCCTACGCAGTGCCGCCCGCGAAGGTCTCGGCCAGAAATCGATCGAACAGGCCGCCATCGATCGCCTGAAGCAGCATCCCTGGCCGGGCAACGTCCGCGAACTGGAAAATTTCGTCCGCCGCGTTGCCGCCCTCCACACCCAGGATCTCATCACCGCACCGATCATCGACCAGGAACTGGCCGAATCGATCCCTGCGCGCTCGCCTGCCACCGCCGCCAACACCAAGGACCTCTCCGAACTCATCGAGCGACACCTCGCCGGCTACTTCGGCGAATTTGGCAACGAACTTCCACCGTCCGGCCTCTACGACCGCATCATCCGACAGGTCGAGTACCCGCTCCTCGGAGCAGCCCTGGCCGCCACCCGGGGCAACCAGATCCGCGCCGCCGAACTTTTAGGCCTCAATCGCAACACGCTCCGCAGCCGGATAAAAGAACTCAACATCAAGGTATTCCGCACGCCGCTGTCGTAGCCGCGCGAAGGTATGCACTGTTCAAATTTCGCAACGCGATTGACGTTCTTGTCGCGAAAATGTCACAGTTAGCTGGCTCTTGTGACTCCGGTGCTGCAGCAGACGCCGTGTGCGTTGCCGGCGCGCCTCTCCAAGCCCTGCCGTGAGTGCCGTCCGGCACACACTGGCGGGCCTCGGCACAACAGCTCCGGACGTCCGCTGCAACGGTCGACCGTCCGGTATTTCCGCAGCAACACGGCCGGCGCCATGGTGACAGAGAAACTCAAAGCGCTGTTCCTGACCGCCGGAGCCCCGCAACAGGCTCCGACGCTCGACGCCAGCGAACGCGCGTTTTCCGTTGGCCTCGTCACCGTAGTTCTCTCGCTGGTGTCCGGTCTCGCCACCTTCCTGATCCTAACCGGCCTCACGCCCATCACGCCGCGCGACGATGTCGTGCTCGGTGCGCTGCTGATCAACATCGCGCTGATCGTGGCGATGATCGTCATCCTGGCCTGGCAGGGCATTGGACTCTGGCAGGCCTGGAAAGCCGAAATTCCAGGAGCCCGCCTTCACGTCCGCATCGTCGGACTCTTTTCGATCATTGCTGCCATTCCAGCCATCCTGCTCGCCATCGCCGCCACGACGACCTTCTCCCGCGCCATTGACAGCTGGTTCACCGAACGCACCCGCACCATCATCACCAACTCGATGGAAGTCGCGCAGTCGTATCTGGAAGAACACGGCGCCGTTATTCGTACCGATGTCGCCAACATGGCCCGCGACGTCGATGCCTCAGCCGATGACATCGTCGATAATCCACAAGCTCTGCGCCAGTTGTTGATTGCCCAGGCAGGTCTGCGCGATCTCGTCAGCGCCTATCTCGTCTCGCCCAATGGACAACTGCTTGTCACGGCCTTTGGCGACGACAAGGAACCGTTCGCCGCTCCGCCGCCAGCCGCCATAGCGGAAGCGGAGAAGGGCCAAATCGCCATCATCAAATCGCTGGAGCGCGCGCGCGTCGCCGCTCTCTCCCGCCTACAGCGATTTCCCGGCCAGTACCTGCTGGTCACCCGCGCGGTCAGTCCCAAAGTGATGGCCTATCTGCAGCGCACAGAACAAAGCGTCGACGAATACAACCGCTTGCGCAAGGCGCGTGGCGGTTTGAAGCTCGCGCACGGCCTCATGTATACGATGATCTCGATGACGGCATTGCTGGCCGCCATCTGGACCGGTCTCTGGTTCGCCGGACGGTTTGTGGCCCCCATTCGGCGTCTCATCGCCGGCGCACGCGACGTCTCTACCGGCAACCTCGATGTCGAACTGCCCGAGCGCCGCGGCGAGGGCGACTTGCGCCGGCTCTCACAGACGTTCAACACCATGACGCGCGAACTGAAGAACCAGCGCAACGCCCTCGTCACCACCAATACCGAACTCTCCGAGCGCACGAGTTTCATCGAGGCCGTGCTTGCCGGCGTTTCCTCCGGCATCATCGGCCTCGATGAGAACCGCTGCGTGACCCTCATCTCTCCGTCCGCCCTCAAATTGCTCGCCGTCGGGGAAAAAGACATCGTTGGCAAACCGATCCTCGAAGCACTCCCCGAATTTGCCCCTATCTTCGAACACCCGGAAGAACCCACCATCAAAGCCAAGGGTGCCGCCGAAGTGCGCCGCGTCGTCGGCAACGATGAGCGCACCTTTTCAGCCCGCGTCACCGCCGAAGAAGCCGAAGGCGGTCGCGTCGGCTCAGTCGTCACGTTCGACGACATCTCCGAACTCGTCGCCGCCCAGCGCACATCCGCCTGGGGCGATGTCGCCCAGCGCATCGCGCACGAGATCAAAAATCCACTGACCCCCATCATCCTCTCGGCCGAGCGCATCCGCCGCAAGTACGGCAAAGTGATCGTCGAAGACCGCGAGTTGTTTGAAAAGCTCACCGCCACGATCGAACGCCAGGCGGGCGACATCAAAACAATGGTCGACGAATTCGCATCCTTCGCCCGCGTCCCTAAGCCGGTCATGGAAGAAGGTGACATTCGCGACGCGGTGCAAGAGTCGGTGATCCTCTTCCGCGAAGCCCACCCAGGCGTGACCTACAACCTCATCATGCCCGAAGATCGCGTCACAACCCACTTCGACCGCCGCCTTATCACCCAGGCCGTCACCAATCTCGTCAAGAACGCGACCGAAGCCTGCGAGACCGCCGTCCAATCCGGACAAACCGAAAAGGGCCGCGTCGAGACCATCATCCGCGTCACCCCCGAGCGCATCGACATCGACGTCATCGACAACGGGATCGGCCTGCCCAAGCAGAACCGCTCTCGCTTGCTAGAGCCCTACGTGACGACCAAGGGTTCGAAAGGCACCGGCCTCGGCCTCGCCATTGTCCAGAAAATCACCGAGCAGCACGGCGGCGCGCTTTTCCTCGATGACGCCCCGCCAGCCCCCGACCGAACATCGGGCGCGCTGGTGCGCATCACCATTCCGCGCGGCGGCCGTCCTGCCTCGCACCCGACACCCGCAGATCAACACCACACCAGCGCGCCGGAAGCCGACAAGGCTCCTACCGTACGCGCCACAGCAAATTGACGACCCAAGAGGAGACGTTTCGATGGCCGCCGATATTCTGATCGTCGACGATGAAGCCGACATCCGCGAATTGATTTCCGGTATTCTGGAAGACGAAGGCCACCGGTCACGGTTGGCCCGCGACAGCGATGAAGCCCTGCGCGCCATCGAGGAGCGCCGCCCTCATCTCGTCATCCTCGACATCTGGCTTCAGGGCAGCCGCCTCGATGGCCTCGAAGTGCTGTCCGTCATCAAGCGTACCTACCCCGATCTGCCCGTCGTCATCATCTCCGGCCACGGCAACATCGAGACCGCCGTCACCGCAATTAAACGCGGCGCCTACGATTACATCGAAAAACCATTCAAGGCCGACCGCCTCATCCTCGTGGCCCTGCGTGCGCTTGAAGCTTCGCAGTTGAAGCGCGAAGTCAAGGAACTGCGCGAGCGCTCCACCGTCTCCGCCGACATGATCGGGAAATCCGCCGCCATCAATCAGCTGAAGGGCCAGATCGATCGCCTCGCCCCCACCAACAGCCGCATCCTGATCCGCGGCTCGTCCGGCACCGGCAAGGAACTATCGGCCCGCGTCATTCACCTGAAATCCCGCCGCGCCGACGCGCCCTTCGTCGTGCTGAACGCTGCTGCCATGGCGCCCGACCGCGTGGAGGAAGAACTTTTCGGCACCGAAGACCGCACCGGCGGCCCGCGCAAAGTCGGCGCATTGGAGGAGAGCCACGGCGGCACCCTCTATATCGACGAAGTCGCCGACATGCCCCTTGAAACACAAGGCAAGGTCCTTCGCGTCCTGGTCGAACAGAAATTCCAACGTATCGGCGGCTCGCAGAAAGTCTCCGTCGACGCCCGCATCATCTCCTCAACCAGCCGCGACCTCGAGCGCGACATGAACGAAGGCCGCTTCCGCGAGGACCTTTATCACCGCCTCAACGTGGTCCCTCTGCGCGTGCCCAGTCTCGCCGAGCGCCGCGAAGACATCCCCGATCTCATCCAGTTCTTCATCACGCAGCTGTCGCAAGCATCTGGCCTCGCCCCCCGCCGCATCGGCGAGGATGCCATCGCCGTCCTCCAAGCCCACGATTGGCCGGGCAACGTGCGCGAGCTTCGCAACAACATCGAACGCCTCATGATCCTCGCTGGCGGCGATCCCAACACCGTCATCACCGCCGAGATGCTGCCTGAGGAAATCGGCTCCAACGTGCCGCTGCCCGTCAACGGCGGCGCCGAACACCTGATGTCGTTGCCCCTGCGCGAAGCCCGCGAAATCTTCGAGCGCGAATACCTGCTGGCCCAGATCAACCGCTTCGGCGGCAACATCTCGCGCACCGCCGAATTCGTCGGCATGGAGCGCTCAGCCCTGCATCGCAAACTGCGCGCGCTGGGCGTGTCCTCCGATCAACGTACTGAAGGCCGGCCCATGTAAACGGCCTCAAGAGATGGACCAAACGCAACGGGTCACCGATTAACCCAACCGTGAGACGGATCGGCTAAGGTGCCGACCGCGCGGCGGGGGCAACCGGGCCGTAGCTGCAACTTACGAACGAGGCCCGGGTCACAACCGGGATCCGTCATGAAAGTCATCATCTGCGGCGCTGGACAGGTGGGAACCGGCATTGCCGAGCGCCTCGCCGCCGAAGGCAACGACATCTCAATCGTTGATGCCAGCGCCGATCTCGTCCAACGCGCCAACGACGTGCTCGAAGTCCGCGCCATCCAGGGCAACGCGGCCCATCCCGACGTTCTCGAAAGGGCCGGCGCCCGCGAAGCTGATATGTTGATCGCCGTCACGCTTCACGACGAAGTCAACATGGTTGCTTGCCAAGTCGCCCACGCACTCTTCGATATCCCGACGAAGATCGCCCGTGTCCGCGCCCAATCCTATTTCGATCCCGAATGGCGCAAGCTATTCGATCGCGACAACATGGCGATCGATAGCGTCATCTCGCCCGAAATCGAGGTCGGCCGCATGATCCTGCGCCGTCTTGAAACGCCGGGCGCCTTCGAAACCGTGACTTTCGCCGATCGCCGCGCGGTCCTTCTCGGCATCGCCGCCGGCAGCGACTGCCCCGTCATCGACACACCGCTCCTGCAATTGGGCCAACTCTTTCCCGACCTCAACGCCGGCATCGTGGCCATCATCCGCTCCGGCAAACTCATCGTCGCCCACGCCAATGATCAGGTCCAAGTCGGCGACGATGTGTACGTCATCGCCGATGCCGCCCAAGTCGGCCGCGTCCTCCAAATATTCGGCCACGAGGAAACGCAAGCCCGCCGCCTTGTCATCGCAGGCGGCGGCAACATCGGTTACTTCATCGCCCGCGAGCTGGAAGAACGCGACGCCAATCTGCGCGTAAAGGTCATCGAAATGTCGCGCAATCGCGCCATGGAGATCGCCGAAAAACTCTCACGCGCCGTCGTACTGCATGGATCTGCGCTCTCCGAAGACGTCTTGCGCGAGGCCGAAGCGCCATCCGCAGACACTCTGATCGCAGTCACCAACGACGACCAGACCAACCTTCTGACAGCTGCCCTCGCCAAACAGATCGGCTGCAAGTCCTCACTCTGCCTCCTCAACTCATCCAACTATTCCGCCATGATCCGCTCGCTCGGAATTGACGCTCAGCTGAACCCGAAAACCGTCACCGTGTCCCGAATTCTCCAGCACGTCCGCCGCGGCCGAATCCGCGGCGTGCATACCATTCACAATGGTGCCGGCGAGATCCTGGAAGCCGAAGTGCTCGAGACATCCGGCCTTGTCGGTAAGTCCATCCGCGAACTCAATCTCGGCGAGGGCGTCCGCTTCGGCACCATTCTCCGCCAAACAAAACTCATCAAGCCGACCGGCGATACCGAATTCGAGGTTGGTGACCGCGCGGTCCTCTTCGCTCGCGCTGACTTCGTCCGCCAAGTCGAACAACTCTTCCGCGTCAGCCCCGACTATTTTTAAAAGATCCTGCAAAGGGACAGAACCTATGGCTCGTATCGTGTACGTCAACGGCCGCTACCTGCCCTACGCCGAAGCCGGCGTGCATGTCGAAGATCGCGGCTTTCAATTCGCCGACAGCGTGTATGAAGTCTGCGAAGTCAAATCCGGTGCCTTGATCGACACGACGCGCCACCTCGCCCGTCTTGACCGTTCGCTGGCGGAGCTCAAAATCGGCAAGCCGATGTCGGACGGAGCGCTCCGCCACGTGCTTGGCGAAGTCGTTCGCCGCAACCGCGTCCGCGATGGCCTTGTCTATGTGCAGGTCACCCGCGGCCAGGCAGCCCGCGATTTCCTCTTCCCCGGCGAGGCCGATCCCACACTTGTCGCGCTCGCCCGGCCCATTGATCCCAACAAAGTCGCCGCGAAGGCCAAGCAGGGGATCGCCGTCAAAAGCGTGTCCGATCCGCGCTGGAACCGCTGCGATCTGAAAACGGTTATGCTGCTTCCCGCCGCACTGGCAAAGGAGACCGCACGCGAAGCCGGCGCTCAGGAAGCGTGGTTCGTCGATGACAAGGGCTTCGTCACCGAGGGTGCATCATCTAATGCCTGGATCGTCCGTCCCGACGGTTTCGTGCTCACCCGCCCCCTCGACCATCGCGTTCTCGGCGGCGTGACACGGGCCACTCTGCTCGATCTGTTGAAGGCCCAGGGCGTTCCCGTCGAACAGCGCCCATTCACGATTGCCGAGGCCCAATCTGCCCGCGAGGCCTTTGTTACCTCCGCATCTGCAACTGTGATGCCCGTCGTCAGCATCGACGGTCGCAAGGTCGCCGACGGGCGCCCCGGCGCGCTCACCCAGCGCCTGCGGGAAAAATTCCACGATTTGGCGGAAATAACGCCAGTTTGAATAGCTTTTCAGCCCACTTTGCGCCGACACTCATCAGAGCCCGCACGCATTTTTGCTGCAACTGCGAAGGGAACCGGCTAGAACGTCCGCCACGGCAATGAGCCGCAACGCATCCTCCGCCAAGGCCGCACGCCCGTAATTTGCGTATGCCAAAAAAAAGAACCGAAAGATCAATCGGAAAGAACAACAAAATGCCCGCCGAACGCGCCCCCAGCCTGCAAGACACGTTTCTCAATCACGTCCGTAAGCAGAAAGTTCCCCTGACGATCTTCCTCATCAACGGCGTCAAACTCCAGGGCATCGTCACCTGGTTTGACAGCTTCTGCGTGCTGCTGCGCCGTGACGGACACTCCCAGCTCGTCTATAAGCATGCCATCTCGACCATCATGCCCGGCGCGCCCGTAAACCTCATGGACGGTGAAGGCGGCGAAGAAGGCTGAGACCGAACTCCACGCGAGCACGGCGGCACACGTCATCGATAAAACGG
>JALHQM010000010.1:14457-66825 GCA_022841965.1 Hyphomicrobium sp. | reverse complement strand
TCGTCGCGCCAACAATGTTGTATAACCTATTTTGGTGTGCGGGCTGTAACGTTGCCTGGCACACGCGCCGCACATCACTGTGGGTCGATGATCGCACCCTGGCCCTCAAGAAGCGTGGTGACCCGTTCTAGGATCGCGTCATCAGGCTCGAGCGGCGCCCGTCCCGCTTTACCGACGTTGATCTGCACACAGGCTTGCCGCTCTTCATCGGACACATCCTCAATCGTGCACACGATCAAATACGTGCCGTTCGCCGTCTTAATCTCGAAGTCCCATCCATGGTCCTCGGCAAAGGGGTCGCCGGCGGCGAACCCCGCGACCCGCAATTGGTCCGACAGCCAATGCGCGAGGGCTGCGCCGCCGATGTTTTCATTGACGCGCTCTTCCCGTTGAAGGTCACTATCAACGAACGCATCGGTGGCGAACCAAAGAACGGCTGTTGGCATCACGTTTTCACTTTGAAGAGGTCTTCTTGGTCGGACTTTTTGAGGTCTACGATGTGCCAGGGGAGGCCGTGGTCGCCGATGGCGTCCATGAAGGGTTTGGAGGGGAGTTGCTCGACGTTGAAGACGCCTTTGCCCTTCCATGCGCCCTTGAACATCATCATCGCGCCGACGACCGGGGGAACGCCCGTGGTGTAGGAGACAGCTTGTGCGCCGGTTTCCTTGAACGCCTGCTCGTGGTGGCAGACGTTATAGATCATGGTGATCTTCTTCTTGCCGTTCTTCGTGCCGCGGAAGATGCAGCCGATCGAGGTCTTGCCGGTGTAGCCTTTGCCCAGCGACGACGGCGGGGGCAGAAGCTCCTTCAGGAACTCCATCGGGATCACTGGATTGCCCTTGTACATGACGGGATCGATGCGCGTCATGCCGACGGACTGGAGCACGTCGAGGTGCTTGATGTAGTTGTCGGAGAACGTCATCCAGAAGCGGATCTGCTTCAGGCCCTTGATGTTCTTGACGAGGCTTTCTTCTTCCTCGTGATAGATGAGGTAGGACTTGCGGGGGCCGACTTCCGGATAGTCGATCATCGCGGAAATCGAGAGTGGATCGATCTCGATCCACTTGCCGTCTTTCCAATATTTGCCGCGCTGCGTGACTTCGCGCAGGTTGATTTCGGGATTGAAATTGGTGGCAAACGACTTGCCGTGGCTGCCGTCGTTGCAGTCGATGATGTCGATGGTTTCGATTTCGTCGAACAGGAACTCCTGCGCATAGGCGCAATAGATGTTCGACTGGCCGGGATCGAAGCCGCAGCCGAGGACGGCCATGATGCCGGCGTCCTTATACTTCTTGTGATACGGCCACTGCCATTTGTAGGTGAACTTCGCCTCATCGCGCGGCTCATAGTTTGCCGTGTCCATGTAGTGCACGCCGGCCTCGAGGCAGGCGTCCATGATCGGCAGATCCTGGTACGGCAGCGCCATGTTGATGACGAGATCGGGCTTGACCTTTTTCAGGAGCTTGACGGTCTCTTTGACGTTGTCGGCGTCGACCTGAGAGATCTCGATCGGCGTCTTGCACTGCTTGGCGACCGCCTCGCAGCTCGACAGCCGGCGCGAAGCCAGATGGACCTTCTTGAACACGTCGCGGTTCATCGCGCACTTCTGTGCCGTGACAGAGCCGGCGGCCCCGGCGCCAATGATGAGAACGCTGTCCAAGTTTGTAATCCTCCGAATGAAGAAACCGCCGCATCACGTGCAAAGGCACGCGCCATGGCGGTGTTGACCGCCAGAGCGTGCGCACTTAGGGCACTTGATTGTCAAATACAATACGCTTGGCCACGGCGCGCGGCGGTGGCGGGCCGTGGCGGCCCGGGTGGCGTCCGTTGCGGTTGAGCCGCGCCGATCAATCCGTATCAGCGCCGCGGATGCCGCGGGTGGTGTAGATGACCCAGGCGCCAGCCAGCGCGGCACTCATCAGCGCCCAGCCGACCAGCCCTTGGATGCCTGCGAACCAGACCGACAAAATGAGCACGCCGATGTAGGTCAGCATGATGGCCAGCGCCTTGTCCTGCTCGCGGCGCTCCTGGCGGCTGGCGGCAAGCTCGGCGGGGGACTTGATTTTGGAGGCGGCAATCGGGGCGACTGTCGCGGCTTCGAACGTCTTTGGATCGTGTAGCATCTGGCGGTTGTTCCCAGTTGGACACGCCCATTGAGCCGGCCTGCCCGTGTTGCTCTTGAGGGAGAAATCGCGTCTCGCGCCCCCGCTCATACCTGAGCGGAAGTCTGACGGGGCGCAACGTGCGACCTGTGCGACCCGTCGGCACGCCGGAACTCCCCGTAGCGCTTGTAAACCCGTAAAATATACACTAGACCCGCCGCTTTCCTGCGGGAGCTGACCGAAAGAACAATGGCCAAAACCGCCCCCCTCGTCGGCATCATCATGGGTAGCCAGTCGGACTGGCCGACCCTGAAAGCGGCTGCCACTATTCTCGCTGACCTCGGGGTTGCTTACGAGGCCAAGATCGTCTCGGCGCACCGCACGCCGGACCGGCTGGTGGCGTATGCAAAATCGGCCAAGGACAGGGGTTTGAAGGTGATCATCGCGGGGGCGGGCGGGGCGGCCCATCTGCCCGGCATGGCGGCGTCCATGACCTCGCTGCCCGTTCTTGGTGTGCCGGTGCTGACAAAAACCCTGAACGGCGTGGATAGTCTTTATTCCATCGTTCAGATGCCGGCCGGTATTCCGGTCGGGACGCTCGCCATCGGCGAGGCGGGGGCGACGAACGCGGGGCTGTTGGCGGCGCAGATCCTCGCTCTCAACGATGAGGCTCTCGCGGGGCGTATCGCGGCCTTGCGGGCCAAGCAGACCGCCGCCGTCGCTGAAACGCCTCAGGATGCGTGAGCGCTTTCCATGACCGCGCTGCCGCCCGGCTCCACGATTGGCATTCTTGGGTCCGGTCAACTTGGCCGGATGCTGGCACTCGCCGCGGCGCGGCTGGGGTTTAAGTGCCATATCTACTCCGATGTCGCTGGACCCGCCTTTGACGTGTGCGATGCCCACACGGTGGCGCCCTACGACGATCACGCGGCGCTGACCGCTTTTGCTCAATCGATAGCGGTTGCGACGTATGAGTTCGAGAACATTCCTGTTGCGACGGTGGCGTTCCTCGATGCGTTGGTTCCTGTGCGTCCGGGTGCGAAAGCGCTGGCGTGTGCGCAGGATCGCGTTCATGAGAAGACGCTGGCGCGCGAATTGGGTGCTGAAACCGCACCTTTTCAGCAGGTGGATAGCCGCGCCGATCTCGACCGGGCACTCAATGACATCGGGGTGCCGGCGGTGTTGAAGACACGGCGGTTCGGATACGATGGCAAGGGACAGGCAAAGATTTTGTCGCTTGCTGACGCGGACGCGGCGTGGGCGGCGATGCGCGATCAACCGTCAATCCTGGAAGGGTTCGTGACGTTCGACCGCGAAGTGTCGGTCGTTGCTGCGCGGTCGCTCGACGGAGCGTTCCGGGCGTTCGAGGTGACGGAGAACGAGCACCGCAATCACATTCTGCATCGCTCTGTTGCGCCGGCGCGCATGGAGGCGGAGGCGGCGACCGAGGCTTTGGAGACCGCGCGGCGGATTGCGGTGGCGCTCGACTACGTTGGCGTGTTCGCGATCGAGTATTTCGTTGTGACTGCCGGCGGGCGCGAGCACGTGTACGTCAATGAGATGGCGCCGCGGGTTCACAACTCGGGTCACTGGACAATGGACGGGGCGCAGACGTCGCAGTTCGAGCAGCACATCCGGGCGGTGGCGGGCTGGCCGCTCGGCTCGACGCGGCTCAAGGCGGCGGGGGCAGAGATGATCAATCTCATCGGGGATGACATCCTCGCCTGGGACAGGATCGCGGCGGAGCCCGGCGCGTTCCTACATCACTATGGTAAGACCGAGGTTCGGGCCGGGCGGAAGATGGGGCACGTCAACCGGTTGCTTGCTCATGCGACGTAACGCAGGAAGTTGCATGCGCGCCTCATCGGCTCGCTACGGCGTTTATCCCCCGTGCGGAGATGGACAATTCGAATTTCCTTTGTTAGAAGCCGCGTTATGAAACACCCCCGGTGCTGCAGGGCGAAGTATCGCTCGCGGCGTCGGTTCTCGTTTTTCCTAACCATATCAACCTGATACCAGCAGAGGTTAAGTCTCTTGCAAGTTCTCGTTCGCGACAACAACGTCGACCAAGCCCTCAAGGCGCTCAAGAAAAAGATGCAGCGCGAGGGTATTTTCCGCGAGATGAAGCTGCGGAACTCTTTTGAAAAGCCCTCCGAGAAGAAGGCGCGTGAGAAGGCGGAAGCTGTGCGCCGCGCCCGTAAGCTCGCACGCAAGAAGCTGCAGCGTGAAGGTCTATTGCCCTCCAAGCCGGTCGTTGCACGCGGTGGTCCGGGCGCGAAGGGTCCGGGCGGCGGTCGTCCGGCTGGTGGCGGGTTCGGCAGCGGCGGCGGTAGCGGCGGTTACGGCGGCGGTGGTGGCGGCTACGGCGGCGGTGGCGGCGGTGGTGGATTCGGCGGCGGCGGTTCTTCGTTCGGCGGCTAATCCAGCTTCACATTCGATAAGACATCAGGTCACGCGGATTGTCCGCGTGGCCTTTTCTTATGCCCGCCGCTCTAACGCGCGATCACAGCCGGTCCGGCGGAGTCCGATGGAAACTGGGCTGCCAACCACGCGTAGATGGTGTCGTAGGAGCCGAAGAGATAATGGTCCGAGTGTCCGGCGCCTGGAAACGTCGCGCGTTTGACCGGTCCTTTGAGGGCGGCGGCGACGTCAGCGCTCATCGCAACGGGGATGATGTCGTCATTCTCGCCGTGGACGATTAGTGTGGGCACTGTGACCTTGCCGGCGACTTTCATCGTTTCGTAGCGGTCGGTCATCAGCCATCGCGCCGGCAGACCGGGGTAGTGGAGGGCTGCGAGATCGACGATGGATGTATAGGGAGCGTCGAGGATGACACCCGCCACGTCCTTTTCGGCGGCAACTTGCAGTGCGATGCCACTTCCTAAAGACTCGCCATAGAGCACGATCTTGTCTGCCGGAATGCCGATCGCGCGGACGGCGTCGTAGACCTGTTTCGCGTCGGAGACGTTCGCCTTTTCGCTTGGCACGCCAGCGCTGCCGCCGAACCCGCGATAGGTCATCATCACAACGCCGTAGCCGTGGGTCATGTATTTGCGGATACGTTCACTGCGCGTGACGAATGAACCGCCGTTGCCGTGGACATAGAGCAGCGTCGGGCGTCCGGGTTTTGCTGCTCCCCACCATGTCAAAATGCGGGTTCCATCGCGCATGACGATTTCGCGTTCTTCGACGTCCGCCAGACCTGCTTCGCCCGGCTGAGTGCGGCGCGTATCGGGCGCGTAGAGCAGGCGCTGCTGGATGGCCTGCGTACCGAAATGGACGAGGAGGGCGAGGCCGATGAGAAGGCCCAGTCCTTTCAGTGCAATCATCATCGCATTCTCAATTGTTCCCGGCCGTTCGGGTTATCGCGACCCGAGACGACTGTTGCAATCTGCAAAATCGCACGGGGCGCGGAGGCAGATTTCAGCGCAGGCCTTCCGCCAGAACAGGGGGCGGAGGCGGCGTGAAGCCGGCCGGCTCAGCAATGTTTTCTTCGGAGGGGTCATCGAAGCAGGCCAGCAGGCGCTGCGAACGAAGAGGACCCGGGAGATGGCCAAAGGCGGAGCCGCGGCTGGATGCAATATATGGCGTGAAAGCTTCGACGTCGGCGCGAGCCAGATATCCATCCTTGCGGCCGACTTTGATGGCGTAACAATCGGCTTCGTTTTCACTCGTCTGCGTCGGATAGAAAACGTGGCCGAGGATGTGGTGGGCGCACTCGTGGTGGAAGAAGAACACCTGGAGCTTGTCTGGGAGCGTGTCGAGACGGCGCTTGTTGAGAGTGATGATCGGCATGCGATTGACGATGCGGGCGTGGGCGACATCGCCCAGATCATCCATGTGGATGGAGCGAACCGTCTGGCCGCGGAAGTCGCGGCAGGACAGTTCCTGGCCGCCAAGATTTATACGCGCCTGGAGGCCGGCGGCTTTTTCTGCGTGTGCTGTCCCGTGAAGGCTCAAACCCCACAGTGCCGCCAGAAACATCAGGCCCCGCAGGGTGGCCCACCGCATGCGCATCTCCCTCGTTCTGGACCCTTAAGGCCCCCTCGCCGAAGAAAGTCACATAGGCTAACGCGGATTCTCGCTCCCGTGGATCAAAAAATGTGACGGCTCTGTTGCAAAGCGTATACGGGGCGCGCGCATTGCCTTTTCGTATCAACTCCCGGCATTTGCATGGGTTGCGGACAGATTGGCGCGACGAAAGTGAAATTCGCAGGCCAGTCCTCAAGCCCCGGCGTTCAAGGCAAACACGGTGTTAACCGGATCGGCGAGGTGAGTGCGGTAGCCGGCGGTCGCAATGAGTTTGCGGGCGGCGGCGGCGTTGTTTCGAAGTTCGGCGAAGTTTTCGAATTCCGGGTTCTGGTCAATCAGTTCAATGACGATGACGCGTGGCCGCCAAGTGCTTGCAACCAGCGCCTCGACGACGGGCAGCTCATAGCCTTCGATATCGATGATCATCAAGTCGAAGTCCTTTGGGACGCCATTGCGTGTCAGGATCGTTTCGAGCCGTTCCAGTTTAATAGTCTGGCTCACTCCGCGGCTGGCCGTCTTGCGGCTCCACTGCATGTTGTCGTACGCATCAGCGGTCGACTGATCGAGGGTGGAGATAGCGCCCATGACTTTGATTTGGGTTTTGCCGTCGGAATTGCTCGCCGCTACTTGTTCAACCACGACATTGTTGAAGACGTGTCTCGCGCGCGCGACCTGACAGCGTTCCGCGACCGGTTCGACGTAGATGCCGCTCCAGCCTTGGTCGGCGAGAAACGACGTGTTGGAGAACGTTTCGCCGTCGTAGGCGCCGACTTCGACGAAGGTGCCATGCGTGGGGCTCAGACCCAGCTCTGCGTAGATTTCTCGAATCCCCACGATTTGACAGGTGACGGACACGGGGCTCCGGCCTGTCAGACGCGATTGTATTTTGCGAACAGCCCCGCTGCCAGTCGCTGATATCGTCCGCCAGGACGTCGTAAGCTGGTCCTTCAACATAATGCTCCGCACTCCTGGTCACTCCAGAGCGGACTGCTTATCCGTGCGCCAAAGACTTGGCGATTTCTTCGGTGACCTTCTTGGCGTCGCCTAGGACCATCACGGTGTTGTCGCGGTAAAAAACGGGATTGTCGATGCCGGCGTAGCCAGAGGCGAGGGACCGCTTGTTGAAGAAGACGGTGGAGGCCTTCCACACCTGGAGAACGGGCATGCCGTAGATGGGCGAGGTTTTGTCGTCTTCGGCGGCGGGGTTGACGACGTCGTTGGCGCCAATGACGTAAACGGCGTCGGCCTGGGCGAATTCAGAGTTAATATCTTCCAATTCGAAGACTTCGTCGTAGGGCACGTTGGCCTCGGCGAGCAGCACGTTCATGTGGCCGGGCATGCGGCCGGCGACGGGATGGATCGCATACTTCACTTCGACGCCGGCCTTCTTCAGCTGATCGCCCATTTCGCGCAGCGCGTGTTGAGCCTGTGCGACGGCCATGCCGTAGCCCGGGACGATGATGACCTTCGAGGCGTTCTTGAGGACGTACGAGGCGTCTTCGGCCGAGCCGAGCTTGACGGGCTTTTGTTCGCCACCGCCGGCGCCTGCAGCTGCCGTTTCGCCGCCGAAGCCGCCCGCGATCACGGAGAGGAACTGGCGGTTCATGCCCTTGCACATGATGTAGGACAGGATGGCGCCCGAGGAGCCGACAAGCGCACCGGTGATGATGAGCGCGACGTTGGAGAGCGTGAAGCCGATGCCGGCTGCGGCCCAGCCCGAGTAGGAGTTCAGCATCGACACGACGACGGGCATGTCGGCGCCGCCTATCGGAATGATGATGAGGACGCCGAAGAGAAGGCTTGCGGCGACGATCAGCCAGAATAGCCACGCCGAGCCGCCCGACTGCATGAACCAGTAGATCAGGACGAGGATGAAGATGCCAAGCGCGGCGTTGATGAGGTGGCGCATCGGCAAGATGATCGGTTTGCCCGACATCTTGCCCGAGAGCTTGGCAAACGCGATCACGGAGCCGGTGAATGTGATGGCGCCGATGGCGACGCCAAGCGCCATTTCAAACAGGCTCGCGGCCTTGACGCCCATCGATGGATCGCCCGGATTTTCCAGGATGTTGAACGCGGCGGGGGCGTAGAGCGCACCGGCGGCCACGAACACGGCCGCCAAGCCGACAAGCGAGTGAAATGCCGCGACCAGTTCGGGCATCATCGTCATGGGAATTTCGCGCGCCGTCTTGGCGCCGATGAAAGCGCCGATGCCGAGGCCCGCGAGGATCAAAATCCAGGAAATGAAAGACGGCTGCGCCAGACCCAATGTCGTCACTACGGCAATGGCCATGCCGACCATGCCGAACAGGTTTCCCTGCCGCGACGAGGCCGGGCTCGAAAGACCACGCAGGGCGAGGATGAAGAGGACACCTGCTGCGAGGTAAAGGAGGGCTGCTAGATTCGCGGACATCGGCTCACTTCCGGAACGGTATCGGGTTTATGTGGATGCAAGGAAAGTCGGGGCTCACTTCTTGGGAGCCGCGTCCTTCTTCTTGTACATTGCAAGCATGCGGTTGGTGACGAGGAAGCCACCGAAGATGTTGATCGAGGCCATCACAAGCGCGAGGAAACCGAACAGCTTGGCGAGAATGCTGTCAGCCTCAGTCAGCGCCACACCGACGGCGAGAAGAGCGCCGACTACAATCACCGAGGAGATCGCGTTGGTGACACTCATCAGCGGTGTGTGGAGTGCTGGCGTTACGGACCAGACGACGAAGTAGCCGACGAAAACGGCTATCACGAACACCATCACCTCATAGACGACGGGGCTGACACCATCGGGGCCACCGGCTGCGAAGGCCGACGTTGGCGCGACCGCGAGCAGTGCTGCTATGGCCATCAGGTTAAAAATGGAACGCATCGTTTCGTCTCCTGCCCGCGCGGTTCGCGGCCTTTGAAAGGGTCAGTTTCCGGTGAGGTTCGGATGAACGATCTTGCCGTCCTTGGCGATGAGCGTGCCCTTCACGATCTCGTCGTCCCAATCGATCTTCAGCACCTTTTCCTTTTTGTCGATGAGGACTTCGAGGAAAGCGAGAAGGTTCTTGGCGTAGAGGCTCGAGGCGTTCACCGCGACGGTGCCGGCAAGGTTGAGCGGACCGGCAATGGTGACGCCGCCGACGTCCACGGTTTGACCAGGGACGGTCAATTCGCAGTTGCCGCCGCGTTCGGCGGCAAGGTCGACGATGACGGAACCCGGCTTCATGCTCTCCACCATCGCCTTGGTGATCAGGCGGGGCGCGGGGCGGCCCGGGATCAGGGCGGTGGTAATGACGATGTCCTGGATCTTGATGTGGTTGGCGACGAGTTCGGCCTGTTTGGCCTGATATTCGGGCGACATGGGTTTGGCGTAGCCGGCCGCCGTCTGCGCCTGCTTGAACTCGTCGTCTTCGACGGCCACGAACTTGGCGCCGAGGGACTGGACCTGCTCTTTGGTGGCGGGCCGGACGTCGGTCGCCGACACAATGCCGCCCATGCGCCGGGCGGTAGCGATGGCCTGGAGGCCGGCAACGCCGACACCCATGATGAAGATCTTGGCCGCGGGCACTGTACCGGCTGCGGTCATCATCATCGGCAGGGCTTGACCGAACATCGAAGCACCATCGACGACGGCCTTGTATCCGGCGAGGTTGGCCTGCGATGACAAGACGTCCATCGACTGGGCGCGCGTGATGCGCGGCATGAATTCCATGGAAAAGAGCGTGGCACCGCGGCCGGCCGCCGATTCAAGACCAGGGCGGTCATTGAAGGGCTCGATCATGGCGGCGACAAGCGCGCCCGGCTTGAGGGCGGCCAGTTCGTCCGGCGTTGGGCGGCGGACCTTCAAGAGGATGTCGGCACCGCTAATCGCGGCGGCGGCGCCATCAACGATCTCGGCACCCTGCGCCTTTAGCATCTCATCGGAGAAGCGCGAGCGCAGACCAGCGCCCGACTGGACCTTCACCGTCGCACCGTGGGCCACGAGTTTTTTGACCGTTTCCGGAGACACGGCGATGCGCGGTTCGTCCGGCGCTTCCGCAGTAACTGCAATCGTGATCATGGAGATTCCCGAATGCGTAACGCGGCCTAAGCCGCGTCACCGATTTGAAGATGACGCAGAGGATGACCGGCGATGCCACTTCGGCACCGCCATTGTGGATCGCGTTCCGCTCCGTGGGAAGGGAACGCGGCTGGCTGTTAGACCAGGAAGTAGTACATGCCGGCGAGCAGCAGAACGAGCAGCACGATGCCGATCTTCGAGTAGCGAAGGAAGGCGTTGTAGGTGCCGGTGTGCTGGTTGTAGTCCATGGCCGGGTGGCCCTTTGACGTATCGACGCTCATTGAGGTCTTCCCCTCCCGCGAATTATTTTGTGCGATGCGGGCCCTGCGACCCTGTTCGTTACCTAACCTAGCCCCCGAAGCGCCGCAAGCGTGCCGCTTTCCAAGACTGCTCGTCATTTAGGCGACGGCAGCCGGACGCACCCACTTTTGCGACCCGGGGCGGGGTCACGGGGACCCTTAACGGGTTGGATCCGCGCTCTGAGTGATGCGACAGAGGACCACTGGGTTGGGGACCAGGTTGGCGGTTCGAGGGGGTCCATTGAGCGGGGCAGCCTCATTGCTGGCTCATTGGGCTGGCACGAGGCTCGGGACGGCGCATGGCGTTCATTCGAAACGGGAATTTTGCAATGCAGCAAACCATTCGGCGGGTAACCATTGCCCCGATCAGCGTGCTCATGGTGGTGGCTGGCCTCGTTGTCCCTGGCGGTGGGGCGCTGGCGCTTGATCCGGAGCCGGGCGAGGAAAAGGCCATCAAGGCCTGCGAACGGCGGCTTTGCACCATGGCACTGGGCCGCGAACCGACCGGACCGGACCTCACCTGCAATGTGGGCAAGACGTGGGACCGCGACACTTTGAAGAAAGGCGAAAGCTCCTCCGTCTCTTGGGGTTTCGGGGATGCGCGCTGCACCGTCGACCTGAAGCTGAGCCGGGCCGACCTCGTGGGTGCGCTGACCGCGCCCAAGTACACGGTGGTGATCCCCGAGCATGAGGTGCGCTGTATTGTGGAGCAGGATGGCAAGCAAAGGCCTGTTCTCGCCAAGCTGGCACCGAAGCTGAAATTCAAGAACGGCAAAGCGGACAAGATTTGGCTCAATCTTGGCGACGTGTCCGGCCCGACGGCCGTGAAGGCCACGGTCAACATGGCCGCCAGCCTAGAGGATACGCTGGGCATCTTTCATCGCAGCATGCTCAAGTCGGTGAACCGGTTCCTGCATACCAAGTGCGCTGAGCGCTACCATGCCGATGGACGGCCGAAGGATGATCCGGAGGCGAAGACGCAGACCGCTAATCAGCCCGCTAAGCCGGCCAAGGTTCCGGCAGCGAAGGCGAGCGTGGTGAAGCCAGCGCCCGTGGAGACCGGCGCGACGCCTGCCAAGGCGCCGGCCCAAGCCGGTGGGACGGGGACAAGCGCGGCGGCGGCCGACGCGAAATGATGCGCGGCGTCGTTGCGGTGCTGGCGATGGTGTCTGTTCTGCCTCCAGCACTCGCGGGGGCCCCGGCCGTGCCGCTTCCTGAAGATTGTTTTGCCGAAATCGAGACCGGCACGGGCCCTGACATCGCGTGTCAGTTCCGGTTGCAGCCGTCGGCGGCTGAACGTGCGGAACTGGAGACAGGGTCGCGCGGATATGTGAAGGATTTTGCCTGCCGGATGACGGTGCGGATCGCGCGGGCGGAGATCGACACGGCGCTGGCTGCGGTTGACTATGTATTCAAGAGCCCGGAGCAGCCGGCCGTCTGCACCATCACGACGTACAAGAGCACGTTCGATGTCACGGGCACATTTGCGCCGGAGGTTGTTTTTAAGAACGGCGTCGCGAGTTCGGCGACGCCGGGGCTCGGCAATGTGGCGGGCATCACACGTGTGATCTCGTGGCCGGTCGTGCAGTTCGTCAACCGCTGGCCCTCCGTGCGCGCCGGTATGCTCACGATCGTCAATGCCTATAAGGCGCACAAGGCGAAGGGTGGGGCGAAGCCGAAGACGTGACGGCGTTATGTTGGAAGGGGCACACTGGCTTGGGTGAAGACCGCTTTTTGGCGGGCGGAGACCGTTGAGAGATCGAAATCTTGGATCGTCTCGTTGAAGAGGCGGTACCAGTTTTGCTTCGCTGCGAGGTGCAGGAAAACACCGCCCAGGCCGATGGCCGCACGGTCCATGAAAACGAATTCGCGCGGCACAGTGACGGGGCCTTTTTCTTTCAGGATCTTGTGGACGGCGAAGGCTTCGCGGCGGCCGTATTCGCCGGGCTTGGTGTCGTCGGCGATGGTGCGTTCGCGATCGTCAAGGAGAGGGCCGTAGATGAAGGTCGCCCACATGGTCATGGCTTCGATCAGTTCCTTGGTGAGGCCGCGGAAGCCCCAGCGTTCGAAGGCTGCAACGACGCGCGGTTGATCGTTGGCGAGGAGACCTTGATAGAGATCGATGACGCCTTCGACGAAGGCGACGGGGAAGGTGCGGATGCAGCCGTAGTCGAGAAGGTTGAGGCCGGCGGGGCGGCCATCCTCGCTGAAGACGGTGTAGTTGCCCAGATGGGGATCGCCATGGATGACGCCGTGGTGGGAGAAGGGATACCACCACGCGCGAAACATCGCTTGCGCGATGCGGTTGCGGTCTTCGAGGCTGTCGTCTTTGTGTGAGAGGAGCGGCCGGCCGTCGAGCCAGGACATAGTGAGGAGCCGGCCGGTGGAGAGGTCGGCATCGATCGCGGGCACGCGGATGATGGGGTCGCCATCGAAAATGAGGCCGTAGAGCCGGGTGTGTTTGGCTTCGAGGGTATAATCGAGTTCTTCGCGCAAGCGGGCGCCGATCTCTTTCAGGATCTCGGTGGTGTCGACGGCGCTGTCGAAGCGGGCGTGCAGAGCGAAGACGACTTTCAACTGCGTGAGATCGGCTTCAACGGCGGATTGCATGTCGGGATATTGGAGTTTGCAGGCGAGTGCGCGGCCATCCAGCGAGGTGGCGCGGTGGACTTGGCCGAGGGACGCGGATGCGGTCGATTGATCTTCGAAGGCGGCGAAGCGGGAGCGCCAATCGGGGCCTAGTTCGGCCTGCATGCGGCGACGGACGAAGGCAGGGCCCATGGGCGGGGCCTGGGATTGCAGCTGAGACAGTTCGCGCGCGTATTCGGGTGGCAGGGCCTCGGGGATGGTTGAAAGCAGTTGCGCTACCTTCATCAGCGGGCCTTTGAGGCCGCCGAGGGCTGCGGCCAGTTCGGCAGCCTGAGCGCGGTCGTTGCTCTCCATGCCAAACAGCCGTTGACCGGCGACCTTGGCGGCCACCGTGCCGACGTTGGTGCCGACTTTCATGTAGCGCGCGGCGCGGGCGGAAAAACGATTGTCTTCGTTGGACATGGGAGCCTAGGGAGCCTTGGGTTGGCCGACGGACTGCCTACGGTGACGGGCGTTGGCTAGACCGCAACCTGGGTGCCGACCTCCACTGCGCGATCCATTGGGATGCGGAAATAGACGGTGGCGTCCTCGGCAGAGCGGGCAAGCGCCAGAAATAGCCGTTGCTGCCAGCGGGGCAACTCAGACTCGTGGGCGAGGCGTAGGGATCGCCGCGACAGGAAGAAGGAGGTGTTGCCGACTTCAAGGTTCAGATCCTTGCGGCGGCAGGTCTCGAAAATCTTCGGCACGTTGGGCGTTTCCATGAAGCCGTAGTGGGCGGTGACTTTCGTGAAAAGTGGATCCGTTCGGTCGATCTCGACACGCTCATGACGCTGAACGCGGGGGACGGCTTCGGTTTTGATGGTGAGAATGATGTTGCGCTCGTGGAGCACGCGGTTGTGTTTGAGGTTGTGCATGAGACAGGTTGGAGCGAGGTCGGCATCGGCGGAGAGGAAGACCGCAGTGCCGGGGACGCGGTGCGGGGGCTTGGCGGTGAGCTTGCGCGTGAGCCAGGCCAGGTCGGTGTCTTCGCGGCGGATTTTTTTGGAGAGGATGTCGTAGCCGCGCACCCACGTCCACATAATGACGAAGAGAATAGAAGCCATCAAAAGCGGTAGCCACCCGCCATCGAGCACCTTCAAAATGTTGGCGGTGAAGAAGGCCTGTTCGATGAGAAGCAAGGGGACGATCACGGCGGCAGCGGCCCAGAGGGGCCATTTCCACACGCGCCAGAAGATGAAGAAGCCCATGATGGACGTGATGATCATTGTTGCGGTGACTGCCACCCCGTAAGCGGCGGCCAGATTGCTCGAGGTCTTGAACAGCGCGACCACGAATACAACGCCGACGAACAGCAGCCAGTTGACTTGCGGCAGATAGATCTGCCCCGCCATTTCTTCCGACGTGTGGCGAATGGTGAGGCGGGGGAGTAGTCCCAACTGCACGGCCTGCTGGGTCAGCGAGAAGGCGCCGGTGATCACGGCTTGGCTCGCGATAACGGTAGCGGCGGTGGCGAGGAATACCACCGGCAATAGCGCCCACTCGGGATACAAGCGGAAAAAGGGGCTTTCCATGGTTTCGGGATGGGCGAGGACGAGGGCGCCTTGGCCGAAGTAGTTGAGCAACAGCGCGGGGAAAACAAAGAAGAGCCAAGCATATTGGATCGGCCTACGGCCAAAGTGGCCGAGATCGGCGTAGAGCGCTTCAGCGCCGGTGACCGCCAGAAAGACAAGCCCAAGGATCGTCAAACCGAGAATACCGTTCGAGGCGACGAGCACCACGCCGTGGTGGGGGCTCAGAGCATTCACGATGGCCCAGTCATCGGCGATGTGGATCAGGCCGCCGGCGGCCATGGCGAGGAACCAGACGGCGGTTATGGGTCCAAAAAATTTGGCGACGCGCGCGGTGCCGTGCGACTGGACGGCGAACAGCCCTACGATGATCACGAGTGAGAGTGGAATGATCCAGTCGTCGAAGACGGGCGAGACCAGTTTCAGTCCTTCGACTGCGGAGAGAACGGAGATGGCGGGCGTGATGACCGCGTCACCGTAAAAGAACGAGGCGCCCGCCAAGCCCAACACAAACAGGAGGGGCGCGCTGCGTTTGGCGGCTTTCTGGCCGAGGGCCATGAGTGCAAAGGTACCGCCTTCGCCGTGGTTGTCGGCGCGCAGCACAAGGAGAACGTATTTGAGGGTGACGATGAGGATCAAGGCCCAGGTGATGAGGGACAGCACGCCCAGGACGGCGGCGCGGCCTTCAAGCCCGCCGGATTTCGCGGCGACGACGGCTTCACGGAAGGCATACAGGGGCGAGGTGCCGATATCTCCGTACACCACACCGATGGAGCCGATGAGGAGGGCTGCGAATTTGGCGTTAGGTGCGTGGTTGGGGGTCGAACCGGGGGCTGGGGAGCCGGCGATGTCGGCCGAAGCGTCGATCTTGGCCATGGCGTGTCCTGATGCTTACCTGCTGCGGTGCAACATTGGAGCGGCGGCGTACGCCTGCGCCCTGCTGGGCGGAAGGTGTCAATTATTGTTACAGAGCAAATAAATAGGATTGACTTAGCCAGGACCGTTGCCGACCCGCTGCGCCGTTAACGCTTCAATCGACCGAACGATCCGTGGTTACATGTCGCTTGGCCCCGATGCGTCGGGGATCAGGAAAAGGACGCCGCCACTGCGGACACCGACGGGTTCCGTATCAACCGCCAAGTTGAGCAGTTCGTGGGTCATGGCGCGCGTGACCAGAGCCTCGAGACGGCCACGGACGCGAACGTAGGGTTTGATCGCACCGGTTTGCTCATCGACGGCGAAGCGCAGGGGATGGGCGGGTCCGCAGCACACGACGTCGTCCACATTGGTGCGGAAGATCAGCTCCTGATGCGGCGGATAGCCGGAGAGTTCCATTTCGACGGCGAGGAATGGTGCATCGGCGACCGCAACGTCGATCCTCTCATCGGGCGTGACGAGGTATGTTTTGCCATCGGCGTCTTTACGCAGGACGCTGGAGAAGAGCTTCACGAGCGACGGGCGATTGATCGGTGAACCATGATAGCACCACGTGCCGTCGGCGTTGATTTCGAGCCCGATGTCGCCGCAATAGGGCGGGTTCCAATTCTCGACGGGTGGATGTCCCTTTTCGGTGCTCTCCTGGAGCATCACAGCGAGGTTGCCCAGACGGTTGCCGGCGTCATTTCCGTTATTGTTTTCAGACATTGGGAGGTGGCTCCTCGTGCGCTTTTCGTCGGGGTAAAATGGCAGCCGATTACATAGGTTTAACTTGACCGGAGAGGGTGCCGGACAGCCACTATCGAAACGTTGGCTGGGCTTTGCTGGCATCACTATACGCCGCGCCCCGCTTGTGTAACGGTATGACAGCCGCGAGGCTTGCGACAGGTCAATTGCCCGTTCGGGCCATATCAGTGCCCGGCGGGCCATGGAGCTTTTATGACAGTCTTGACGTCGACGGATGAAAACATCGTGCCTCGCCTTGAAGCTGCCGCGCATCAGGTCCAGCGCGCGCACAAGGCGGCCGCCGGGGTAATCTACGGCCAGGATGTCGTCATCGAACGCACGTTGATCACGCTGCTGTCGGGCGGACACGCGCTCTTGATCGGCGTACCGGGCCTGGCCAAGACGTTGCTCGTCGACACGCTCGGCAAGGTTCTGGGGCTCGACGCGAAGCGCATTCAGTTCACGCCCGACCTCATGCCGTCCGACATCATCGGGGCGGAAGTGCTCGAGGAAAGTGCGACGAAGTCGCGGTCGTTCCGGTTCATCAAGGGACCGATCTTCACACAGCTGTTGATGGCCGACGAAATCAACCGCGCTTCACCGAAGACACAGTCGGCTCTTTTGCAAGCCATGCAGGAGCACCACGTGACGGTTGCTGGCCAGCGGCACGACATCCCCACGCCCTTTCATGTGCTTGCCACGCAGAACCCGCTGGAACAGGAAGGCACCTACCCTCTGCCCGAGGCTCAGCTCGACCGGTTCCTTTTGCAGATCGACGTGACATACCCCGATCTCGTGGCCGAACGGCGAATGCTGTACTCGACGACTGGGACCGAAGAGCGCCGCCTTGAAACTGTGATGACTGGTCCTGAACTGATGTCGGTGCAGCGGCTCGTGCGTCAGATTCCGGTGCCGGACAAAGTTGTGGAATCGATTCTCACGCTCGTTCGGTCGGCGCGTCCGGGTACGGGTTCCGATACGGAAGTCGACCGGTACGTGGCCTGGGGTCCAGGACCGCGCGCGAGCCAAGCATTGATGCTGGCGGTGCGCGCCAAGGCGCTCATCGATGGGCGGCTTGCCCCGTCGATCGACGATGTCGTGGCGCTGGCCGAACCGATCCTGAAGCACCGTATGGCACTGAAATTTGCCGCGCGCGCCGACAACCAGGACCTCTCCGGCATCATCGCGCGGCTGGCTGCAAAGGCCGGATAATCGAACAGATGGCAGCGAACGCGGAAAATTGGTCTGCAGCGAACGCGTCGGCTGGGGAAGCGCATTCGCTGGACCGTCTACAGGAGAGCGCGCATTCTCTGGCCGAGCGGCTGCCCGATCTGCTGATCGATGCAAAGCGCATTTCACAGACGGTGGCGCATGGCATCCATGGACGGCGGCGTTCGGGGCCGGGCGAGACGTTTTGGCAGTTTCGAAATTATGAGAGCGCGGACAGCGCGCAGCTGATCGATTGGCGGCGCTCGGCGTCGTCCGATCATGTCTATGTGCGCGAGCGCGAGTGGGAAGCGGCACATACGGTGTGGATGTGGTCGGACTTGTCGGCCTCGATGGATTTCAAAAGCCATCTTTCGAGCGTGACGAAGCGTGATCGCGCCGTTGTTTTGATGCTGGCGGCGGCGGAATTGTTGATGCGCGGCGGCGAACGGATCGGCCTCATGGCTATGTCGCAGCCGTCTGGTAGCCGCAAAATCGGGAACATCCTGGCAGAAGCCATCGTCAGCAATATCTCCTCGCCTCTCATCGCAAAGAGCCGGCCGCCACAGCAGCAGATCCCGCGGCATGCGGAAGTGCTTCTGTTCGGCGATTTTTTGGCGCCGGTTCCCGCGGTCCGCGAGCGCGTGGAGGAATTGGCGGCACTCGGCGCGCGAGGACACATGGTGCAGGTCTTCGATCCGGCCGAAGAGACATTGCCCTACGATGGCCGGGCCGAGTTTTCCAATGCATCGGGGCGCGAGCGCTATGTGGCTGATCGGGTGGAAACGCTGCGCGGCGAGTATCAGAAGAAGCTCGCGGAGCACCGGGCGCAGATCGAAGACTTCACGCACCGCATCGGTTGGTCGTTTCTCGTCCATCATACGGACCGGCCGGCGACAGAGCCGCTGCTGACGCTTGTGATGCGGTTGGCTGGCGAAATGGGCGCGGTCTATCGCGCTGAAACCAGCGCGGAGGCCGTCTGATGGGTCTTTCCGCGCTGTCGTTTCTCAACCCCTGGCTGCTGACGGCGCTGCTGACGCTGCCGCTCATCTATTGGCTGTTGCGGACGGTGCCGCCGCGTCCGCGCCAGATCGAATTTCCGCCGACGCGCATTCTTGTCGGTATCGAAAATAAAGAGAAGACGCCCGCGAAGACGCCGTGGTGGCTCCTGCTCATCCGGTTGCTGGCTGCTGCCTTCGTGATCTTTGCGCTTGCCGAACCGGTCCTCAATCCGCAGGCGCAATCGCCAGTGAAGGGCACGGGACCGGTGGTGATTGCGGTCGATAACGGGTGGGCGTCAGCTGCTGCGTGGGATCAGCGTCAGGCGATGATCGAGCGGCTGATTGATGAGGCCGAGAGCGAGAGCCGCCCGGTGGCCGTTTTCGGAACGGCAGCGGCGACAAAGGCTCCGGTGATCAAACTCGAAGCGCCCGTGGACGCGCGGGCGACAGCGGCGGCATTGCAGCCGCAGCCGTTTGCGCCGGATCGGGCGGGCTTGGTGGCGGCGCTCGAGACAGCGCTGACGACGGCAAATGCCACGGCGGCGAGCATCGTCTGGCTGGCGGATGGGATCGATCACGACGGGAAGGGCGCGGCGTTCGCCGATGCTCTGGCGAAAGCAAAGGGCGATGGGCGGTTGTCCGTCGTTGACGTTTCGGCGGGCGGTGAACCGCTCGGCTTATCTGCTTCCGTGGGTGCAGACGGCAAGCTGGCGGCGCGGATCGTGCGCCCAACCGGTGTGGCACGCGAGGGCACGGTCTATGCCTACTCGGCGCGCGGGCAGCGGCTGGGCGAAGCGCCGTTCAAGCTCGGCGCGGGCGAAACCGCGTCGACGGCTGCGATCGAAATGCCGCTGGAGTTGCGCAATCAGGTGACGCGGTTGGAGATCGTCGGTTCGCGGTCGGCAGGCAGTGTCAGCCTGCTCGATCAGAGGTCTCAGTGGCAGCGTGTGGGTCTGATCAGTGGTGAGGCGCAGGAGAAGGCGCAACCGCTGCTGGCGCCGCTCTACTACATCCAGCGCGCGGTGCAGCCTTTCTCCGAGCTGATCCTGCCTAAGGAGAAAAATCTCGCCTCGGGCATCAAGACCATCATCGACGATCGCGCGAGCCTGATGATGCTCGCCGATATCGGCACCGTTTCGGGCGACGCCGCAGAGCAAGTTGGCACATGGGTCGAGAAGGGCGGCGTGCTCGTGCGGTTTGCGGGCGCGCGCTTGGAAAAGGGCGGCGACGATTTATTGCCCGTGGGGTTGCGGGCGGGCGGACGTTCGCTTGGCGGCGCGTTGTCCTGGTCGACGCCGCAGCCGCTGGCGCCGTTCGATGAGGAAAGCATTTTTGCGGGTCTCACGATCCCGGCGGATGTTTCGATCAAGCGGCAGGTGCTGGCTGATCCCGCTCTCCTCACTCCCGAGGTGAAAGTTTGGGCTCGGCTGAATGACGGTACGCCGCTGGTGACGGCGACGCGCAAAGGTGACGGTTATCTCGTGCTGTTCCATGTGACGGCGAATTCGGATTGGTCGAACCTGCCGATGTCGGGGCTGTTTGTCGAAATGCTGCGGCGGATCACGGAACTGGGGACGATGACGGCAGCGCCAAGCGCGGGCGACGAGGGCAGCACGGTTGCGGACACGGGTGGGAGTGCGGCCGTTCCGGAAACGTTGGCGCCGACGCAGACGCTTGACGGATTCGGGGCACTCAAGTCACCGCCGCCGACGGCGCAGCCGCTGAAGCGGGCGAGCGCGGACAAGACAAAGGCGAGCCTTGATCATCCGCCAGGGTACTATGGATCAGGGGCCGCGCCGCGCGCGATCAATGCAGTAACGCCGCAGATGGTACTGGCGCCGCTGCCCGCGCCGCCGGCGGGAACGGCTCGCATCGGGTATGACCAGGAAGGGACGACAAACTTGAAGCCGACCCTCCTCATGGCGGCGTTGGGACTGCTCTTTGCGGATATCTTGGCCGTGCTCCTCCTGATGGGCGGGCTTGCGGCGCTGATGCGTCCGGCGGCGCAGACGGCGGCGGTGGTGCTGGCGGTGCTGGCGTTTATGCCCGCGCCTGCTCATGCGCAGGACTTCGATCTGCCGAGCCGCTTCAATTTCCCCGGGCGGGCTCAGCCGGCCAAGCCGACCGTGACGGTGCCGGCCGAGGTGGCGCCGGCAGACAAAGCGTCAGTTGAGGCGACGTCGAACGTGACTTTCGGATATGTGCTGACGGGTGATCCAAGCGTGGATCAGGTGAGCAAGCAGGGTCTCTCGGGTTTGATGAAAGTCTTGCGCGCGCGCACCGCAGTAGAGCCGGGCGAACCGCGTGGCGTCGATATCGTTACCGACGAGATCGCGTTTTATCCCGTGCTGTATTGGCCGGTGCTGGAGACATCGCAAGAGTTGCCGGAAGCGGCACTGGCGAAGATCGACGCCTTCATGAAGCAGGGTGGGCTCATCATTTTCGATACGCGCGATTATGGGAGCGGACTGCCGACAGGCATGGCGATGGCGGGCGAGCGGGGGCCGGCATTGCAGCGGCTCATCGGCAAACTCGATATTCCCCGACTCGAGCCGGTGCCGGACGACCACGTTCTGACGAAGTCATTCTACCTGTTGCAGACGTTTCCGGGACGGTGGGACGGCGGGCAGCTTTGGGTGGAAGCGCAAGAGCGTAGCGAGGACGGGGCGGAGGGCGACAGCAGTCGAGCGCGGCAGGCGGACGGCGTTTCGTCGATCATGATCACGCCGAATGACTTTGCCTCTGCGTGGGCGCTCGATGACAGCGGTACGCCCATCTATCCGGTTGTGCCCGGCGGTGAGCGGCAGCGGGAAATGGCGCTCAGGACGGGCGTCAATATCGTGATGCATGCGCTGACTGGGAACTACAAAGCCGATCAGGTGCATGTGCCGGCGCTTCTCGAGCGGCTCGGGCAATAAGGGCGAATGGATGAACTGGTCGATCGATTTCGCACCGCTGATCCCCGAACCCTGGCTGTGGGTTGCCGCGGTGATCGCGGCTGCGCTGTGCGTGCTCTTGCTGTTGCGGCGCAGCCGGGGCGCAGCGTTGCGGGCGTTGGCGTTGGCGGCGGTGATCGCGGCTCTTGCAAACCCGACGCTGCGGCAGGAGGACCGGGAGCGGTTGGCCAATATCGCGCTGGTCGTGATCGACGAGAGCACAAGCCAGTCGATCGACAAGCGGCCGGAGCAGGCGGCGGCGATCCGCGCGGAGGTGGAAAAGAAACTCGGCGCCATCCCCGATCTGGACGTGAAATACGTGACGGCTGCACGGCCGAGCGAGACAGCGACGCGGGGCACCAACCTCTTTGCCGATCTGAACGTGGCGCTTGGTGATATTCCGCCGGACCGGATCGCAGGCGTCATTATGGTGACGGACGGGCAGGTCCACGATGTGCCCCAGAAAGCTGCCGCGCTCGGGTTCGATGCGCCCGTGCACACGTTGTTGACGGGGCGGCCGAACGAATTCGACCGGCGCATCGAAGTCGTGAAGGCACCGAAGTATGGTCTTGTCGGCCAATCGCGCGATGTAGAATTGCGGGCGATCGAGACAGGACGGGCGGGCAAGCCCGGCGATCTCGTCTCGCTCAAGATCCGCCGGGACGGGCAACCGGACGAGATGCGCAGCGTCGAGGTGGGGCAGATTGTTCGCATCCCGATGGAATTTCCGCATGCGGGCGCCAACATTCTCGAAGCCGAGATTGAGACGGCTCCCGGCGAACTCACACCGGTCAATAACAAGGCCGTCATTGCGGCGGAAGGTGTGCGCGAGAATTTGCGGGTGCTGCTCGTCTCGGGCGAGCCGCATGCGGGCGAGCGGACATGGCGCAATTTGTTGAAGTCGGATGCGTCGGTCGATCTGGTTCACTTCACCATTTTGCGGCCGCCGGAAAAGCAGGATGGGACGCCGATTAATCAGCTGTCGCTGATCGCGTTCCCGACGCGCGAGTTGTTTTTGGAAAAGATCCGCGATTTTGATCTGATCATCTTCGACCGGTACGAACATCGCGGTATTTTGCAGCTCAGCTATTACGACAACATCGCGCGCTACGTTGAGAGCCATGGCGGTGCTTTGCTCATCGCTGCCGGCGACGACTATGCGGGGGCTACGTCGCTGTACCGGACACCTTTGGCGCCCGTGTTGCCGGCGCAGCCGACGGGGCGCGTGTTCGAAGAACCCTTCAAGGCGTCGATAACGGACGACGGGGCGAAGCATCCCGTGACGCGCGGACTTCCGGGTGCCGGCGTTGACGGTAAGCCGCCGACATGGGGCCGTTGGTTCCGGCAGGCGGAGGTAAAATCCGCGCGCGGCACGTCGGTGATGGCTGGCGCGCAGGATAGCCCGCTGTTGCTTTTGGAGAAGCGCGGCAAGGGCCGCGTTGCGCTGCTGACATCGGATCACGCGTGGTTATGGGCGCGTGGGTTCGAGGGCGGTGGTCCGCATTCCGATTTGTTGCGGCGGCTGTCGCATTGGCTGATGAAGGAGCCGGAACTGGAAGAAGAGCGGCTGATCGCGTCCGCCAAGGGTCTTACGGTGACGCTGGAGCGGCACTCGATGGGGACAAGCGTGGCTCCGGCGCAACTCACCGCAGCGGACGGCACTGTCACTGAGGTCAAGCTCGAGCCGGCGGGGCCGGGCGTCTGGCGGGGCACAGCAGACGTGAAACAGCCGGGACTTTACAAGGCATCCAATGATGGTGCGGAGGGTCCGCTGACGGCCGTCGTCCATGCGGGGACAGAAGACCCGCGCGAAATGAGCGACGTGACCGCGACCGACACGGTCCTGCAGCCGCTGGCAGCCCAAACGGGCGGAGGCGTGTTCTGGACGGGCTCCGGTGCGTCGGCAGACGTGGCCGTGCCGCGCATCAGCATGCTCGCTACTGCGAAAGTGTTTTCCGGGTCGGGGTGGATGGCGCTGCGGGACCGCGAAGCCTACGTCACCCGGGGAGTGAAAATATTTCCCTTGTTTACCGGTATCTTGGCGCTCGCCGCGCTGCTGGCCTTCCTCACCCTCGCCTGGTGGCGTGAGGGCCGTTAAGCACAATTGGAACAAAAATTGAGCAACACCGTTCGCCATTAAGTACGATGGCGCGCCGCCCACAGGCGTTATTCACTGGCGATCACAAGGAATTTACGATTACACTTGTCGAATCTTCTGCGCTGCAAAAAATGGCAGCATTGTGCATTGCGACATCGCGGCGCACAAAAAGAGCAGAGAAGCTGGGGGCCTAGACATGCACTACTACGCATACGAGCTCGCGCACGCCATAGCCCGGCCACTCCGGTTCGGGGCAGAAGCGCTCAAGTTTAGCGTAGACAACCCGTTCAACCCTTTTTCTGCCCTGCCGATCAACCGCTCCATAGCTGCGGCGTGTGAAGTTTTTGAGAACGTGACACGGCGCTATGGCAAACCGCGCTTCGATTTGAAGGAAACGCGAATCAACGGCGTCGCTGTGCCGGTCAGCGAAGAGATCGTCAGCGTTAAGCCCTTTTGCAATCTCATTCACTTCAAGCGACAGTTTGGCGAAGGCATGCCGGTGTCGCAGGATCCCAAGGTTCTGATCGTGGCCCCGATGTCGGGCCATTACGCGACGCTCCTGCGCGGCACGGTTGCTGCCATGCTGCCGGAACACGAAGTCTACATCACGGATTGGGCCGATGCGCGCGAAGTGCCGCTGTTCGAAGGCCGTTTCGATCTCGACAGCTTCATCGATTATTTGATCGAGTTCGTTCACACACTTGGGCCGAACACGCACATGATCGCGGTCTGCCAGCCGGCCGTACCGGCGCTGGCTGCGACGGCGATTATGGCTGCCAACGAAGATCAGGTGCAGCTATCATCGCTGACGTTGATGGGCGGACCGATCGATACACGCCGCAATCCGACCGCCGTCAACGAATTGGCCGCGCAGAAGTCGATTGCATGGTTTGAGAACAACGTCACCTCATTCGTGCCGCCGCCGCACCCGGGTGCCATGCGCCGCGTTTATCCCGGCTTCATGCAGCTCACCGGGTTCATGACCATGAACCTTGAGCGGCACATGAACGCGCATGTCGACCTCTTCAACAACCTCGTTGAGGGTGACTGCGACAGCGTCAAAGGACACCAGGATTTCTACGTCGAATATTTGGCTGTCATGGACCTGACGGCTGAGTTTTATTTGCAAACCGTGCATACGGTGTTCCAAGAGCATTCGCTGCCGGACGGGCGCATGATGCATCGTGGACAGCTGGTGGACTGCTCGAAAATCCGCAAGACGGCGATCATCACCATCGAGGGTGAACGCGACGACATCTGCGGACTTGGACAGACGGAAGCTGCGCAGCTTCTCTGCACCAACGTGCAGGATGACGAGCGCTTTCACTACGTTCAGCCGGGGGTCGGCCACTACGGCGTATTCAACGGCACACGCTGGCGGACAGAAATCCAGCCCCGTCTGCGCCAAATGATCCGCTCGGTGGAGCGCAAGCGCCGTATGGGAACCACCGTTGAGGTGAAGCCCTACATCGGCGGTTGGCCACTGACGCCGGACCGGCCTGCGAACATTTTGTTGAACGGCGCAGCCGAGTAGGTTCACGCCGCTCCTTCGCATTTCCAGAGACGACATATCCCCGACCGTGATGCGGCCCGGTGTTCGAGTGGCCGTGCGACTCGCGCTATCCCGTTTGAAAAGGCGGTCGCTTTCCGCGACCACTGATTAAGGGACCGCGCGATGTCTTTGCTTTTTTCTATCGTCTACGCGGCGCACGCGAACGGGACCCACCACAAGCTGGCCCTTGATGCGTTGCGTTATCTGCCACGCGCGGATGCGGAGCCTTGGCGGCGCGTATTCCTGAAATATGCCGACGTCTACATGACCGGATCGAAGGCGCCCGATACAGAGTTCAAGGATTTCAAGAACCACGTTCTGCATGTGCGCGACAATTTCTGGGGCGGGGCGCCGGAGAAGGTCGCCAGTTGGTATGGGCATGTGGTGGAGGCGCTCCAGGAGAAGGATTTCGAGCGTGCGGTCTATGCCGCGGGCGTGCTCAGTCACTACTACACCGACCCCATTCATCCCTTTCACACGGGACAGACAGAGGCGGAGAGCAGCGTGCATCGCGCGGTCGAGTGGAGCATCAATCGCTCCTATGACAGCTTGCGCGCCGAGTGCGAAGCCAAGCACCAGGACGGGTTGCGTTCGGTTCCTGCGGGGGCCGACTGGCTGCGCGCGCTCGTTCTGGCCGGCGCGGAACGCGCGAACCCACATTATGAGACGCTGATCACGCACTACGATTTGCGCCGCGGCGTTCGCGAACCAACGGAGGGGCTCAATCCGATCGCCCGCGATGCCGTCGCTGGGTTGCTCATTTATGCCGCGCAAGGCTTTGCGCTCATTCTTGACCGGGCGATCTCTGAGGCAGCCGTTGAGCCGCCGGAGGTTTCGCTAACGGCGGAGACGGTTCTGGCAACGCTGAAGGTGCCGGCGAAGTGGATCACGAAAAAGATCACCGACGCAGAGACGCGGCGTCAGGTGCAGGCGATGTATGACGAGTTGATGGCGACGGGTCGGGTGGAGGCGACGCTGCCAGAAGACGACCGCGTTGTGCGCGACCTTCATGCGCGAGAAGTTTTGGCCCCCCGTTTGGCGGCGATGACGGCGGAGCGGAACAATCGGCTCGCGCCTGCTGCCGTGGCCCGCCAAACAGTGACGCGATCCTCGGCGGCGATGCCGGCCGCCGTGGCTGGTCCGCGCGGGGTGGATGGTTCGCTGCCAAAGCGGGTGGCCGGTGCTGCAGCGCCAGCCGCTGATGCACCACCGGTTGTTGCGCCGGCGCGGCCGCAGATCGTGGTTCCGGGACCGGGGCCGGGGCCGCGTGCCGGGCTTTCCAGTCTGGATTCGACGCCGCGCTGCCACCTCATGGAAAGCGACGATCTTGAACGGGCGCCATCGATTGGCCCGAAGCTCGCCGAGCGTCTGGCGCTAGGCGGCATTGTGAGCGTGAAAAATTTTCTCGACGCTGAAACTGACGCAATCGTGTCGCTGCTGGGTGGCGGGCGCTTCGATGCGGAGACCGTCGCGGGCTGGAAGGCGGAGGCGCGGCTGGTTCTGCGTGTGCCTGGGCTGCGCGGCACGCATGCACAATTGCTCGCAGGAGCTGGATACGACACGCCGGAGAAGTTGGCGAAGGCGGAGCCGGTGGCGCTTTCGGCGGCGGTCCTGTCGTTTGCAACGACGCCAGCGGGAGTTCGTATTCTGCGGAACGGGGATACGCCCGACATCGAAGCGATCTCGCGTTGGGTTCAGAACGCCCAGCTGGCGTTGGCCGCATAGGTTACGGCGTGCGCAGGGCGATGCTGTGGTCGCGGCACTTGCGCCACAGGTGGCGCGTGTTCACGCCATCATCCAGATTTTGCCCCACTCTCTCCCCAGTGCGCTGGTTAGTCAGCGGCAACGGCGGACGCGAGGCGTCTGGCCGCTCGGCAGCGGGGGCTCCGACGATAAGGACTTGTGATGGTTGTGATCGCGAGGGTTGACGAATGACCACGATGGACGCCGTGCGGGACCGCATACTTTCCCACAGTCTCGGGCTAGTGAGCGCGCGGGGGCTATCCGCATTGTCAATCGGGGATCTGGCTCGGGATCTCCATCTGTCGCGCAGCGGTCTTATGGCTCACTTCTCTGACAAGGACGCGCTCCAGCTTGGCGTTGTCGAGAAGGCTGCGACGCTTTTTGTGTATGAGGTGGTTGAAGCTGGATCGTCCGCTCCGGCCGGAGAGAAGCGTTTGCGGACCCTCTTCGCGCGGTGGCTTACCTGGTCTCGAAATCCGCGGCTCAAGGGTGGGTGCCCGTTTGTGCACGCGAGTGCGGAAAGCGACTCTCTACCCGTCGATGTGCGCGCCAAGCTCAACGCATTTCTCGATGGATGGTCGGAGACACTGCAGAATTCGATTGAGGACGCCAAGATTGCCGGTGAACTGGCGCCGGACACCGACGCCAGCCAAGTCGTATTCGAGCTTTATGGTCTCTATCTCAGCCATCATTTTTGGCACTGGTCTATGAAAGACCGGCTGGCGCAAGAGCGCACGCAGCGGGCATTCGAGCGTCTTTTGGCTGCTAGTCGCGGCTGATCACGTCTTCTTTCAAGCTCTTGCGCTGGCGGCGGTGACGGGTCAAACTGGCGACGTTCCGAGGGGCGCCGGTTGGCCGGCTGAGATTGCGTGATCGAGCGCGAGCACTCTTCGAACCTGATCCGGGTCATGCCGGCGAAGGGACGGACGCACTGTCCTGGCTGTGAGCCGGGGCTCTCTCCCTCGCAGGCGTGATGAAACGCGAATGTCGCGCACCTTGCTGCGCGCGGGAGACGAGCCATGAATAAGCCAACCCGTCCGGGCGATCTCGAGTTGCCAAAGGTGACCACGGGGCCCATCAGCGCTTCGCGCAAGGTTTACTCATCGCCGGAGGGGCATGCGGATGTGGCGGTCCCGTTGCGGGAGATCGCGCTTGCCGATCCCAACGAGCCGGTGTTTCACGTTTACGATCCGTCGGGGCCTTATACCGATCCTGCGGCTCCGATCGACGTCGCCAAGGGATTGGCGCGGTTGCGGTCGGCATGGGTCGTCGAGCGGGGCGGTGTCGAGGCGTATCAGGGTCGCGAGGTGAAGCCCGAAGACAATGGCAACGTGTCCGGCACTCATGCGGCGCGCGTGTTTCCGATCGTGAACGCGCCGTTGCGGTCGCTGGCCGGTCGGCCCGTGACACAACTCGAATTCGCACGTGCGGGGATCATCACAAGAGAGATGATCTACGTGGCGCATCGCGAGAATGTGGGGCGGCAGACGGTTCTGGAGCGCGCTGAAGCGGCACTCGCAGATGGGGAGAGTTTCGGCGCGGCAATTCCGCCTCACATCACTCCGGAGTTCGTGCGCGATGAGATTGCGTGCGGGCGGGCGATTATTCCGGCGAACATCAATCACGCCGAACTGGAGCCGATGATCATCGGCCGTAACTTCCTCGTGAAGATCAACGCGAATATCGGCAATTCGGCGGTGTCCTCATCTGTGGAGGAGGAGGTCGAGAAGATGGTGTGGGCGATCCGCTGGGGGGCGGATACGGTCATGGATCTGTCGACGGGACGCAACATTCACACCACGCGCGAGTGGATCTTGCGCAATTCACCGGTGCCGATCGGCACGGTGCCGATCTATCAGGCGCTGGAGAAGTGCGGCGGCGATCCGGTGAAGCTGACGTGGGAGCTTTACCGGGACACGCTGATCGAACAGTGCGAACAGGGCGTGGATTATTTTACGATCCATGCCGGCGTGCGGCTTGCCTATGTGCCGCTGACGGCGAACCGGGTGACCGGGATCGTGTCGCGCGGCGGATCGATCATGGCGAAGTGGTGCCTCGCACATCACAAGGAAAGCTTCCTCTATGAGCGGTTCGATGAAATCTGCGACATCATGCGGGCCTACGATGTGTCGTTCTCGCTGGGCGATGGGTTGCGGCCAGGATCGATCGCGGATGCCAACGACCGGGCGCAGTTCGCGGAGTTGGAGACGCTCGGCGCGTTGACCAAGATTGCGTGGGCAAAAGGTTGTCAGGTGATGATCGAGGGCCCGGGTCATGTGCCGATGCACAAGATCAAGGTCAACATGGAGAAGCAGCTCCGCGAATGCGGGGAAGCGCCGTTCTACACGCTGGGGCCGCTGACGACGGACATCGCGCCGGGGTACGACCACATCACGTCGGGCATCGGAGCGGCCATGATCGGGTGGTATGGCTGCGCGATGCTCTGCTACGTGACGCCGAAAGAGCACCTCGGGCTGCCGAACCGGGACGACGTGAAGACCGGTGTGATCACTTATAAGATTGCAGCACATGCGGCGGATTTGGCGAAGGGGCATCCGGCGGCGCAGTTGCGTGATGATGCGCTGTCGCGGTCGCGGTTCGATTTCCGCTGGGAGGATCAATTCAATCTTGGGCTCGATCCGGATACGGCACGCGCCTACCATGACGATACTCTGCCCAAGGAGGCGCACAAGGTGGCGCACTTCTGCTCCATGTGCGGGCCGAAGTTTTGCTCGATGAAGATCACGCAGGACGTGCGCGACTATGCGGCGAAGCTGAACGAGCAAGCGGCGGGTATGGCGGACATGAGCGAGAAGTTCCGGGAGATGGGCGGGCAGGTTTATGTGGAGGCTGAGGGGGAGTGATCAGTAGCGCACGCTGAGGCCGAGGGTGCCGGTGGTGGCGTTGATCTCACCGGTCGTCATGTGCTCGGCGTTGCCGTAGAGGAAGGCTGCGGGACCGAGATCGAAGCGGAACCCTGCTTCGACAAAGCCGCCTGTTTCGCTTTCGGTTGCGAGCGGGTTGTCGATGCCCGTGACGCCGAGGATAGAGAACCGCACATCTCCGTCCGAGAGGCGTTGGTAGAAAACTGCGCCGCCAGAAAGCGTAATCTCGAAGCCCGGCGTCAGCACCTGACGCAATGCAAGCTGCACGCGCTCTTCCATGGCGGAAAGATCACGTTCGCCGATACCGAGGGCGATTGTCTGCCCTTGCAGGGTGTAACCGCCGAAATGTTGATGGAGATATCGAATGGTCACCGAGGGGATCAGTTCGGCTTGGTAGCCGATCGGAACAGAAGTGCCGACCTCGATCGACGGAACGACGAAGACACCGTCGAAGCTTCCGGACGCTCGCTGCTGTGTCGGAAGTGCCACGTTGGTGAGGAGGTAGGAAGTGCTGTCGGAGTTAGACCAGCCAATTGTCGCTGAGAAATCAACGAAGATCGGCGAGGCTTCGTAGCGCGCGTAGAGACCGCCTAGAACATACTTCGTGTCTACGACTTCGATAGCGGATCGGGTTTCAAAATCACTCTGGGCTCCGCCTGCGAAGGCGCCGATGAGAATATCAGGACTGGCGCGCCACTGAACACCTGCAATGCCACCTGCAAAGTCGGCATCCGCGCTCGAACGAGTGGCATTGCCGTCGAACGATGCGGTGGTGCCAAAGGTGGTCGCCCATACGCCGGGCTGCCCAGAGCGCAGGCTTGAAAAAGTTTTTGGACTAGGTGCGTACTCAGCACCACCGAGATTCATGGGTCCCTGGCCAGCAACCGGTGTGCCGCTGCTTAGTGGTCCGCTGGTAACAGAGCCCAGAATGTTAGAAATGGCCACGGAAAGGAGACGCGCATTGTTATCGGCATTGGCGTGCGCGGTTGGGTTGATGGCCGCCTGGACGTTGCCAGACTTCACGGCAAGTTCGGCCAGAAGTGCCGCAATGCGCTCCTCAAGGTCGGCGCAGCAGTTGCCGCCAAGGTCGGCCGCGAGAGATTTTGAACTTATGGCGGTCGCGCAGACGACGGCTGTGAGTGCCCGGTAGACGCGATTCATTTCCGATCACCTCCCCAGACCTGCGCTACTAGGGCTCCGCCATACTGAGAGTACCCCGATCAGCCAACATCTATATTTGCAGCCACTTACCGTCAGATCGACATGCCCGGCAAGCTACCCATTCGCGTCGATTGTCTGTGTAGTCTTTCACTGGCGCTGGAAAAGCACACCGGAAAACTATCCTGTGGCTAGCTATTCCGCCATATTGGCGCCGCCGGTGCAGACGCATAATACTGACGAAATGACTAGGGCACGATCCTAGGTTCAACGTCTGACGGCAAGCTGATCGCACCCATGCTCGAACCGCCTGCGCTGCATGCGCGCCCACGCGACCTTCGCGTCGATTTCTTCCGCGGTTTGGCGCTGATCTTTATTTTTATTGACCATATCCCTGACAATACATGGGCTTATGGGACGCTGAAAAACTTCGGTTTCGCGGATGCGAGCGAGGTGTTCGTGCTGCTCTCGGGCTATTCGGCGGCGCTGGCGTATGGGCTTGGCAGCGACCGGGGGCCTTTGGCTCCCTCGTTTCAGCGGGCTTTCAAGCGGGCGGGCCGGATCTATCTCTGGCACATCGCGATTCTCATCGCTTCGGCCGTCATCCTCTATGCGGCCGCGCACGTGTTTCGCGATCCGGCGTACGTCCACAACATGTTTCTGCAGCGGCTGGGCGACGATCCGGCGGGGGCGGCACTCGGCGTGCTTTCGCTCACCTATCAGCCCAACCAAATGAACATCCTGCCGCTCTATGTGGTGCTGATGCTCTGGTTCCCGGTCATGTTGATCCTGTTTCGCCGGGGGGTGGTGCTGACGCTTGCCGTCTCGGCCGGCATCTGGGCGGCGGCCAATTATTTCAAGATCAATCTGCCCATGAATACGCCGGGCGAGGGCTGGTTCTTCAATCCATTTGCTTGGCAGTTGCTGTTCACGACGGGGGCGGCGGCGGCGATGCTGGCGCGGAGCCACGAACTGACCAAGCGGTCGGCCGTGCTCGCGATGGCCATTCTGTATGTTTCGTTCTCGTTCCTCTATGTGGCGCCCTGGGTGCCAATTGGGTGGTTGCCGGACCGGCCCCTGCTCCCGCCCGATTTGATCGGAACGGTGAGCAAACCTGATCTTTCGGCGTGGCGCTTTCTGCATGTTCTGGCGCTGGCGTATATGGCCGGGTCGCTGATCCCACGATCGGCTGCCTGGTTGCAGCGGCCGGTGGCGCGGGCGATCTCGCTCTGCGGACGGCACGCGCTGGAGATTTTCGCGCTTGGCACCATGCTCTCCTTCGCTGCCTGGATCGTGCTGCGCCAGACGGGTACGTCCATGGCACTGGAGTTTGCCGTCTCTGCAATCGGCGTGGTCGCGATGGCGACCGCGGCCCGCGTGCTCACAGTACGCAAGACCGGCCAACCCATGGCGACAACGGCGGCCGGCTAACTAGACTCCGGTGACGCTCGCAATATTGCGCGCGTGAACCGCCTCATAGTCAGAGTGATAGACCAGCGTGCCGTCCTGCAGATCGGAAGCGATCAGATCGCGCAGCGGCGTAGCCCGCAGCCGGGCATCCGATTTCATGGCCAGCAAAGCGCGTACGTAGCGCGCGGTTGCGGGGATGAGTGCCGGCCCGTAGCCGCCCGATCCAATCCTTTCGGGACAGCCATGGTTGGGCAAGATGAGACGCGGGGCGAGGCGCGCGAGGCGATCCAATTCTGTAAGGTGGCGCGCTAGATTTTTGGGCTCGGCGACGTAGGTAATCGTGTCTTCCAGCGTGTCGCCCGCCAGAAGAATTTTTTCGCTGGGGAGCCAGAGCACGACGCCATCGTCGCTGTGGATGTCAAAGCGCTGGAGATCGACGGCGAGGTTGCCAATTGTCAGTGTGAGTTGGTCCTCCAAGGTGCGCGTTGGCATCACAAGCGGGGCGATGGCGGGGAGGCCGTCATAGGTTCCGTTCTCAATCGCGGCGCGGTTCTTTAGGAGGTGGGCTGCAGTTTTGTTGCAGGCGATGATTTCGCAGTCAGCGAAGACGGCGTTGCCAGCGATGTGATCGAGATGCCAGTGGCTGAGGACGACCGTGATGTGGCGGACGCCGCGTGCGGTGAGAGCGGTGCGGATGGCCTCAGCGTGGGCGACCGACACGTGGGTATCGTAGACAAGCGCGCCTTCGCCATCGACGATGGCGTAGCTGGCGATGCCGAGAGAGAGGGCGCCATCATCGACCCAGTTTTCGCCCGCAGCGAAGCGGTAGCCGGGGACGCGGCCGTCATAGAACGCCAGCACGTTGGGATGGGGCTCGAGAATCCGCAGATGGGGAAGCATGCTGTTGGTTCCGCGCGGACGGTTCGACGTCCATCAGCGTAGAGGACAACTGCACGGCGTCAACCATGCCGGACATTCGTTGGTGTGACCTGGCGAGGTCTCTTTTCAAGCCCGAGCGAATATGCAAATTTCATCTTGTCGTTCAACAACTGGAAGGAGGTGGTCCAATGTCGAGTGGGATCTTGAAGGCTGCGAGGTTGGGATCGCATGGGCTTTCGACGGAACACCTTCCGCTGATGGCCTAAAGGTCTGCGACGCCGGCGGGCCGATGCCCCCGGGTTATCGCGCCGGTCTCACGGGGCCGCTCGGAAACGAGCGGCCCTTTGTGTTTTTGAGGCGCTGACAGACTTTGGCGCCGCTGGGTCCGCACTTTGTTAGACAATTTGCGGGATCGAGCCCGAGCACTATCCGACGTGATGGGCGGCATAGGCTACGGGAGCCAAACGCGCTAAAACGCGACCATGACACATCGGGATTTTCTCTACCGGATCGCTGGCGCAGTGGCTGCGGGCCTGCTTCTGGCGGTGTTGCTTCGCCTTGGCCTCGGGGCGCGGTGGTTCGGCTTCTATGGCTGGGCTGCGGTTGCATTAGCCACGTTGGGTGTCGTGACAGTTCTGCTCTGGCAGAGGCTGCCGCTGGCGGGCAAGAGCCGGTGGTGGAGCCTGCTGGTCGGCGTGCCGGCCGGTTTGGCTGCTGTTAGCCAAATCGGCTTCTGGATGCTGTTTTTCCGGACTGGTGGAAGCAATCCGACGCTGGCGGTGGCACGGGAGATGGTCCGGCCTTGGTTGGACGCCGGACTCCCACTGATCAGCGCTGTTTGGCTTGCAGTCACTCTCTGGCTGGTGGCCTCGGCGGGGAAGGCCACCGCCCGGGCATGACGGCGGAGACAGGCGGCTTTGGCGCCACAGCCCGGCAACCATCCCGTTCACACTCCTCGACATATTTTCAACAACGCCGCATGATGCTGGTCTAGGAGAGGGCGTTATCCTGCCAATCTGAGGGAGTATGTATCCGTGTTCAGTCGTGGTCCTGGTTCCGACAGCGCTCCGCCCAAGCCGCCCTCCATGCCAAATATGAGCCCCGCTGCTGCGGCGGCACCTCCTGCGGCGCGACCGGCTGGGTCACCCTTCGAAAGATCCGCTGGTGGCAACGGCACCTCGGTGATCGGCACGGATCTCACCATCATGGGTGAGAAAATCACGATCATCTCGCAGAACAAGCTCACCATCGACGGCGACGTCCACGGTGATATTCACGGCCGCCAGGTGGTGATCGGCGAAGAGGGCTCGGTGATCGGCACCGTCAATGCCGAGGCAATCGAAGTGCGCGGCGGCGTCAAGGGCGCCATCAGAGCGGCGACTGTGACGCTGCATCCGACGGCTCAGGTCGAGGGCGACATCACGCATCAGACATTGGCGATTTCGGAAGGCGCGCAATTCGATGGGCGTGTGCGCCGGGCGAAGGATGCGGCGGATCTTAAGCCAAACCTTGATGTCTCCGGGTTTGAAACGATCCGGATGCAGGCGCTGACCAACGGAAGCTGAGACCACATGTCTGTGGCAAAGACATCAGGCTTCGGGACCCAACGGTCCCGGAGCCTTGTTATTTCAAAGCCGGCGTCCTCGCAGCGGGCGTGCGGGGCTGACCCCGTCGTGTTGTTGACCGGGTTTGGGCCGTTTCCGGGTGTGGAGCGCAATGCGTCGGCTGAACTTGCGCTAACACTGGCGCAGATGGCTGCGGAACGGCATTTGGATGTGCGATTTGTTGCCGATGTGCTCCCGGTGGATTGGCGGCACGCACCGCTAAGGATTTGTGACCTCGTCAGCCAACACCGCCCGGCGGTTTCCTTGCACTTTGGCGTGTCGACACGGGCGACCGGGTTCGCGATCGAGGCCTATGCCTACAACGCGACACGGCTCATGCCCGATGAGAACGGCCACACCGCAGGGTCGATTGATCTCGTTTCCGGCGACCGGCAGCGCCGGTCGGCAACGCTTCCCGTTCGGCGGATTGTTCGTGATCTCCGCACTGCCGGACTTCCGGCTGAGTTGTCGTCCGATCCCGGGCGCTATCTTTGCAATGCCGTGCTCTATCATTCGCTGCGGCAAGCGACGCGGACACAGCCGCGACGGCGTGCCGGGTTCATCCACATTCCAGCTACGCTCGAGAGCGGTGTCGATGGGGAGAGGTCGTTGATCAGTTGGCCAGAGGCAATTGTGGGCGGATTGCGGTTGGTCGACACGAGCCTTATGCCATTGCGCGTGAGACAAGGCGTCCTATCTTAGATGTATCTGGCTGGGTCATTTGGTTTGCGCGTTCCCGGTTTGCACAGTTTGCAGGAGTTTTGCGCACTATGTCACCCGCACAGCGCCGCCGCGCGGCCCACCACTACCGCCGGAGCGCATCTCTGTTCGCCACCGTTGTCATGTCCGCTGGTCTTCTGACGGCGTTGACGGGCGCTGTTGGGGCTTGGCGGGGGATCATCACCCAATCTTGGCCAACGGTGGAAGCAAAACTCATCACCAATACGCTTGGAACGACGCCGGAGACGCGCGCCATTCCGATGACCGACCGGTTGCGTGGTGGCATCGAAGAGACGGTCGAGACGCAGACGCTGGCACTTGCGTATCGCTACACGGTGGGTGGTGTCCCGTTTGAGGGGCATAAACTGGAGCCGTGGGATTTCGGTCTGCCGGGGCGGGCGAAGATGCAGGCGGTCGCCGCACTTGGAGCGGGGGGCACGCATTCGGTGTCGTATGACCACCAGGATCCGCGCCGCGCCTATTTGAAGCCCGGGCCAAGCACGACGTCGATCACACTGCTCACAATCGGCGCGGTGCTGTTGGCGGTTGGCTTCTTTATAGGGCGGGTGCAGCGCCGCGCTTGAACGCGCGGCGCTGGCACGGCGGGTTATTCAGCTGCCTGATCTTCAAGGAAGGCGTGGGCGTCTTCCTGACGTTCGAAGATGTGGGGTGCAAGTCCGCGCTTCGACAGCGCTTCCTGCATTTTCAAACGCATGAAGGCCGATGTCGTGTAGCGCGTGGTGGTGATGTAGTGGTCGTCCATCATGTATTGGATCATTTCGGCGTAAGCATCGTAGAGATCTTCGGCGATACGGCAGCCATCGTGATTGACGACGGAATTGACGCGGCGGCCGGCGGCCACGCAGGCGGCGACGAGGGTTTTGCGCAGATCATCGATGTCCGACTTCTTGCGGACGCTCCAGCCTTCGAGGTTGACGAAGAGGATGTTGCGGTCGTGGTCGTAGCTGACGCGCTCGGATAGCTTGAGATTCAAGAGTTCGGAGAGCAGTTCCATCGGATCGTCGACGAAGATGCGGCGATCCATCGGCATCGGCTTATTGATGATGGGTTTGAAGTCCATTTGCGCGAGAATGTGTTTTTCGATGTCGATGCCGGGGGCAACCTCGATGAGTTCTAGGCCGCCGGGGGTGAGCTGGAACACGCAGCGCTCGGTGACGTAGATGACGGGTTGCGACTTGCGGCTGGCGTAGGGGCCGGAGAATGTAATCTGCTCGACATTGTTGACGAACTTGCGCGAGCGGCCCTCTTTCACGATTTTCAATTTGCCGTAGTGGATTTCCACTTCGAGGCCGCCGGCTGTGAAGGTGCCAGCGAAGACGACAGCACGGGCGTTCTGCGAGATGTCGATGAAGCCGCCGCAGCCGTTGAGACGGCCGCCGAATTTCGACGTATTTACGTTGCCGAATTGATCGCATTCGGCCATGCCGAGGCAGGTCAAGTCGAGACCGCGGCCGTGATAGAAGTCGAACATCTGGTTCTGGTCGATGATGGCGTGGGCGTTGGCGGAGGCGCCGAAACTCGATCCGCCCGCCAAGACGCCGCCGATTGCGCCGGCTTCCGTCGTCATGACGATGTAGGGCGTGACGCGCTCTTCGGCGGCCACGGCTGCAACGCCGTCGGGGGCGCCGACGCCGAGATTGATGACACCGTTCGGTGGGAGTTCGAAGGCGGCGCGGCGGGCGATGATCTTGCGCTCGTCGAGCTCCATCTTCGCCGTGGCATCGACGGGGATGCGGATTTCGCCGGAAAGCGCGGGGTTATACATGACGCCGTAGTTCATGCGGTGCATCTCGGGCTCGGTGGCCACGACGACGCAATCGACGAGAATACCTGGAACGCGCACGTCCTTGGGCTTGATGGACCCTTGTTCGACGATGCGTTCGACCTGCGCGATGACAACACCGCCGTTGTTGTGAGCGGCCATGGCCTGGGCAAGCGAGTCAAGCGTCAGGCATTCTTTTTCCATCGACAGGTTGCCGGATGGATCAGCGCTCGTGGCGCGGATCAGGGCGACGTCAATGGGTGTCGCCTTGTAGAACAACCACTCTTCGCCTTCGACTTCGACATGCTTCACGATATCTTCGGTGGTCACTTCGTTGACCTTGCCGCCGCCTAGGCGCGGATCGACGTACGTGTTGAGGCCGACCTTGGTGAAGAGCCCGGGCGATCCGGCGGCGCATGAGCGATACAGCTTGGAGATGACGCCCTGGGGAAGATTATAGCCCGTGATTTTGTTTTCCTGCGCTGCTTGCGCGACTTTCGGCATCCGGCCGAAGTTGGCGGCGATGACACGCGAGAGAAGACCCTCGTGATGGAGCCGGCCGGTTCCGAGGCCTTTCGAGTCGCCGGCGCCGGCGCACATGATCAACGTGCAAGCCTTGGGCGCTTTGGTTTCGACATAGCGTTTTTCGAGCGCGGCGTGGAGCGCTTCGGGAATGCAACTCTGGACGAAGCCGGTGGTGCAAATGACATCGCCGTCCTTGATCAGCGCGATGGCCTGATCGGCGGAAATGACTTTATTCTTCGCTCTGGCTTCCATGGATAAGGCGTCTCCCCGAGGTCATTATCCGGTCCGGGTCTTGGTGCCCGGCCGCTGCCGTTTCGTCGAATGAATGGATCATACTTTCGGCTAAGATGCATACCTGGAAGTCTATGGATGGTGTCCTACTCCGCTGGGTAGAACCTGCCTATCCGACGGGTGCGCCGGTCCCGCGGGAACCGACTTATGTGCGGTGCAGCATGGCGACCCGGGGGTTTGGCTGCCGGCGTCCCAAAGATTGGCCGCATTCGCGAACGATGGTTGGATGGACCACTGACGGCCCTCGCTCAAGTTATCTGGAGACCTTCTCAGTCATGCGTGCCCGTGCTGCAAAACTGCTGCTGAGCGCCGGAGCGGCGATACTCCTGCTGGCTCCACCCTCGTTTGCGACGTCGTTCCAGGATTTGGCCGGGACGTGGCGTGGCAACGGTCGGGTGCATCTTCTGACGGGGCAGTCCGAAGCCTTGAGTTGCAAGGCCTACTTTACGCCGAGGGATGCGGGGAGTGGGCTGGGAATCGCGCTCGCGTGCGCCAGCGCCTCGAACAAAATCGATCTGCGGGCTGGGTTAGCTCAGACCGGAGAGGCCATTTCAGGGACTTGGGAGGAGCGGTCGTTCAATTCGACGGGATCGGTGGCCGGGACCTTTTCAGATGATCGGATCGAGTTGACGATCGACGGCACGATCAAGGCGACCATGTCGATCACGCTGGAGGGTAAGAGCCAGCTGATTTCGATTGCGACCGATGGCCAAGGGTTTCGGTCGGTTGATTTAGAGCTGGAGCGCAGCTAGGCGCTGAAGCGCGACTTGTCGGCGCTAAAGCGCGGCTCGTCTGCGCTAAAGCGCGGCTGGGGGGACACGCTTTTCGCCGTAGAGTCATGGTACTGTTGACTGTCGCTTCGCCGGGCTCCTGAGTCTGGCCGCACCGCTGCTCTTGGAGATCCTTATGCTCATCCGTCGCCCTCACGCGCTGATCCTTGCCCTCGCTACGGGTCTCACTCTCGCCAGCCTCGTCCCAGCCGACGCAGGTTATCGGCGTGACCGGGGTTACAACGGCGTCGAAGACGGCGGCGTGATCGCCCAAAGCCGCTTTGGCAACGGAAGCGCGCGCGGGGCGGTTCGTGAAGCGCGGCACGGTCTGCAAGTTCAATTGCCGGGCGGCACGTGGGAATACTGCCGCGCCAGTTGCTCGGAGACATTGCGCGTCGAGACGGTCGACAAGTTTGAGAACGCCGATCTCAAGGGATATGGCAGCGCCGCGCAGGAATGCGGGATCTTCGGCTGCCTCGATCTCGGTATCGGCTGGCGCGACTGATCCTCAGGTCAAAAATGGGTTGGTGCGGCGCTCGGCACCAATGGTGCTCGTGGGGCCGTGACCGCAGATAAAAGTGAACTCGTCTCCGAGGGGGAGGAGCTTTGTTTTGATTGCGTTGATCAGCGCATCGTGGTCGCCATAGGGAAAATCGGTGCGGCCGATGGAACCGCGAAAAATGACGTCGCCAGCCAGCATAAATTTCTGGCGCTTATTGACGAAGACAACGGAGCCCGGCGAGTGGCCGGGGCAATGTAAAATCTCAAACGTGTGACCAGCGACTGTGACGGTGTCGCCCTCGTCCAACCAGAGATCGGGCGTGACGTTCTTGGCCGGGATGCCGTAGGCAGCGCCTTGGGTTGCCAGGTTATCAAGCAGGATCGTGTCGGCCTTGTGCGGGCCCTCGATTTTCACGCCGAGGCTCTTGCGGAGGTCGTCCGCGCCGCCGGCGTGATCGATGTGCCCATGGGTGAGCAGGATCTTTTCGATCTTGAGGCCGAGTTCGGCGATCGCCGCCTGGATCTGGCCGAGATCGCCGCCGGGATCGACAACGGCGCCAACTTTGGTGGCCTCGTCCCAGATCAGCGTGCAGTTCTGCTGGAAAGGCGTCACCGGGATGATCGCTGCCTTGAGTCCACTCGGTTGCACGTCGTCGTTCATATCGCCTCCGGGTGCGCACGGTGCGCCGCACTTTCGCCCGTTAGGTAATGCGATCGCTGTTCTGGCGCGAGCCCTTTTTCGATGCGACGGGCTGATTTGATCAACAAGACCGACGATCCCGCCTGATGGACAGGGCGGCATCCGCCTCGACCCATCTGACGCCAAGTGCAGGCGGGCTGCCATCTGGCGCGTTGGCAAAAACCGTGCTCTCAAGACGGTCTACAGCGGCAGATGAAAAGGACTGGACAATGCTTTGGGCAGATAAGGCTTGGCCGGAGATTCCGGGTGTTCTGCGGGCCGTGAATGGCGCGGCGATCCTCCCGGTGGGGGCAACCGAACAACATGGACCGCAATTGGGATGCGGCATGGATTTCGTTCTGGCCGACAAGCTGTGCCGGGCGGTTTCAGCGGCAACGGGCGTACCGATGCTGCCGACGATGCCTTACGGCTGCTCCATCGGACATAGCAAGCGGTGGCCGGGGACGATCGCGCTCGACCCAGCCGTGATGACCGCGCTCGTCACGCAGATCGGGACTTGGTCGTACTCTTCGGGCGTGCGGCGGTTGTTCATCGTGAACACGCATGTGACGAATTTCGCACCGCTGCGATGTGCGCTGGAAAATCTTCGCGCAACGTTCGACGATCTGATGGTCTGCGTGATCAATACCGGACAAATGACGCCGCGTGTGAAGGCGGTCCACTTTGCGGATGGCGACGACTGGCATGCGAACGACGCGGAGACATCACTGATGCTTGCGGTGGCGCCGGAGATCGTGCGCGAAGATCAGATCGCAGGTGCGGATGATCCGGATCGGACGGAGGGGTTGGTGTTTTCGCATCCGGTGAACCGGACCAGCAAAAACGGGGTCACAGGGTATCCGAGCCGCGCGACGAAGCAGAAAGGCGAGGACCTGTTTGCGATGATGGTCGAAGACCTCTCGGAGATGCTTCGGCGCGGGATGGCAGAGACGCCGCCGCTGGACGCGTCGTACCATGCTCCTTTTTCGACAGGCTGACGTCTATTCGCTGCCAGCTGCGGTGACGGAGACGAAGCTGTCGCGGGCGTGCTTTACGGCGGCGGGGTTGCGGTCGGTGGTGTAGTAGTCGCCCATCACCAGCACGTCCATGTCGGTACGGTGGAAGCAGGAGATAGCCTGCTCGGGCGAGTTCACGACGGGTTCCTGCCGGTTGAAGCTCGTATTCAAGATCACCGGAATGCCGGTGATCTTGGCGTATTCCTCGATCACGCCGTAATAGCGCGGGTTCGCTGAGCGCTCGATGGTTTGGATGCGGCCGGTGCCGTCGACGTGGGCGGCTGCGGGGATCAGCGCGAGCTTGTCGGGATGGATGCGCGGGGCGAGCGTCATGAAGGGGTCGGCTTGCGTGACGTCGAAGAACTCCTTCGAGCGCTCCAGAAGCACGACGGGGGCGAAGGGGCGGAAGGCTTCGCGGTGTTTGATCTTGGCGTTGATGAGATCCTTGATTTTGTTGTCGCGGGCGTCTGACAGGATCGAGCGATTGCCGAGCGCGCGCGGGCCCATTTCAGCGCGGCCCTGGAACCAGCCGACAATTTTTTGTTCGCTGAGATCCTTAGCAACTTTTTTCAAGAGATCGGCTTCTTCGAACTTTTGATAGGTGAGGCCGGCCTTATCGAGGGCTGCCTTGATTTCGGCGTCGGTAAAGCCCTTGCCGTAGAAGGCATGTGTCATTTCGAAGGTCCGCGGGTTGCCGAGCGTCTGGTGCCAATGCCAGAGCGTGGAGCCAAGAGGTGCTCCGGTGTCGGAGGCGCAGGGCGGTACCCAGACGCGCTCGAACTTCGTGTCGCGCAGAATGCGGGCGTTGGCGACGCAATTGAGGCCGACGCCGCCGGAGATGACGAGATTGCGCGAGGATTGGCGCTTTTCCATATCGCGGACGATGTGGAGAATCGTTTCCTCGATCACCGTTTGGAGTGCGTGGGCGATGTCGCGGTGGTGATCTGTCAGCGGGTCCTTGCGCGATCGCGGGGGGCCGAAGGTTTCGTAGAACTTCCACTTGAAGGGGCGCACCAAGCCGTGAGTATCGAATGACGTGTAGTCGCGGTTGATGCGGAACTGGCCATCGGGGCGCAGTTCGATGAGATCGCGCATCTTGTCGACGTAGGTCGGGCCGCCGCAGGCGGCCAGCGCCATGATGGTGCCTTCCTCGAAAACCTTGAAGCCAAGGTATTCGGTCACGCACGTGTAGAGCATGCCGAGGCTGTCGAAGAAGTCGCTGTGCCAGACGCGCTCGATCTTTGTTCCCTGGCCGATATAGCCTGATGTGGAGGTATCGTCGCCGTAGCCGTCCATGACGAGGACGGCGGCCTCTTCGAACGGCGAGACGTTGAATACGGCGGCGTGGGCGTTGTGGTGGGAGACCTGAACGATCTTCGGGACCTTGCGATAGCCGTAGCGCTTGCCGAGACCCAACCAGAGGCGGAGGGGCAGGTTGACGATGGCCGAGGCCTGAACGCGGTGGGCGCCGGGGCGGAGGAGGTTGAGGCTTGCGGGGAGTTTGTCGGTGACGTTGTTGTAGAAGGTGGGGCGGAGGCGATCCATTTCCCACGGGGTGGTCAGGACATCGATGTCATCGAACTTCAAACCGGCATCCGTGAAGATCGTATCGAGGCAATTGACCGGGAATTCGAGCGTATGCTTCTGGCGGTTGAAGCGCTCTTCTTCCAGGATGTAGGTGGGCTCGCCGTTCTGGAGCAGTGCGAGGCCGGTGTCATGCGACTTGGTAACGATGCCTAGAATGTTCACGGCGATCCCGTCCGTTGCCCGTTTGTGAGTCGATATCCGATACCGGGTCGCTGGCTATTGAACCAGTCCGGTCGCGCGGATGTCGCAGCGTGACGGTTGGGTGGGCGTCACGGCACGTTGTTGAATTCCAGCCCTAGGCGTATCTGTCCACCCGCGCGCATCGATCACGTTAATTGTGGTTCGAGTTGCAGGTGGCAATGACGCCCGGTGTCGCGGGCTGACGCCAGAGGCATGAGCGTGTAGCGTTGCGGTCAAATCGTTAAAATGTCCGGCGGGGGCCATCCGGCATGGAATTGAGGGAAATGCGGTTCGCGGCGATTGTCGGAACCGAGGTGAGGGTGAAGGTCAATACGTCCGCCGAGGCCAAGGCGGCGATCAAGGAGCTGCGCCATAAGAAGAAAGAGGTCGGATTGCTGAAGCGGCGGGTGGCGGCGGAACTGAAGCGGGCCCGATCGCTTGAAGCCAAGGCCGAGAAGGCGGCGGCGCGCAGCCGGAGGCAGAAGGGCTTCTTGGCGGCGCTCGGTCGGCTGTCGTCGGCGTTTTCTGACGACGACCATTCCGAGGACGTGCAGCGCTTGGAGAAGGATCTCGGTCACACGGAAGAGATCCTGCACAATATCGACAGCTGCATCATTCAGCTGGAAGGCAAGCTTTTGAGCTGAGGCACTCCTCAGCTCAGTATTGGCAAGCGGACCACCCCATGCGAACTGAGCCCATCTCCCTGACGATCAATGGCGAGTCCCGCACTACGCAGGCCGAGACATTGGCTGATCTCATCGTTGCGGAGAACTTCGGCGACCGTCGGGTTGCGACGGCACTCAATGGCGCGTTCGTGCCGGCACGCGCGCGGGGTGAGCGGCGGCTCACGTCAGGCGACCGTGTCGAAATTCTGTCGGCGCGCCAGGGCGGGTGAAGACTACTCGATATCTTCGACTGCGGCGCCGGTGCCACCTTTGATGCGGGCGGACAGGGTGGCTTGAATGAACGGATCGATGTCGCCGTCCAGCACATCGTCGGGCGCTGTGGACTGCGCGCCGGTGCGGAGGTCTTTCACGAGCTGATAAGGTTGCAGGACGTAGGAGCGGATCTGATGTCCCCAGCCGATATCGGTTTTGGCAGCCTGGTCGGCGGACGCTTTTTCTTCGCGCCGCTTCAATTCCCGCTCGTAGAGTTTAGCTTTCAAGCGTTTGAAGGCAACGTCCCTATTTTGGTGTTGGGACCGGTGCTCCTGCGCGAAGATAACGATACCTGACGGTTTGTGGACGAGGCGGACCGCCGATTCCGTGCGGTTGACGTGCTGGCCGCCGGCGCCGGACGAGCGCGCGAACGAGACCTCAACGTCGGACGGGTTGATGTCGACGTCGATGGTATCGTCGATCACGGGAAACACCTGCACGGAGGCGAAGCTCGTGTGGCGGCGGGCGTTCGAGTCGTAGGGTGAAATGCGCACGAGACGGTGGACGCCACCTTCGGTTTTCAGAAGGCCGAAGGCGTTTTCGCCTTCGATTTCTAAGGTAGCCGACTTGATGCCGGCTTCTTCGCCGGGACTTTCGTCGATGAGCTTGACCTTGAAGCCACGGCGCTCGGCCCAGCGCATGTACATGCGCAGAAGCATGGATGCCCAATCCTGGCTCTCGGTGCCGCCCGCGCCGGCGTGGACTTCGAGGTAGGTGTTCATGCCATCGGCTTCGCCGGAGAGCAGGGCCTCGATGCTGCGGTTCTGGACTTCGTGGTCGAGTTTGGCGAGGAGGGCTTCGGCTTCTGCGACGGTCGCACCATCGCCTTCGGCCTCGCCCATCTCGATGAGCGTGACGTTGTCGTCGAGGTCCTGTTGCATGCGCTTGAAGCTCGTCAGCGATTTTTCCAGCGCTTGGCGCTGGCGCATGACTTTTTGTGCTTCGGCGGGCTTGGACCAGATGGCCGGGTCTTCGGCGCGGCGATTGAGTTCGCCTAGGCGTTCTTCTGCTTGGTCCGGGTCAAAGATACCTCCTCAGAAGCGCGAGCGCTTCTTGGATGTTATCGACCAGCTTTTGCGCTTCAGCGCGCATGGGGCATGCCTTTCAAAGGACCTTCGGCGCAGAAGGGATGTTGAGTTGCCACGCGTATAGAGGCGTGTGCCGATCGTGTAAACGCTGGGCGGCCGGGCAGGACTGTTAGGCCGCGGGATAAATGAAGTGCGACGACCGGGTCACCAGCCGGGGGGGCGGGGTGGAGGAGGTGAGGGAGCGTTGCCCGGGGGCGATGAGGTGGGCGCCCAGGCATCGGTTGTGGTGGAATACCCGCCGCCTGTGGAGCCAGCCGCCGGGGCCGTGCCTGATGGCGTCGCCGTGTCGCTGACTTGGAAGCCGATGATTGAGTACGCATCGTCGGGCTCTTCGGTCGGCTTGAAGGCCTCCATGATGGCCTGCGTGTCGCCGGGGCCGGCGCGCAGACCTGTTTTTAAATTGATGCGCACAAGCTTCAGGCCCGGTGGGACGCGGAAGGGAGCGGCCGGTTCCTCGGCCATGGCACGCTTCATGAAGTCACCGAAGATGGGGGCTGCAACGCCGCCGCCGGTACGACCTTTGCCCATGGGACGAGGGGTATCGAAGCCGATGAAGACGCCGACGACCATGTCGGGGGTGTAGCCGACAAACCAGGCGTCGCGCTCTTCGTTGGTGGTGCCGGTCTTGCCGGCGATGGGACGGTTCAACGATTTCAAGACTGTCGCGGTTCCTCGCTGGACGACGCCTTCGAGGATCGACGTCATTTGATAGGCGCTGTGGGGATCGATGATTTGCTTGCGGTCGTCGAGGATTTCGGGCTCGGGCTGATTGCCCCACGTCTCAGCGGCGCAGCCTGAGCATTCGCGTGCGTCGTGTTTCCAGACCGAGCGGCCCCAGCGATCCTGGATGCGGTCGATCAGCGTTGCGCGGACCTGTTTGCCCCCGTTGGCAAGCATGGAATAGGCCGTTGCCATGCGCAGGAGCGTGGTTTCGCCGGCGCCGAGCGACATGGAGAGCACGGGAAGGAGATCGTCGTAGATGCCGAAGCGCTTGGCATATTCAGTGATGATTGGCATGCCGACGTCCTGTGCCAGGCGGACGGTCATTTGGTTGCGCGATTTCTCAATGCCGACGCGGAGCGTGGTGGGGCCGAACGATTTCTCTTTGTCGTAGTTTTCGGGCTTCCAGATGTCCTGGCCGGGGCCCTGCTCGATCTCGATGGGGGCATCGAGGATGATGGAGGTCGGCTTGTAGCCGTTGTCGAGTGCGGCGGCATAGACGAAGGGCTTGAACGAGGAGCCGGGTTGGCGCTTAGCCTGAATGACGCGGTCGAACTGGCTCATGGCGAACGAAAAGCCGCCAGCGACGGCGAGGACGCGGCCGGTGTGGGGGTCCATCGCGACGAGGCCGCCGGCCACTTCGGGGATTTGCATCAACGACCAAACGCCGTCGAGTTTGCGCAAGTCTTTGGGCGCGATGTAAATGACATCACCCGCAGTGAGGATGTCGGTGATGGCCTTCGGTGTTGTCTTGGTGGCGGGCACCTTGGCCCACTTCACTTCGGCGAGCGTAATTTCAACCGCTTCGCGATCTTTGGTCAGCGTGCCATCCTGCTGGCGCGAAGGACGCAAACCTACAACGGCCTTGTCTTTGCCAGCCTGCAGCACGACGCCGAGACGCCAGGGCAGGATGTCGGACGGAATATCGATCGCGCCGAGCGGCACGCCCCAGTCGCCAGAGATGTCGATCTTAGAGACGGGGCCGCGCCAACCCTGATCGCGGTCGTAATTGACTAGGCCATCGATCAAGGCGAGGCGTGCCATCTCTTGTAGGCGCGGATCGAGCGTGGTGCGCACGGAGAGGCCACCGGCATAGAGCTTTTCTTCGCCGTATTGGGCGTGGAGCGAGCGGCGCACTTCTTCAGCGAAGTACTCAGCGGCAAAGATATGGGCGCCAGACTGGCGGAACTTCACTTCAAGGGGCTTGGCTTTGGCTCCGCCAGCCTCGTCCGCTTTGATGAAGCCATTGTCGGCCATCTGGTCGAGAATCCAATTGCGGCGCTCAACAGCTTTCTGGCGATTGCGGAAGGGATGGTAATTATTGGGCGCCTTCGGGAGGGCGGCGAGGTAGGCCGCCTCCTCGAGCGTCAGATCCTTCAGCTCTTTATTGAAGTAGTTGAGCGAGGCGGCGGCCACGCCATAGGCGCCGATGCCGAGGTAGATCTCATTCAGGTACAGCTCGAGGATCTTATCCTTCGGGAAGGCTCGCTCGATGCGGATGGCAAGAATGGCTTCCTTGATCTTGCGGTCGAACGTGCGATCGCTGGTCAGCAGGAAGTTCTTGGCAACCTGCTGGGTGATAGTGGATGCACCCTGGATGCCGCCGCGTCCCGTGGCCTTGGTCTCAACGTACTTGATGGCGGCGCGAGCAACGCCCTGCAAATCGATACCGCCGTGTTCGTAGAAGCGGGCGTCTTCGGCGGAGAGGAAGGCAGCGATGACGCGCTTGGGGATCGTGTTGATCGGCACGAAGATGCGTCGCTCGCGGGCATACTCGGCGATGAGCGACCCGTCGTGGGCGTGAATGCGCGTCATAACGGGCGGCTCGTAGCGCGCGAGGCTTTCGTAGTCGGGCAGGTCCTTCGACGCTTCATAAAGGAGCCAGCCGACTGCCGCCGACACCGCAACGAAGGCCACGACAAAAACCCCGAAGCTCCACCCGAGGAACGTCAGCAACAGGCTCTTGCGGCGCCGCTTTTTCTTGGGTGCGGCCGGGGGCGGATAAATGGGTGCTCGCATGCGTTCCGAGGCTTGCCGTTGACGTCACTCATGGACGACGCACGGGCGGTTGGGTCAACAGAATTCCGGCGCTCGATTGGCCCGCCTGAATAGACGACTTGCCGCACCGCAGCAATCCCGGCCGGCTGGACTTATACCATAGCATGAATTGTGGCGTCACGTCGTCGGGGCATACGCTTCGGGCGAATAGATAATCTGTTGTTCCCAAGCATGCGCATGCATGTTCATCACGGCGCGGCGGTGCGCTTGGAAAAATAGGCGTTGATGGCGTTTGAGATGGATTTGGCGACCTTTTCCTGCCAATCGGCCGACTGCATCTGGCGCGATTCCTCAGCATTACTCACATAACCCAACTCAACGAGAACGGAGGGGGCGTGCGTCTGCCGCAGCACCTTAAATGCGGCGGCCCTCTCGGGATCCCGGGAGAGTGAAATCTTTGACTTCAGCGAGCGCACTAGGGTGCGTGAAAATTCGGCGGAGAAATTCGCGGTTTCTCGCTTCATTAAGTCGATGAGGATGTTTTTGACGTCATCGTTCTCTTCGCCCTTGGCGACATCGAGGCCGGCGATCAGATCGGACGCGTTTTCCTTTTCGGCGATGGCGCGGGCTTCGGCGTCGGAGGCACGCTCCGACAGCGTGTAGACGGTCGCGCCCTTTATCGACTGGGCGTAGGTCTGTTCTATGCTGTCGGCGTGGATAGAGATGAACAGGTCAGCTTCGGCCTTGCGCGAAATTTTAAGGCGTTCGTTGAGGGATATGAAGACGTCGCGGGTGCGGGTCATGACGATGTCATAGTTCCCCGTCTGCTCAAGTTGCGCTTGCACGCGCTTGGAAACCGACAGAACAAGATTTTTTTCCAAAAGGTTGCCGGCGCCAACGGCCCCAGGATCGATGCCGCCGTGTCCCGGATCGATGACGATCACAGCCTTTGATTCGGGCGTTTTGGACGTTGGGGCCTTTTGTGGCTCGCTCTCGGTCGCTATGGGCGCGGTGGACTGGCGGCCACCGCCGGTGCCTTCACCGAACGCTGCGCTGCCGGTGGGATTGAGTTCGATCGTCAGCACTACACCGGGGCCGGAGCGGGCCTTGGTCATGGCGGCTTTCGCGATGGCAACAGGGCCGTTCGTGTCGAGAACGATCCGCGCCTTGCCCTCATCGAATTGGCCGTAGCGGAAGGCAGAGACGAGGCCACGAGGGTCGCGCCCAGCGTCGGCTGGCAGTTGAAAGTCGACGCCGGGAAGATCAACGATGACGCGGTAGGGATTGGCGAGGGTGTAGATTTCGGTCGTTACGCCGCGCGACAGGGACAACTGGATCAAGGTGCTCTGTTTGTCGCCGAGAACATCAATGGCAGTCGCTTGCGAGAGGGGCGCACGCGAGTGGGTATCGGTCTCGCGGGCCGTGTTTTTTTCAACGACGGTTTGGGCCAGGAGGACGGCCGGGCGGGGATTTAAAAAAGGGGCGTGTGCCGGGTGAGACGCCGTCGAGGCGAGGGCGGGCGCGACCCAGGCAAGCGCTACTGCGGTCGCCATAGCGACGGCGGCGGCGCGACGCTGGTCCAGCGGTGATGGAAAGCCCCCCGGCATCCTTGGCCTGTTGTCCTCTGGAAGAAGTCTAGAAAAAGGTCAGAATCTGCCGCAGCTTAACAAATAATTTGCCACTGCGCTCCAGACTGGCCAGTGGATTTGCGGCCTGCTGGCAGCGTGTGGTGCGTTGAACACTCTTGTCACAGGGACCGCGAACCCGTTACACTTCCGATGCGTTCTGTTTCTCCGCGCCTCGTCGGCGCCGCTGGGTGACGCGCGCCAGATCGTAAGCCATTGATTGGAAAGCGTTTTCCAACGGCTGGATTTGGGCGGCGGCGTTGGCCAGATGGCAACCCAATTCGACGGGTGTTCGCGCGGATCGGCGAAGAACTGGAAGAGTTCTCGAGCGGCGGCCACCTCCAACTTTGGTTGGTGCGGTGTCAGACCCACGGTCCTCCAAAGTTTTCTCCAATCGAAACGGCCGCGCCGCGACGCCAGGGACGTGTTTGTCCTTCGCTTGCGGCTCGCTCGGGGCCCAGTGAAAGGGGGCCCCAGAGCCGCGCCCCGTAGGTGCCTGTCGCCACAAGCGACGCGTGGCCCCTAACCCCATGAATCGCCACGTGGTTTTCGCTCGCGCGGAGATCCTGGCAAAAGTGAACTTGAGAGAATGCGACATTCGCGTGCAGTCAACTCGAACGCCACGACGCTCCTTGGAGCCGATGGCGAGCGCCGCCCGGCTGGTCCAGCCGGAGGGCGCCTGCGCGCCGACATGCCCGATTATCCGCTTTATCCATCAACCCCACCCAAATCGCGCGCCCATGGCATCCCGATGGCCGAACGAGGCTCCAAGCCTTCGACCGGCCCCATGCCCAGCCGGCGCGCGCAGGAATTTGCACCATGTCCAACAACAAGATGCTCATCGACGCGACGCATCCCGAGGAGACCCGGGTCGTCGTTCTGCGTGACGGCCGCGTAGAGGAATTCGACTACGAGAGTGCCGCGCGCAAGCTACTGCGCGGCAACATCTATCTCGCCAAGGTGACGCGCGTAGAGCCGTCGCTGCAGGCGGCCTTCGTCGATTATGGCGGGAACCGACACGGGTTCCTCGCCTTCAACGAGATTCATCCCGACTACTATCAGATCCCGATGGCCGACCGGCAGGCGCTTCTCGAAGAGGAAGCCGCTGCAGAGGCCGCTGAAGAGGCTGCTGCCGATGCGCATGCCGAGCGCATGGCGCGGCGTCGCCAGCGGGGCGGTCAGAGCGGTGGGCGCCGTTCGGGCCCGGCGCCCGGTGCCGGCGACCAGCCGTCGCTCGTCGACAATCACGACGAAGGGCATGAGCATTCGGCGCATGACCACGACCATGATGACGAACATCATCAGGATCGGGGCGATCATTCGCATCACGACGACCATGACGAGGTTCACGACGACCGGCACGGCGACGATGGCCACACGGTGCGCGCGCACGACGTGCATGGCGCCGACGACGTCATTTCAGAAGATTTGCCGGAACCGGAAGTCGTTGGTGGATTCGAACCCGCGCACGACCGGGACGAAACGGACACCGGCGACCTGGAAGGCGACGAACTCGACGATGAGACCGACGACGGTGGGCTTCCCGACGGAGATGCACCCGCTGCCATCGGACTTGTCGAGAACGAGACTGTGGAAATCGTGGGTGCGGCCTCCGCAGAGCCTGAAACGGTCGAGCAGACGGGGTCGGAAGACGCGCTGGAGGAGCTGCCCTCGCGGCCGCGCCGGCGGCCGCGGTCATATAAGATTCAGGAAGTCATCAAGCGGCGTCAGGTCATCCTGGTGCAGGTGGTCAAAGAAGAGCGCGGCAACAAAGGGGCTGCGCTGACGACCTATCTGTCGCTGGCCGGACGCTATACCGTGCTGATGCCAAATACGGCGCGGGGCGGCGGGATTAGCCGCAAGATCACCAATCCGCAGGACCGCAAGCGGCTGAAGGCAATCGCTGGCGAACTCGACGTGCCGGAGGGCATGGGGCTCATCATCCGCACAGCGGGTGCGGCCCGGACGCAGCAGGAGATCAAGCGCGACTATGAATATCTTCTGCGTTTGTGGGAGAGCGTGCGCGATCTGACCTTGCAGTCGACCGCACCCAGCCTCGTCTATGAGGAAGGCAACCTGATCAAGCGGTCGATCCGCGACCTTTATAACAAGGACGTGGAAGAAGTGATCGTGGCCGGTGACGTGGCCCACGGCGAGGCGCGCGACTTCATGCGCATGTTGATGCCGAGCCACGCCAAGAACGTGCTGCTGCACTCCTCGGCTGAGCCGCTGTTCAACAAGTACGGCATTGAGCGGCAGCTGAATGCGATGTTCAGCCCGTTCGTCACGCTGAAGTCGGGCGGCTACCTCGTCATCAACCAAACCGAAGCCTTGGTCGCGGTGGACGTGAACTCGGGCAAGTCGACGCGCGAGTTTTCGATCGAGGAGACGGCGTACGCGACGAACCTGGAAGCGGCCGACGAAATCGCGCGCCAATTGAAACTGCGCGACTTGGCGGGGCTGATCGTCATCGACTTCATCGATATGGAGGAGAAGCGCAACAATCGCTCCGTGGAGCGGCGCTTGAAGGACGCGCTGCGCTTCGACCGGGCCCGCATCCAACTCGGCCGGATTTCGCACTTTGGCTTGATGGAAATGTCGCGGCAGCGGCTGCGCACGGGCGTGCTCGAAGGGTCAACATCGCAGTGCCCGCACTGTCAGGGGACCGGCATTATCCGTTCGACCGAGAGCGTGGCGCTGGCGGTGCTGCGCGGCATCGAGGACGGGCTGATGGGCGGAGTTCCCTCGTCGCTGATTGCCACCACGACGGCGCCGGTGGCTCTCTACATTCTGAATAACAAGCGCAAATTCATCACGGAAATTGAGGCACATCACGGCATCTCGATCACGGTGCAGGCCAGCGACAAGCTCCAGGGTGCAAACTTTTCGATCGAGAAAACGCAGGCGCGCACCGATTCAGCCCCCCGCCGGCCCGAACGGACCGCCGTCAATATGGACTGGGGCTTCGACGGCGAAGACGATGCCGGGCCAGCAGATGGGGAAGACGAACGTCCTGCGGTTTCGGATGGCGTCCAGTTCATCGGTGAAAGTGAGGACGAGGACGCCGAGGCTGACCGCCCGCGGGCCCGCGAGGGACGCGGTGGCCGGTCGGGCCGTGGTCCGTCTCGTGAAGCCCGGGGCGAGGGCCGAGGTGAGGCTCGTGAAGGCCGAGGTGAAGCTCGTG